>JAPUKU010000045.1 GCA_027295505.1 Acidobacteriota bacterium
CCACGGCGGATTACGACAATGACGGTGACATTGATCTCCTGGTGACCCACCTGCACGAGGCTCCGGGCCTGTACAGGAACGACGGCGGAGAACTGGCCGGGAACTGGATCTCCCTGCACCTGCGGGCGCGTGGTGGAAACCCAGACGCCATCGGGGCACGCGTGGAGGTGGTGGCCGGAGGCCGGGTCCGCATCGATGAGGTGCGCAGCGGATCCGGGTACCTCTCGCAGAGCGATTTTCGACTGCACTTCGGCCTGGGACAGGACAGCGTGGAGCAGGTGCGGGTGCGCTGGCCCGACGGCGGCACGCAGCTTCTCGGCAGGCTCGCGCCTGGACGTTTCTACGTTGTCAATCAGGGAGAGCCGGCACGCCCGATCGTCAGGAAGCCGGCGGCAGAGGGAGCCCGACAATGAGCCATTTCTGCCTGGCCGCAATCCTCGTGGCCGGGTTGCCTCTCGCGGTCAGTGCGGCCATCGCAGCAGATCCGGCGGTCGAGCTCCGCCAGGCCCTCGAGCAGCTTGCCGCGGACGAGGCGGCTCGGGCCGAAAGCTCACTTCAGGGAATCGTGGAACAGCATGGAGACTACTGGCCGGCGGCCCTCGAGCTCGGCCGCCTTCGCCTGCGCCAGCGGCGGGTTGCCGAGGCCATCCCGCCGCTCGAGACTGCAGCCCGCCTGGCGCCGGATGAATATGGCACCCGATCCCTGCTGGGACAAGCCTACGCTCTGGCCGATCGGTATCCCGACGCGGAGCGGGAGTTCCTGGTCGCGCTGGCAGTGAAACCCGGTGATTTTCAAACCCTCTACAACCTGGGACGCCTGTACCGTCTGCAGGAGCGGTACAAGGAGTCTCGGAAGCGCCTTCAGGAGGCTCTGGAGCTCGTGCCCACGCCAAGTGACCTGCCCAGAGTCCACCAGAACCTGGCCGTAGTGCTGCTGGCTCTCGGCCGGCGCAGCGAGTCTCTCCCCCACCTGCAGGCGTTCCTCGAAGCCCGCCCCGATCGGCATGCGCTCCGCCTGCAGCTCGCGAACACCCAGTTTGAGCTGTCGCTCTATGGCGAGGCCCTCGACTCGGTGGAGCACGTCCTGGCGAGCGGCATCACAGAGCCGAGCGCCCATTACCTGAAGGGCATGTTGTGCAAGATCAAAACCCGTAACGAGGAGGCCATCGCCGCGTTTCGCGCCGCGTTGAAGGCGAATCCGGATTTCACGCGTGCTCGTTACCAGCTTGCCGTGATGCTCGTCGAGGAGAGCCGCTACGAGGAGGCGCAGACCCTGCTCCAGCAGGTCCTTGAGTCGGAACCGAACCACCCGAACGCCCACTATGTGCTGAGTTCGGTCTTGAGACGCCTGGGAAATGTGGCCGACGCCGATGCGGAGGTGGCCATTCACAACCGCCTTGCAGAACAGCAACGTGCCCGCGGGCGCACCGTGGTGGCCGGAGAGAACTGATGGTCCACCGGAAGAAATCAGCTCCCGGCGCGCTTTGTTCGATCCCGGGATTGACCCTGGGGATAGCGATCTTCCAACTGGCCGTCGGCACCCCTTCGGTGGCTGCCCCAGCCAGCTTCATAGACGTGGCGGCCGAGCGCGGCATCCTCCACCATAGCGTCTCCGGAAACCCGGGCAAGGAGACGATCCTCGACACCCTCGGTACCGGCGCCTGCTGGCTCGATTACGATGGGGACGACGATCTCGATCTCTTCCTGCCCAACGGCTCCCGCCTGGTCCCCGAAGGCGGAAAGGTCCTGCCGGGGGATGCCCTTTTCCGAAACACGGGAGGCCGGTTCACCGACGTCTCGCAGAGCGCCGGCCTGGCGAGCACCCGATGGGCCGTGGGCTGTGCCGTCGCTGACTACGACGCCGACGGAGACCTCGATCTTTTCGTCTCCCACTACGGCCGGGATGCCCTGCATCGTAACAACGGCGACGGCACATTCACCGACGTCGCTGCCGCTGCCGGAGTAGCAGACGACGGCTGGGCGACGGGCGCCGCTTTCGCTGATTATGACGGCGATGGCTGGCTCGACCTTTACGTGGCGCGATACGTCCTGTTCAACCCGGAACGCGCGCTGTCACCCGGCAGCAGCGACGAGTGCCGCTTTCACGGCATGCCGGTCATGTGCGGTCCGCGCGGACTCACCGGTGTCACCGACCTGCTGTACCGCAACCGGGGTGATGGCACATTCATCGAAGTGAGCGTGACGGCCGGTCTCAACGTAAGAGACGGCTTCTACGGGCTGGGCGTGATCTGGGGTGACTACGATGACGACGGCGATTCAGATCTCTACGTGGCCAACGATTCCACCCCAAACCTTCTGTACCGCAACAACGGCGACGGCACCTTCCGCGAGGAAGGCATCCGGGCTGGCGTCGGGTACAGCTCCGATGGCCGCGAACAGGCCAGCATGGGAGTCGACTTCGGGGATTACGACGGGGACGGACACCTCGACCTTTTTGTGACCAACTTTTCGCACGATTTTGCCACCCTTTACCACAATGACGGCAACGGTTTCTTCTCAGACGCCACGTTTCGCGCCGGGCTGGTCGAATCGACCCTCGCCACGCTCGGCTGGGGGACACGGTTCTTCGACTTCGATCTCGACGGAGATCTCGATCTGTTGCTGGCAAACGGCCACGTTTACCCAAAGGTCGATGAACACGACATCGGCAGCTCCTACCACCAGGCCAACCAGCTTTTCGAGAACGCGGGCCGGGGACGATTCACCGAGATCACACAGGCCGCGGGGCCAGGCCTGGCCCTGAAACACTCCAGCCGG
The DNA here is from genome assembly GCA_027295505.1 of Acidobacteriota bacterium. Taxonomy (GTDB): domain Bacteria; phylum Acidobacteriota; class Polarisedimenticolia; order JAPUKU01; family JAPUKU01; genus JAPUKU01. The sequence continues at coordinate 2,779 of JAPUKU010000045.1, forward strand.
GCCTTGGCCCTCGCCGACTTCGACGATGACGGGGACTGGGACGTGCTGGTGACCAACATCGACCGCTCGCCGAACTTGCTCGAGAACCGGAGCGAGCACGGATCGTGGCTGCGGATCGAGCTGGTGGGTAGACGGCCCAACCAGCGCGCCCTGGGAGCCCGCGTCGTCCTTACGGCTGGAGGCCGGCGCCAGGTCAGGGAGGTGCGCGGAGACGGGTCCTATCTCAGCCATAGCGACCCCAGGCCGTTGTTCGGCATCCGTGAGCCCGCGCCCGGAGCCTCGCTGGAGGTACGCTGGCCGGACGGTCGGGTACAGAAAGCAATTCCGGTACCGGGCTGGAACCGCAACCTGCGCATCCCCTACCCCGCCGACCCGCCCCAGAAGCCGCCCGACGCCCCGGGACCCTCACCCGGGCCAGGATCCTGAGAGGCCCGGAGATCAGCGCCACGCTTGATCCACTGGAGCCCTCCTGATATTCTCTGAACTAGGCCTTTCCCCGGTGGGCTCCAGCCCACTTTTTTTTTATGGCTAGATACGTGGAAAACTCGCTCGCGGAGCACCTGCGGAGCCTCGTCGAACCCGTGGCTGGGGAGCTGGGGCTCGATCTGGTCGATCTGGTGTGGAATCGCCAGGGCACCGGCGGCATGCTGAAGATCTTCGTGGATCGCCGGGGTGGAGTGAGCCTCGGCGAGTGCGAGAAGTTGAGCCGGCGCCTGGATCCGCTCCTGGACGCGGAAGATCTCTTTCAGGGCCGTTACAACCTGCAGGTCTCATCGCCCGGACTTGACCGGCCGCTGAGGCATGCTGCGGATTTCGAACGCGCCGTCGGAGAGCGGGTGCGCTTCCGGCTGCGACCCTCTGAGAGCCGGCCTCGTGCTCTGGTGGGTACGCTGCGCGGAGCCGGGACCAGGCTGCGGGTCGAGCTGGATGACGGGAAGACGATTGATCTGGCGCTCGATGAGATCGAGGATGCGCGGCGTGAGGTTGAATTCTAAATCGTTGTGTATGCTATAATTAAACGCTTATACGGAGCTGCACCTTACCTTCAGGTTCACACGAAATGGCGAGCGAACTTTTTCAAGCAATAGAGTCGGTTGGCCGCGAAAAGGGGATCGACGTCGAGGTCATCATCGAGGCGGTACAGGACGCCATCGTGGCTGCCGCGCGCAAGTACTTCAAGACTCGCGAGGAGCTGGCTTCACGTTTCGATCGCGAGAGCGGCGACCTGGAGGTCTTCGCACTCAAGCGCGTGGTCAACGAGGTGGTCGATACGGACATGGAGATCACACTGGAGGAGGCGCGCAAGATCGATCCGAACGTGCAGCTGGAGGACGCCATCGAGCTGCGCAAGCCGCGTGAGGAGCTGGGCCGCATCGCGGCCCAGGCCGCAAAGCAGGTCATCTATCAAAAGGTGCGCGAGGCAGAGCGCGAGAACGTTTACGGTGAGTACTCCGACCGGGTGGGGGATCTCGTCAACGGCATCGTCAAACGATTTGAGCGCGGCGACATTATTCTCGATCTGGGCCGCACCGAAGCGGCGCTCTCCAAAAAGGAGCAATCCAAGTCGGAGCACTACAACCAGGGTGATCGAGTGCGCGCCATCATCATCAACGTGGATCGTGCTGCCAAGGGCCCACAGGTCATCGTGTCGCGTACCGACCCCAGACTGCTGATGAAGCTGTTCGAGATGGAAGTGCCAGAGATCTACGATGGCACGGTGACCATAGAAAACGCCGCCCGTGATCCCGGCGATCGGGCCAAGATTGCGGTGCGTTCGAAGGATCGTGATGTTGATCCAGTGGGCGCCTGCGTGGGCATGAAGGGATCACGCGTGCAGGCCGTCATCCGCGAACTTCGCGGGGAAAAGATCGATATCGTGCAGTTCTCCGATGACGCATCCACGTTCGTTGGCAACGCGATGAATCCGGCCCGCACCAGCCGTGTCACCATCATCGACGAGCCCAACCGCATCATGGAGGTCATCGTCGAAGACGACCAGCTCTCGCAGGCGATCGGCAAGCGCGGTCAGAATGTGCGTCTTGCATCGCGCCTGATCGGCTGGCGCATTGACATCAAGAGCGAATCCGAGAAAGTCAATGAGGTCGAGCAAGAGATGGCGCGCATGGCCTCGATTGGCGTGCCGCTGGAGGAACTGGCCGGTGTGGGGCCCAAGCTGGCCACCCACCTGCAGGAGACCGGATTCACCACCGTTGAACATGTGGCCCAGGCGACGCTCGAAGAGCTGCTGCAGGTGCCGCTCATGGGTGAGAAGACCGCCCTGCGCATTCAGGAATCAGCGCAGCAGGTCCTGGAGGAGTACCAGGCACAGCAACCGGCGCCTCCTGCCGACCCGGAGGACAGGTCCGAAGAGACCCTCTACGAAGAGGGCAACACCGGCGATGAGACGGTGACCGCAGAGAGTTCCGAGACGGAGGAAACGCTCGAGGAAGCCCCACGGGATGATGCCCTGGAACCGGAGGCAACCATCCCCGCGGTGGGCGCGCCCGGCGACACGGGTGGGGAGGCCTCAACGCCCGCCCAACCGCCCGAGCCTTCCGAGTCCGCTTCGTCTGACACAGATTCCGAGGCGGCTGACACCGCCCGCAGCGACCGGCGCGGCTGAGAGAAACCCTGCATCGGCGACAATGAGGTTTCATGGAGAAGATCCGTGTCTATGAGTTGGCTAAGCGGCTGGGGATCACCAAGGAAGAGGCGGTCGAGCGCCTCCGGGCGCGTGGCCTGGAGATCAAGACCAGCCTGAGCATTGTCGAGCCTGACGCTCTCGACGACGAGTTCCCGGCCACCGCCGCGGAAGCTTCACCTGCAAAAACCCGGCGCAAGCAGCCGGCTCTCAAGGCCGGGTCGCTGCGCTCCGCTGCCTCCTCCCCCATTCGCAAAGTGGCCACTACACGGGTGGCGAAGCCACGATCCCGTGGCCTCTCCCCCCAGAGGGTCGGGGCGGGCGCAAGCAAGCGCATCCGCGCCAGCGTCACCCCCGTGCGGCCCGGTATCACCGCGCTGAGGAGGTCAGCAGCAGCAGCTTTGGGTGCCGCCCGGTCCAGGACAGGCGTGAAGACACTCCGGGCCCCGGACACACGCACGGCGGCCGCGGGGACCAAGCGGCCGACCACGGCCACCGCATCCCCCTCAAAGAGCGCTGCTGCACCCACGACGGTGGCGAGCACCGCCCGCCGCGTTGCGACCCCGACAGCCGGCAAGGCCGGTGGCCCTCTGCGCCCCGTTCGTGGCGCCCCGGCAGCAAGATCTCCTGCGGGTGAACGCACCAGCGGTCCCGGCATCACCCGACCTGCCGTGACTGTGGCGCTCAGGACGCCCGCCCGGGCCGGCACGGCGCGTCCGGCGTCCGCGCCGCTGGTTGCCGGAGCGCGCTCGGTAAGCCCGGCTGCGCCCGGAAAGGCTGCGACTCCTGCGGCTCTCAGGCCGCCCCAGACGGCGCCTCGTGTGACGCCCCCGCCTGCGGCCCGCAGACGCCCGGCGATGGCACCCCTGCTCAGAACCCGGGTGCCCACAGCCTTCCCTGGAGCACGCACCAGCCGTCCGATGGCACCCCCTGCACGACGGCCTCCCGCGCGCCGCTCTACTCCGGCTGCCACCGCAGCGGCCACCCGAACGCCGGCGCCACCGCGTCCCAAGATCGCGCCGCCCCCGGTACCGACGGGGCCCATGCGCTCGATCACTATCAGCGAAGGGGCCACGCTCAAGGAGCTGTCCGAGAAGACCGGTGTCAAATCGAAAGACCTGATTCGCACGCTGATGCTGCGTGGAATCCTGGTCACCATCAACCAGACCCTAGAGCCCAAGGTCGCAACCGAACTCTGCCAGCAGTTCAACTGTGAGGCACGCGTCGTCAGCTTCGAAGAGGAAGCAGTCGAGCATAACGTCGAAGAGGACACCCGCAGCGGCCGTACGATTCACAGGCCACCCGTCGTGACCATCATGGGACATGTCGACCATGGCAAGACCACCCTGCTGGACGCCATCCGCGAATCAAACATCGTCGAACATGAGCATGGCGGCATCACCCAGCACATCGGCGCATACCGCGTCGACATCAGGAACCGTAGCATCGTTTTCCTCGACACCCCCGGCCATGAAGCATTCACGAAGATGCGCGCGCGCGGTGCCCAGGTCACGGACATCGTGCTGCTTGTTGTAGCTTCAGACGACGGAGTCCAGCCTCAGACGGTGGAGGCCATTCACCATGCGCGCGCCGCCAAGGTCCCGATCATCGTGGCCATCAACAAGATCGACAAACCGGGAAGCAACCCCGATCGCATCAAGCAAGCACTCTCCGAGCGTGAGCTCATGACCCGGGACTGGGGAGGAGAGACTGAGGCAGTTCCCATCTCCGCCAAACAGCGCAAGGGCCTGGAGGATCTGCTCGACACGATTCTGCTGGTGGCAGATGCCGATCTGGAGAAGCAACTGTGCGCCCACCCCGACCGTCGGGCCAGCGGCACTATTCTCGAGGCCAAGCTCGATCGCACCCGGGGACCGGTGGCCACGGTGTTGATTCAGAACGGCACACTGCGTGTGGGAGACCCGTTCATCGCCGGCGCGGTGTACGGGAAGGTGCGCGCTATGTTCGACGATCATGGCGAAACGCTTCACGAGGCCGGGCCTGCAACACCGGTCGAGGTCCTGGGTCTGGCCAGCGTGGCCCAGGCAGGTGACTCATTCCAGGTCGTCAGCGAAGAGGCGAAGGCACGCCAGATCGGAGCGTTCCGGCAGCTCAAGCTGCGCGAGAAAAGCATCTCCAAGAGCGCGCGTCTGAGCCTGCAGCACCTGCACGAGCGCCTGAGCGAGGGCAGCGTCAAGGAACTGCCCATCATCCTGAAGGGCGACGTCCAGGGTTCGGTGGAAGTACTCACAAAGACGCTCCAGGACCTCAGCGACGACCACGTGAAGATCAAGATCATTCACAGCGCTCCCGGCGCCATCACCGAGTCGGACGTCCTGCTGGCCTCCGCCTCCGGCGCTATCGTCATCGGCTTCAACGTGAGACCCGAGCGCAAGGCTAGTGACCTCTCCGAGAAGGAAGGCGTGGACATCCGTCTGCACACGGTTATCTACCAGGTCGGAGACGAGATCAAGAAAGCCATGAAGGGCCTGCTCGAGCCCACGATCAAGGAGGTTTACCTGGGCCGCGCGGAGGTGCGCAAGCTCTTCAAGGTCGGCAAGGTGGGCGTCATCGCTGGCTCCTACGTGACCGACGGCAAGCTCGCGCGTAACGCTCAGGTGCGCCTGCTCCGGGACGACGTCGTGGTCTACAAGGGCCGTATGGCTTCTCTCAAGCACATCAAGGACGATGTCAGCGAGATCAAGCAGGGGTTCGAGTGCGGCATACTTCTGGAGAGGTTCAACGATCTCAAAACGGGCGACATCGTCGAAGCGTTCCGTATGGAAACGGTCGAGGCCAGCGTCTGAGACCTGCGACGGGCTTCTCGTGCGCCGGGCATTCTCTCGACTGAACCGGTGCCCATGACCGTAGGCTCGCTGCGGCTAGATTTTCACATTCCCGCGTCCCAGTCCCTGAAGGACAAGCGGCGGGTCGTGCGCAGCTTGAAAGACCGGCTGCGAGGCAGGTACAACATCGCGCTGGCTGAGGTTGACTTCCAGGACACGCATCAGCGCGCTGCCCTGGGCATCGTGTCCGTCGCCACGGATCGACAGCAGATCGAAAGGCTGTTCCAGGACGTGTGCCAGGAAGTGGAGCGCAACCTGCCGGGAGATCTGCTGCGGGCAGAGATCGAGATTCTGAGCTAGATCGAGATTGTGTATGCAACACCGCAGACAGCGTTTTGAGGGCCAGATTCAGCGAGAGATTAGCCGTATTCTGATTGAACGCATGAACGATCCCCGCCTGGGCATGGTGAGCGTGACTGCAGTACGGGCCAGCGCCGACCTGAAGCATGCCTCTGTGCGGCTCTCCATCCACGGCGATGCGGAGCAGGTGCACCAGACCCTCGAATTGCTGGCACGGGCCAGCGGCTTTGTGCGGCATGAGCTTGGTTCGGCGCTGAGGCTGCGCTACGTGCCGGAGCTGGAATTCCACGAAGACGAAGATCTTCTCTGTGAGGTGCGCGTGACCGAATTGCTGGGCCAGATCAGGACCGAAGAAGGCGAAGCATGAAGCGACGTTCACAGACCGGCGCCGGACCTGACGGTGTTCTTCTGGTTGACAAGCCAGATAACTGTACGTCCCACGACGTCGTGGAAGCTGTGCGCAGGCGCCTGCCTGGCGTTCGCATTGGACACGCGGGAACCCTCGATCCGTTCGCCACGGGATTGCTGCCCCTCAGCCTCGGTCGAGCCACGAGGCTCACCTCCTGGTTGATCGCCTGCGAAAAGGTGTACCAGGGGTGGGTGCGACTGGGCGTGGCCACTGATACTTATGACAGCACGGGAAAACCCCAGGGGGAACACACTCCATTCACCCCTGACGAGCCGCGCCTTCGAGAGGTGCTGCAGGGGCTCTCGGGGGAACGTATGCAAGTTCCGCCCCCGTTCTCTGCCAAAAAAGTGAACGGCGTACCCCTCTACCGCCGCGCCCGGCGGGGTGAGCACTTTGAGCCGGACCCTGTGCGCGTCCGCATTGAACTGATTGAGCTGCTGCAGATAGCCACGGAAACGTTCGAGTTCCGGGTGACCTGCTCTTCCGGCACCTACATCCGCACCCTGGCCCATGACGTGGGCCGGGAGCTCGGCTGTGGCGCATACCTCCAGGCGCTCACTCGCCTGCGATGTGGAGAATTCCGGCTATCAGACGCTCTGCCACTATCGGACCTGCTCGCCCTGGATGACGCGGGATTGCGGGAGAGGGTCATTGCGCCGCGGGGGCTCAATCTTGGATTGCCGGCACTTCATCTGACAGCCGAGGAGAGTTCCCGCCTGTCGCGTGGGCAGACTCTGGCAGTGCGAAGCTTGCCCGGGGAAATCTGCAGGGCGCTCAGGCCGGATGGTGAGCTGTTAGCCATCGTGATCCACCAGAAACCGCCGGATGGTCTACCTCGGTGGCTGGCACGCGTGGTATTCCGCCCCGGTCCGGCCGCGATGTCCGGGCTGTGAAATTGACAAGGTTTGCGCTCTCCGCCTGGTATGGTATGATGGCGCGAATCGTTAGCAAAGGATGTTCAGTGTACAAGCACGTGTTACGAGAGGTGAATTCAGCGTGTCGCTGAGTCGCGAGAGCAAGGCAGAGGTCATCCAGACACACCGGCAGCATCCTCAGGATACCGGCTCCCCGGAAGTCCAGATTGCCCTGCTGAGCGAGCAGATCACTCATCTGACCGAGCACTTTAAGAGCCACAAGAAAGATCACCACTCGCGCCGGGGGCTGCTGAAGATGGTGGGTGTTCGCCGCCGCCTGCTGGACTATCTCAAGCGCACTGACAGCCAGAGGTACCTCGAAATCATCAAGAGACTGGGCATTCGCAAGTAACGGAGAGCCCGGGCAAAGCCCCGGCTGGGGCCGAGCGTTCTCGGGGCTTATCCGCACATCAACTGAGGGTGTGGACCCACCTCTCGAGCATATCCACCGGCCCTATCCCGTGCACAGCCGCACAGGCCTGTTGGCGGTGCTTAACCCGGACCATTTTGGAGCGCGAACGCTTCCCTCCCCATGACCGCCCCAACCAGACGGGCGGCAGCCATGAGACGCTTGAAACCCACAGAACTTGACTGGAGGATATAGTGATAGTCCGTAAAGAGCTCGAGATCTCCGGGCAGACATTCAGCATGGAACACGGCAAGATTGCCAAGCAGGCGGATGGTTCCGTCCTGGTCCGCTACGGTGACAGCGTCGTTCTGGTGACCGCCTGCTCCTCCCGCAACGCCCGGGTGGGAGTCGATTTCCTGCCTCTCACCGTAGACTACCGCGAAAATACATATGCCGCGGGTAAGATCCCGGGGGGCTTTTTCAAGCGTGAGGGGAGACCGAACGAGAAGGAAACGCTGACTGCTCGCCTGATCGATCGCCCCATCCGGCCTCTCTTCCCTGCGGGCTGGAACTACGAAACTCAAGTGATCGCCCTGGTCCTGTCATTTGACCAGTCGAACGATACCGACGTCCTGGCAGTTACAGGAGCATCAGCTGCCCTCTATCTGTCTGACATCCCCTTCGACACTCCGCTGGCCGCAGTACGCATGGGCCACGTGGACGGACACCTGATCATCAACCCGACCCATCCGAAGCTCGAGTCGAGCACACTCGACCTGGTGGTGTGCGGCACGGATGAGGGGATCGTCATGGTGGAAGCGGGGGCGCAGCAGGTGTCGGAGTCCCTGTTGATCGACGCCATTTTCCAGGGCCACGAAGAAGTGCGCCGCCTGGTGAAGCTCCAGAGGGATATGTTCGAGGAGCTCAAGCCCGTGAAGCGGCAGGCGGTAGAGCGTGAGATCCCTGAGGCAATCGTGAAGGATGTCCGTGAGAAGGTCGAGGGACCCCTGCGCGAGGCCCTGAGCATTTCCGACAAGCGGAAGAGCTCCGCACGCGTTGCAGAACTACGCGACTCCCTGGTCGCCGATGTCCCGGAGGATGACGAGGACCGGCGCCGCGAGCTCAGACAGGCTTTCTCCAGAGTAGAGCACACGATCGTGAGGCACGAGATCGTCGACAACCGCAAGCGGTTCGACGGCCGTGCGCTCGACCAGATCCGGCCAATCTCCAGTGAGACCGGGGTCCTGCCGCGGACACACGGCTCGGCCATTTTCACCCGTGGGGAGACTCAGGCTCTGGTCACCGCCACCCTCGGAACTGCGGCGGATGCACAGAGGCTCGACTGGCTTCAAGGTGAGTCGCAGAAGCGTTTCATGCTGCACTACAATTTCCCCCCGTTCTGCGTCGGGGAGGCAAAATTCCTGCGGGGACCGGGCCGCCGTGAAATTGGGCACGGTGCCCTGGCCGAGCGCTCCCTGCTGCCCCTGATGCCGGGCGAGGATAAGTTTCCGTACACGGTTCGTCTGGTGAGCGACATCCTCGAGTCAAACGGCTCCTCATCCATGGCCTCCATCTGCGGGGGCGCCCTCGCCCTCATGGACGCGGGCGTGCCTCTGTCAGCGCCGGTGGCCGGCGTGGCAATGGGCCTGATCAAGGAGGGCTCAAAGTACGCTGTGCTCAGCGATATCGCAGGCGTCGAGGATCACCTTGGCGACATGGACTTCAAGGTCGCGGGTACGCGTCTGGGTGTGACCGCACTGCAGATGGACATCAAGATCAGTGGCGTGGATCGCAAAATACTCACCGAGGCCCTGGAACAGGCCCATGTTGGGCGTCAGTTCATTCTCGATCGGATGGAGGAAACGCTCGCGGCTCCGCGAGACGAGATTTCACCGTTCGCACCGCGCATGCTCACCATCACCATCCCAAAGGACAAGATTGGCGAGGTCATCGGGCCGGGTGGAAAGATGATTCGCTCGATCATCGAACGCACGGGTACGCGCATTGACATCGAAGACGACGGCCGGGTACAGATCGCATCGGTCGACGAAGCTGCCGCCCAGAAAGCCAAAACTCTCATCGAAGAGCTAACCGCAACCGCCGAGCTCGGCCGCACTTACATGGGCAAGATCCAGCGGCTGACCAATTTCGGCGCTTTCGTGGCAATCATGCCGCGCGTCGAGGGGCTGCTGCACATCAGCGAGGTGGCCCACAAGCGTGTCGCAGATATCCGCACCGAGCTCAATGAAGGCGACGAGATACTCGTCAAGGTCATCGAAGTTTCGGGCGACCGCATACGGCTCAGCCGCAAGGCTGTTCTGAAGGAGAAGAGCGCCGCCCATAACTGATTTTCTGGGTGGCCGTGCGCGCAGTCCCGGACTGAAATCGGATGCCCCAGAATGTCGGCAAGATCGGCGAGCTGCTGATCCAACGCGGCAAGCTGACCAAGACCCAGCTCAACGCGGCCCTGCGCAACCAAGGATTCTTCCGCGAGCACCTCGGCACTACCCTGTTCAAGATGGGGTTCATCGACGAAGATACGCTCGGCGAAGCGCTGGCGGAGTTGTCGGGCGTTTCCTATGCCTCGCCCGGCATGTTCGAGGAACTACCATCCAACCTCGTGGGGCTGCTCCCTACCAAGCTCGCCGAAAAGCACGACATCATACCGCTGAAGCTTGAGGGACGTAAGCTGCACCTGGTCATGCTCGATCCCCGCGATCTCCTCGTGCTCGACGAGATCGCTTTCATCACCGGGTACAGCATCCAGCCGTGGATCGCTCCAGAGTTCAGGATCTACGACGCGCTCGAGCGCTACTACAAGCTCGTTTCAAAGCGGCGCCGTACCATTGCGCTCTCGGGAATTCGTGCAGCCCGGACCCAGGGCGGCGAGGCCCCCGCCCGGAAGCCGGGCTCCGCCACTACGCCGGCGCAGCGCAGCGCAGCGCCCAGAGCGACCTCGACGGCTTCCACGGCTCCCCAGCGCGTACAGCCGGCCGCGGCCGCGCCTGCACCCACGCCACCGCCTCCCCCACCACTAAAGCCTGAAGTGGGGCTCGACGGCCGACCCCTGGACGCGCTCCCGGACCTCAGCCCGGCCACGCCGACCACTGAGGATTCTCCCGCCGCCGACGACGCCGCAACCGCCGAGATCGTAATCGAAACGCTGGAGGACGCCGGCCGCGCACTGCAAAGAGCGGAGACGCGCGATGACGTTGCACAGGCCATCCTGGGCTATGCCGGCAGGCGGGTCAAGCGTACGGCACTCTTCATCCTGCAGAAGGACCGCGTCATTGGATGGGGCGGGCGGGGCCAAGGCATCGATGTCAATCTTCTCAAGGAACTGCAGGTTCCACGCGACGCGCCCTCAATCTTCCACACCGTGCGCAACGGTGACAACCACTACCTCGGCGGCGTGCCGGACACCCCAGCCAATCGCGAACTCTATCGTGTCCTCGGAGGCAACCCTCCCACGTTCATCCTCCTGACTCCTATCAACATCAAAGGCAGACCTGTGGCGGCGCTGTATGCCGACGATGCCGGTAGCCCTTTGAACACCCAGATGCACGAGATCCTGAAGCTCGGTCGGATGGCGGCCCTTGCCCTTGAGATCTTGATCCTTCGGACCAAGATCATGATGACCTGAAGCCCGCGGGCAAGCCATCCGCCACCGAACGGGCCCGGGCCTGAGCGAACAGGGGGATGCCCTTCCGGTGCGTCCGGTTCAGGGGTGTGGTTGAATTTTCTTGAGAAGAGTATTGCGGTGAATGCCAAGCTGGCGTGCAGCCCGCGAGCAATTCCCACGGTATTCCTTCAAGACCAGCGAGATGAATTTTCTCTCGAACTCGCGAAGCGCCTGGGGCAGGCGAATCTGCCTCTGCACCAACTCCGCAACAAGCCTGTCCATCTTACTGTCCACGCAGTACGCTCCGCGCCCCCCAACCGATGCAGGTGCCGAAGTCTCTTGGCGGACGCTGAATGCTCAGCGGCCGCAGTCCAGCATCTCCCTGCGCTTTCAGAAAAAGCTGTTCATTTACGAGTGCGCGTAGTCTAGCACATCACTTATGAAAATCAAGCATCCACCCGGCGCCCCGAACCTGAGCCCCGAGGCGCGCGATGCGCTCCTGAAAACGTCTCGCGACGCGGTCAGAGCCGCGGTACACAACACGGACTATGTGCTGCCGGACGGGTTGCCCGCAGAGACCCGCTCTGCGTCCGGAGTTTTCGTCAGCCTGCACCTGGCGGAGGATCTTCGCGGCTGCATTGGCGTCACTCATTCTCGAAAACCGCTGGCCGAATCGGTAGCCCACTGTGCACGGGCGGCCGCCCTCGAGGATCCACGGTTCCCTCCTGTCTCAGCCGAAGAGCTGCCAGCCGTGCTGATCGAGATTTCGGTGCTGGGTGAGTTCCGGATTCTGGGCCCGGAGGAGCGCCCACGACCCGGCATCGATGGTGTCTGCATTGACCAGGGCGAGAGGCAGGGATTGTTGCTCCCGCAGGTTGCGCTCCGGCACAAGTGGAGCGCCGAGCAGCTGCTCTCGGAGGTCTGCCGCAAGGCCAATCTCCCAGGGGATGCCTGGACCACGGGAGCACGCGTGAGCGTGTTCCAGGCACAGATATTCTCGGGAAGGGAAGCTACTTGATCTCGACCCGTGCCCCGAGCGGGATATCGAAATCGGAGACCATGATCTTGGCGACCGAGGCACGTGACAATGTCCGCAGGATGACTCCCTCTCCCAGAACATCGGCAGGGTAGCCATCGCCGTGGGCACTGTCGAGAAAGACCGTGAACCAGTCGCCTGGTTGCACGCCATCGTTCTCGCCCAGATCGATGTTGACCACGCTGCCGGCAGCAATCAACGAGATACTGTTCGTGATGGCTTCTCCGGCCAGGTACTGGGTACTGTCGTTGACGTAGACGATGTAGCCGGTGACCTTGCCGCTCGGCCGGTAGCTGTGACGGTCAAACTCCGGCGTGGTCACGTATGGCACGACCTCCGGCACGTACGGCACTAGGACACCCCCAACACGAATCATGTCACACGCGGAAACGATCTGCGCGGTCGAGGTCTCCGGGTGCACGAGGATGACCCGCAGGCGGCCCAGGGGGCGCATGTTAATCCCGATATTGCGGCCGGTTACTGGATTCTCCACCCGTATGCCCGGGTATACCACGGTGTACTCGGTTCCCGGCTCGATGCCGTCCTCTGCCCCCCTGTTAAGGTAAACGTAGTCTCCGGGCGTGATGTACACTCCCATGGGATCTTCGACAGCAGCGATCTTCAGCTTCGGCTTCTTGAACTTGTGCTGGATCCACTCAGCACACTCAAGATCGGCCGCGTGAACTGCTGACACCGGCTGCATCTGGTGCAGGTCGAGTTCTTCCTCCGGTTCTTCCTCGGGCGGCCCGGCTTGGGCTATCTGAACGGGAGGAGGCTGAACCGGTGGCTGCTCAGGTACGATCGGGATCGGTTCGGCAAGCGCCCTCGTGTCTTCATCCTCGATGCCAGGAGGCAGATCGGCGCCCGGTGGTGCCGGAGCCAGAGCTGCATCAGCCACTTCGGGCACGACTACCGGGAGGGGTGGGATCACCAGCGGATCCCCGGGATAGATCCAGTGCGAGTCCAGAATGTACTGGTTCCGCTCCCAGATGTTCGGCCACAGGTAAGGATCCTTGAGATAAGTACCGGCCAGATCCCAAAGCGTGTCCCCCTTGACGATTCGGTGCACCCGCGCGCCGGCCGGAAGCTGGCTTGCGTCCGGCGGGTCGTACGGTGTCCAGTGATCGCTCTTGAACTTGAGCGCCTCCGGGGGCCGATGAGGACCCTGCTCCTGGTGAAGGGGATCGACCTGAGTGGCGCTGGCCAGGGTGGCCAGGACCGCGGTCAAAGTCATGATTAGAAAGAGAATGAGCACACGTCGCATAGCTGGAGCTCCTCCGGTCCCGGCACAGTTCAGCACGGGTCCAACATAAGTCAGAGGGCCCTGATGTCAAGGAATCAGAAAGGTTAGGGGGGGAATCAGGAAAAACAGCCAGGAGGCTAGGGTCACAGCCTCGGATCGGCACCACCGCCCCCCTGCAGCTCCATGAGCCGCTGCCGGGCGTAGGTGGCCGCATCGCTTCTGGGGTAGGCCTGGATGACCGTCTCGAGATTCTCGATAGCCTCAGAGCGCCGGTCGAGCTCCAGCAGGACCAGGCCCCTCTTCACGAAAGCGTCCGGAACCTTGTTTCCCTTGGGGTACGTATCCACGACCTTCTGGAACTCCGCGACGGCGGTCTCATACTCCTTGCGGGCGAAGAAACACTCGCCGATCCAGAACTGGGCATTGTCGGCCAGATCATGGTCCGGATAGATGGCCAGGAACTGCCCGAACAACTCCACCGCCTCGGGGTGCTGACCCAGGTTGAACTGGGTGAAGGCGGCGTTGTACATCTCGTGGGGTGCGGCCCCTGCAGGGGGCTTCTCGATGGGGGGGACCGGTGCCGCGATCACAGCGGCGGGAGCTACCTCCTGCAGTGGGACACCCTCCGGGGGTACCGCTGTACGCTCCGACACCTCCTCCAAGCGTACCTTCAGCTCCGCTTCCCGCTTCTGGACATCGTCCACTACTCCCTGGAGACGAGCCACCTCATCCTGGAGCCGCGCCACCTGGCCGGTAGTGGCGCAGGCGCAGCCAATGAGAGCGATGGTGACGACGAGCAGCTGGCCGTAAAAGCTGGCTCCCCGCGTGCGGAGGACGGTGGGTTGGTTCATTACCCTCATACTACGGGCAGCCCCGGGGCGTGTCAACGACACCGTTCGCCCGCAGGTACCAGGTAATTGCGGTCTGTCCGTACGGTGCGGTTCGCCCTCGTACCCGATCTCCAACTCTTTCGGGCGGCGCATTCCTCAAAAGGTGCTCGAAGAGAAGGCAGCCGTTAGGTGCCGTCAGGCCGGCGGCCGCTTCCAGGATCTGCGCCTCACCGGTGCGGCTATAGGGAGGATCGACGTAAGCGATATCGAACGGTTCACCCGGGTGGCGCAGCTCGACCAGGGCGCTCTCCCAATCAGACTGGATCACTCGTGCCCGCTCTTCCAGACCGCAGTCCTCGAGGTTCTGCCGCAGGACATCGCAGCAACGTCTCGAGTTGTCCACGAAAACAACGCTCCTGGCTCCGCGGCTCAGGGCCTCGATCCCGACGGCGCCCGTTCCAGCAAACAAATCGAGAAATCGCGCCCCTTTCAATTCCTCACCGAGGCTGCTGAACACCGCCTGCTTGACCCGATCGAGTGTGGGTCTCACCTCGAGCCCGGGCAGAGACCGCAGCCGCCTCCCCCCCGCGCTGCCGGCAATCACCCTGAGAGACCCGGGCCGCCTGCTCCTGCTCATGCTGTCTCATCCTCGAGAAACTGCAGGAAGCGAATTCGAGGGTGCCGGCCGAATAGGGTTGCTGGTATATTCAGGCTGAACCTGAACGGCTTCCCCATGCATTGCCCAGACTGCGAAACGCTGCTCAGAAACGTCCCCGCCGATAACGCTGAGACCTGTCCGTCCTGCGCCGGGGAGTGGATCGAGCTGCCTAGCCTGGCGGCTCGCCTTCGGCGGCCAGGCGCGTCCACTCCCCCCGCCGCGCCGGACGCGATCCCGCCTCAGCCGGCCCCGGCGAGGCGCTGGCGCCACTGCCCCATCTGCCGGGCTGTCCTGCTGCCGCGCCCCTGGCACAGCGCCATGCCCCCCGTGAGCCTGCCGATCTGCTCCCTCGGCCATGGAGCCTGGCTGACGCCAGCCCAGATGCAGGCTCTCCAGAAGGCATCCAGGAGGGCCAGCCGCACCGTTCTCGACCGCGCGGCCTACTTCCGGTTTCTGGCCCGCGCCGCCAAGAAGCAGTTCGAGCGTGCCATCCGGCCGCGCCGCAGGCACCGCTCGTCACCGCTGGCGCGCCTGCTCGGCCCCTGGCTCTGACGGAAGTTCCCTTCCGGGCAGCTGCCCACGTCGTCGTTCCCTGCGCCCGGTGCTTCTAAGGTGCTTCGGCGCCCTCTGCGCTTCCGGGCGAGTCTTTCTGGAGCGTCGCCACGCTGAGGCCGCGCGCCCCCGACTTCCGAACGACATCCAGTACCGCGACCACCCGACCGTGGCGGGCCTGGCGATCGGCCCGCAGGACTACGCGGGTGTCCTCGCGCTCGTCGAGCGCGAGGCGCAGGTGCTCCAGTAGGCTGTCGATCGTCACCGGTCTCTCGTTGAGGCGGATCGATCCGTCCGCCCCCAGTTCGATGACCTGGAGGCGCTCGCCTCCCGAACGGAGGGCTTCATCCGCGGTGCTCGACTCCGGCAGGTCAAGTTCGAGGCTGGAGCCTTGCAGGAACGTGGTCGTGGCCGCAAAAAAGATCAGCAGCAGGAACACCACATCGATGAGGGGAGACATCTCTATCGACACGTTCGGTGGAGTACGCTCGCGGAACTGCATCGGCTTCAGGGCGCCGCCCGGGGACGGTCTACCTGCGGCGCCCGCTTATCGGCTTCCTGTTCGTATGTAAACAGGCGCCTCACGAGGTCGAGGCTGTGGCGCTCGAGTTCGGCCACGATCGCCTCGGCCCGGCCGCGGAAGATGTTGTACATGACGAGTGACGGAATGGCGATGACGAGCCCGGTGACGGTGGTCACCAGCGCTTCGGAGATGCCCCCCGCCAGGGCATCCGCCTTGCCAACGCCAATTTCAGCAATGACGTTGAAGACTTTGATCATGCCCGCCACCGTCCCGAGCAATCCCAGCAGCGGAGTCACTCCGGCAAGAGTGCCGAGGACGCCGAGGTAACGTTCCAGGCGCGGGATTTGTTGGCGTGCGGCATCCAGCATTGCTTCCTTGACTTCTTCACGACCGAACGAGTAGTGCTCGAACCCCTGGCGAATGATGTTGTTGAAGATCCCGGGCTGTCGGCGGCAGAATGCCAAAGCCGACTCGACCTGGCCCCGTTCCACGAAAGAGTGCAGGGCCGCAATCGTCTCTGATTTCAGGATGCGCGACAGGCGCAGGTTGACGAGCTTCTCAATGGTAATGGCCATCGCCAGGATGGAACACAGCAGCAGCGGCACCATGACGAGGCCACCGCTGCGGAAGGTTTCAAGGATCGTGCTCATGGGCTACGCTCTGCTACCGGACCTGCTCGGGAGCTAATCGTTGACGAATTTAAGAGGGTACCCCTCCACTTCTAGAGCGTCAACCCGCCCCCCCGGGCATGGGCTCCGTACGGGCCTGCTGGGCCTGGGAATCTGCCTGCTCTTTCTCTTCGGTCTGGGTAATCTTGATCTCTGGGATCCGGATGAGGCTAACTACGCGGAAATCGCGCGGGAAATGGCGTTCTCGGGGGACTGGATCGTTCCTCATTCGAACTACCGCCCTTACCTCGAGAAGCCACCCCTGACCTTCTGGATGGCTGCAGGGGCGATGCGCCTGATCGGCCCCGGCGAGACCGCTGCCCGGCTGCCGGCGGCGATCTCGGGCCTCCTGCTGGTCCTGGTCGGAGCGCTGTGGGCGCGGCGCGCTCTGCCGGGTGACGCACTGATGAGTGCGGCGCTCGTGCTCGGCACCAGCCTCGGTATCGTGGCCACCTCCCGCCTGGGAATTCTGGATCTGCCGCTCACGGCGTGCTCGACTGTGTCACTGCTTGGCTTCGAGCGCCGTGTGCTGGCGGGTGGTGGCCGGATCGGCTGGCTCTGCTTCTACGCCGGCATGGCCGCAGGCTGCCTCACAAAAGGGCTGATCGGCATTCTGCTTCCTCTCGCAGCCGCCGGCATCACCCTGCTCTGGGTGAGACCTTCCGGTCTCTGGAAACGGCTGGACCCTCTTCCGGGCCTCTCGCTCATGCTGTTTCCCGTGATCGTCTGGTTTCTGATTGCGGAGCTTAACGCTCCCGGATTCTTCCGGGAGTTCGTGATAGAGCACCATTTCTCGCGCTACCTGGGAGACGGAATCGTGCACCGCCGGTCATTTCCTGCCTGGACCTACGTGCCGCTGCTGCTGGCGGCCGGCCTGCCGTGGAGCGTGTTCTGGCCTTCGTCCCTGGCGGACGCGTGGCGTAGCGCACGCGGGCGCGAACCGCTTTCTACTTTTCTTCTCGTTGCGGCCCTGTTCCCGCTGATCTTCTTTTCGTTCTCGGCCACACGCCTGCCCCAGTATGTCCTGCCGGCCCTGCCCTTCCTCGGGCTGCTGGTGGCCCGGAGGGTCACGGACGCACGCCTGCCCGCAAGATGGATCACGGCCGTGGCCCTGGCAGGAGCGCTCATGTTCCTGGCTCTCGATGCGGGAGTGGCGGCACCCGTCAACTCCCGGCGCTCGATCCGGCCGCTGGCGCTGGCCGCCGCCAGGCACGCGATACCGGGCGAGAGGCTCCTTTCCTACCGCCTCGGACATCCTTTCGCCAGCGTCTTCTACTCAGGCCGGAGGATTCGTTTCGTGGAAGAGGAGGTCACGTTCGATCAGTTTGTGTCCTCGCCCCGCCGCTTCTGGATCTTGATCGATGAGGAGGAACGTTTGGGGCTCGAGCGGCGACACCAGCGGCCCTTCGAGCCGGTTGCCAGCCACGCGGGCCGGCACCTGATCACCAACCTGCCTGCACCCTGAGACGGGCCGCCCGGCGGCAAAACTCGGAGAAACCCGCCGGGGAGCCCACTTCGTAGAAGCGCCGGCGCACGCGGTGGCAGGCGAGCCGCCCTTCAGCGGCGAGGACCGCAAACAGCGCCGGAAGATCGTCTGCCGGCGCGGCCTTCAGGGCCCCGGCGCTGAGCACCGACAATCCGGCATCGAGCCAGCGCATCTGCCTGCTCCCACCCGGCACATAGCGGCACACCCGGCCGTGGCGGGGCTCGACATTGCTGCGCTCGTAGCGGCCATCGTTTCGGTAGACCACCATCAGTGCCGGGCAGCGGCTGGCGCGCTGGGCGCGCTCTGCGGCTGCGTATTCGACCGGCAGGTACGAGTCGCCGTACAGGACAAAGAAGCGTTCCCCTAGCTGCGGCAGGGCCCGCCGCAATGCCGCCGCCGTGCCAAGCGGGCGATGTCCCTCATCGCTGATACGCAGGCACATTTCACCGGCAGGAATGCCGCGCAGATGGCGTCGGATCGGTGCCGCGAGATGGCCGAGGCAGATGACGACGCGCCGGACCCCCTGCCGCCGCGCCCACGCAAGTTGATAGTCAAGAAAACAGGCGTTCTGCACAGGCAGGAGCGATTTCGGCAGGCGCCTTGTGAGAGCGCCCAGCCGCTTCCCATACCCTCCCGCCAGGATGGCGAGCGGAATCCGGGCCGGCGCGGACAGACTCATCGGCCGGGGCGACCCATCGCCTCCCGGCGGAAATTCCACAGATCCCGAAGCACCAACAGCACCAGCCCGGGCCGGGGGAGGCCCGGCAGAGACTCCGCCTGCGAGCGCCCCCCGCGGCGCTCACGGTGGCGGACCGGAACCTCACGCCATCGCCCACCTCCGCCGACAATCCGCGCCACGAGCTCGCCGTCCGCCAGATGTGAAAACCTGAGTGACCCGCCGATCGCCTCACTCCGCAACAGCTTGAACGCACAGTCGGTGTCCCGGGTCGGAACTCCCAGGAGACAGCGCAGCAGAAGATTGTAGAACCAGGCGGACAGCCGCCGCGGCCACGGATCCACACGCGGGGAACGCATTCCGGCTACCAGATCCACTCCCCGGGAGGCGCCCGCCAGCAATGGATAGTCGAGAGGATCAAACTGGCCGTCCGCGTCGCACAGGAACACCCAGGGCAGGCTCGCTGCCTCGAGCCCGAGCGCGAGCGCACGTCCGTACGCTCGCCGACCTCGCGGCTGCACGACAACCTTGACTCGCTCCTGCCGTCGGCTCCACTCGGCCGCCTTCGCGAGCGTGCCGTCAAGCGCCGAGGCGTGCACCACGAGCAAGATTTCCCAGCGATCGCAGGCGGCATCGAGAGCACGCACGGTACGCTCCACGACCCAATCGATCGCCTCCGCCTCCTCGTAGGCCGGCAGGATGGCGCTAACCTGTAGGGCCGGATCTGCCACCGCTCAGGCCTCCCCGTCGACGCTCAGACTTGCGTTCACAAGGATGCCCCCCGATAATGCGCTCTTCCGCAGGGTGATCCTCCTCCTTTGAGATCCTCTAATTCATTCTCCGGACCGGGCCGTCTGCTCCGTGACGCCGACACACCGATCATCCTGGCGACAGGCACTGCCCACCTGCTCAACCATGCTTATCTGCTACTGTACCCCCAGTTCCTCCTCCTGCTGCAGCAGGAGTTCGGGATCGGCCTGTTCGCCCTGGGCCAGATCGCCAACTTGCATTACCTGGCCGCCGGAGTTGGAGCGCTTCCGGCCGGCTGGCTCGCCCACAGGATCGGCCCGGTGGCGACGATCCGGACTTTCCTGTTCGGTTCCTCTGCAGCCCTGATTCTGGTGGCCTCCGTGCAGGGGACCCTGAGCCTCGTACTGGCGCTGGCCACCCTGGGTGCCTTCTGCAGCCTTTACCATCCCTCGGGCCTGGCGCTTCTGTCCCTGCGATCACGCCGTATGGGACGGGCCCTCGGTCTGCACGGCGCCATCGGAAACTTCGGAATTGCCTTCACACCGCTGGTGGCCGCGGGGGTGGCGCAGGTGGCCGGCTGGCGTGCGTGCTGCCTTCTCTTCGCAATTCCCGGCGTGGTCGTGGGATGGAAGTGGCCGGCTCTACCGGAGGGGAACCGATCTGCCTCCCCCGAACCAGCATCCGAGAACGATCCGTTGCCCGCCAGCCGGGGTGCCGCACAGCAGAACGGACCGGATTCGATTCACTGGCGCCCTCTGCTTTTTCTCTATGTAGCAGTAGCACTCACCGGCTTCGTTTACAAAGGATTCACGACGTTTCTTACCGTGCGGTTCGCCTCAGGAGACGGGCCCGGAGCGCTGGGAGCAGCAGGCGCAATGGCGACGTTCGTACTCCTCGTCGGTGTCATCGGTCAGTACGCGGGCGGCAACCTTTCGCAGCGCCTGCCGCCGGTGCCACTTTTTATCACGCTGATCGCGCTCAGCACCCCGTTCCTGGCGCTGATCGGCACCGGGCGGCACTGGGCCGCCGGCGCGGCAGCCGGCTTTGCGCTCTTCCATTTTGCCGCCCAGCCCGTCAGCAACGGCTACCTGGCCCGGTGCGTTCCGGCGCGCTACCGCAGCCTGGGGTATGGGCTCTACTTCACGCTGTCTTTCGGCGTCGGATCCTTCGCCACCTCTGCGGCCGGCTATTTGGCCGAGCACAAAGGCATCGAAGCAGTGTTTCCCTTCCTGGCCATCGTCAGCGCCGCTTCGGTGGTGGCGATCGCGGCCAGCGCCAGCCGAAAGTTGAAGCGGCCACCCGCACCGGCCTAGGGAAAAACCGCCGGATCCTGCGGCACGATGCGCGGGGCGATCAGCGCGGCGGCCGCAGATTGTAGAAGAAGCCGATCGTCACGCCCACATCCGGACTGGTGAAGATGTCAGGCAGCGGTGGCAACTCCGAGACCTCGATCGATGCCATGGAGGTGTTCTCGAAGGGCGGGACCCCATCCGAGACCCGATATCGTCCCCCCGAGTCGGCCCGCACCCCGTATGAGTCAATCAGGGAGATGCCCGAGACACTACCGTCCTGAGCGATCCGGAAGTTGACGACGGCTACTCCTTTGATGCCGGTGCGAGCCGCAGGTGGAAGCCTGGCGATCCAGTTCCGGCGGATAATACGCAGCATGACCCGCGCGTAAGGCCCCCAATCGATGGCGGCAGTGTCAAACGAGACCGTGCCCAGTTCCATCGGAGAGAACCCCCCGGGGTTATCAAAACTCTCCTGCAGCTCACGCTCCGAAATACGGGGAACCGACTGCAGGAGATCTCCCTTCGAAGCCGGCTCTTCCTGCTCTCCGAGACCGGATTCCGCGGGGCTTTCGGGCACGGGCCGATCCGGTTCCATGCCGACGGCCGGGGCCCCCTCTCCGGCGGCCGCTTCTGCCTCCGTGGCCCCAGGCTGTAGTTCCGCCACCGATTCCTCCGCCTCCGGCTGGGGAAGAACCTGGACTTTCTGGGCAGTGTTTCCTTCCGTGTACGGATCGGGATCGGTGGGTGCGGGTACCGGATCCGGGCGCTCCTGGCCTCGCGCACGGCGGGAGCGATCGGACAGCGCCTCCGGCTCGTCGGGTTCGACCTCTGGCTCGTCGGGAATGTCCACGAACTCGAATCGCAACGGCGGATCTTCGGCCTGCTCGAGTGCCAGCAGTTGTTCCGGGCTGAGCTGAAAGTAGGCGGCGAACGCCTCGGGCGACCGATCGAGCAACCAGGCGATCAGCAGATGCGCCAGAAGTGCTATGAGGAGCGCCTGCCAGAACCGCAGGCTGTCCCTCTCGGTTTTCTTCCTGTCGTCCATCGCGTCCGTTCAATCATCCAGAGAAACGGCCCGCGACTCCGATCCGGGTGGAATCTACGGCCCTACCCGGTCCCGGGTCGCCCCGCTATCGCCGCGAGCCGCACCCCTGGGATCATCAGGACGCCGGCCGGATCAGGCTGTTGAAGTGCTCCCAGTCAAAGACCGGGCCGGGATCCGTCTTGCGGCCCGGAGAGATATGGCAGTGTCCGACGATGCGCTCCCGCGTGATATCAGGATACGCCAGCATGAGGGCTTCCGCCAACGCGGCCAGGCTTCGGTACTGGGCATCTTCGTAGGAGATGTCGTCGGCTCCCTCCAGCTCAACACCGATCGAGAAATCGTTGCAACGCCTCTGTCCCTCGAAGCAGGATTCCCCCGCGTGCCAGGCCCGGTCATGCAGCGACACATACTGGATCAGGGATGCGTCGCGACGCACGAACAGGTGGCTGGATACTCGCAGGTCCCTGATCTTCGGGAAATAGGGGTGGGCGTTCAGATCGAGGCAGTTGCAGAACAGCTGCTCCACCCAGGGGCCTCCGAACTGACCGGGCGGAAGGCTGATGCCATGGACCACGAGCAGGCTGACCGGCACACCTTTGGGACGCGCATCAAAGTTAGGTGAGGGCGAAAACTGCGCCCCTTCGACCCGGCCTCTCTGCAGGTCGATGTTCATGGTCCGTGCGACGTGTGGAGAGGAATCAGCGGGCGACGTGGGAAACGCGCCCGCGCTCCAGGGCTTCGCGAACCCGCTCTCCCACCTCCAGACAGGCCTGAAGCGCGCGCCGCCCCTGTTGCCCGTCGACCGAGGCTGGCCGGCCATCGCGGACCGCTCCCCAGAAATCCTGCAGTTCCAGGCCCAGAGGCTCAGCGCGCCGCACCGGCAGCGTACGGCTCACGATCTGCGGAAGGGCGCCCTTCTCGGGCCGGTCAAGGGCGTAATGCAGCACTTCCTGTTGGGAGTAATCGAGCGACAGGTAGCTCGTGGACTCGAACACCCTCAGCTTGCGCACCTTGCCGACGCTGATGCGGCTGGCCGTGAGGTTGGCGGCGGCTCCGTTGCGAAAGACGATGCGGGCGTTGGCAATGTCGAGACGCGAACTAAGAGCCTGAACACCCACGGCATCGATACGCTCCACCTCGGAGCGCACCAGGTTGAGAACCACGTCGATGTCATGGATCATGAGATCCAAAATCACGTCGATGTCCAGGCTTCGCGGCTGGAACGAGCCCAGACGGTGGGCCTCGATGAAGCGCGGATCATGGCACACCTCTCGCAGCGCCGTCACGGCTGGATTGAACCTCTCGGTGTGACCGACCTGCAACAGCGCCCCTTTCCGTTCGGCAAGAGCAATGAGCCGATCCGCTCCATCCAGAGCGGCGGCGATCGGCTTCTCCACGAGCACAGCCACACCACGCTCGAGAAGAGACGCCGTGACAATCTCATGATGCTCGGTGGGTACTGATACCACGGCGGCATCCAGCTCGAGGCCGGGCAGATCTCTCACCGCGCAGGCCGGCGCACCGTAGCGTCCCGCAACCTCATGGGCGCGTGCGGAATCGGTATCCACCACGCCAACCAGATCCACCTCAGGTGACGCGCTGCACAGACGCACCCGGTGCTCACCGATGTTGCCCGCACCGACCACGGCAACTCTGAGCTTGCGCAACGCGGTCACCGTACCACTCCCCTCTTCGCGCCACGCATGAACTCCGCCAGGTAGCGGACCTCTTCGAAATTTTCGAGTTCCGCCGTCAGCTCAGCGAGCGATTGATCGATCGGCAACCTCGAACGCACCAGGACCTGATAGGCCCGGCGCAAAGCCTTGACGGCGTCAGCGCTGAACTGCTTGCGCTTGAGCCCGATGACGTTGATGCCGTGGGTCGAGGCACGGTTCCCTACCGTGAGCACGAACGGCAGGGCATCCTGCGTAACGACCGAATAACCGCCGATGTATGCGTGCCGCCCGACCCTGCAGAACTGGTGCACACCCGAGAAGGCCCCGATGGTGGCATGATCCTCCACGACGACATGTCCCGCGAGCGTGGCGGCGTTGGCTAACAGCGTGTGGCTTCCGATCTGGCAGTCGTGGGCGATGTGCGTGTAAGCCATGAAGTAATTATGATCGCCAATGCGAGTCTCTCCCCCCCCGCCCTTCGTCCCGACATGGACAGTCATGAACTCGCGGAAAACATTGTCACGTCCAATGTGCAGGCGCGTGTGCTCACCCCGAAACTTGAGATCCTGGGGAGGTTGTCCGATTGAGGAGAAGGGGAAGAAGTGACAGCCTTCCTCGACTACCGTGTCACCCTGCAAGACAACGTGCGAATCAAGCCGACACCCACGCCCCAGGCGCACGCCTGCGCCCACCTGGCAAACGGCTCCGATCTCGGTGTCTTCACCAAGTTCCGCTCCGGTCTCGACGATGGCACTGGGGTGTATGCGGGCGATCAGGGCGTCCCCCCCTCGGCGAGCGCGGAGAGAATCTCCGCTTCCGCCACCAGCGAGCCATCCACGTACGCCCGGCCTTGCATCTTGGCGGCTCGAGAGCGAACCTTGAGCACCTTCAGCTCCAGACGAAGCTGATCGCCCGGGCGCACCGGTCGGCGGAAGCGAGTCTTGTCAATGCCTGTGAAATAGACGATGCGTCGCTTTTCTTCCGGCAAGCTGGACAGCAGAAGCACGGCGCCGACCTGGGCCATGGCCTCCACGACGAGCACCCCGGGCATCACCGGATGGCCCGGAAAGTGCCCCTGGAAAAACGGCTCATTAAACGATACGGACTTGATCCCCACGGCGCTCTCGCCTTCACGGATTTCAATGATCCGATCCAGGAGCAGAAACGGATAGCGATGGGGCAGGATCTTCTGAATTTCCTCGACGTTCAGCACGCGATCACCCCTTCCTCCTCTTGCCCTTCACCGGCGCTAGTTTGCCTCGTAAGCGCCGCAATAGATCGGGCAGCCGACTTAGTGCCGTGACGATCCGCTTCCACTCTCTGTGGTCGATGGCCGGGTGGCCAATGACAAACGCCCCCGGCGGCAGATCCCGCAGGACAGCGGACTTGGCGCCCACCCGGGCGCCGTCACCCAGGTTCAGGTGGCCGGCTGCGCCCGACTGCCCCGCCATGGCCACGTCCCGCCCTAGGCGTGTGCTGCCGGCCAGGCCACTCTGTGCGGCCAGCGCGCAATGCTCACCGATTTCGACATTGTGCGCCACCTGAACAAGGTTGTCGATCTTGGTGCCACGGGCAATGCGCGTGGGACCGAGCGTGCCCCGGTCAATGGTCGTATTGGCACCGATCTCGACGTCATCTCCCACTTCTACCCAACCCACCTGCGGGATCTTGCGGTACTCCTCGCCCCGGCGTGCGAAGCCAAAACCATCGCTTCCGAGGACCGCACCCGCGTGCACGATGACTCGATTTCCGAGAACCGTGCGCCGATAAAGGGTTGCGTTGGGGCACACAATCGTGTCCTCACCGATCCGGCATCCGTCTCCGATCACCGCGCCGGACTGGATCTGTGCCCGGGCGCCGACATGGCATTCCCGCCCCAGTACGGCGCCCGGTTGAATCGTCGCCTGCGGATGGACCGAGCAGTCCGCACCGATTTTCGCCTGCGGATCGATGCCAGCAGCCACCCTCTCAGGGGGATGAAAAATCTCCAGCACTTCCGATAAGGCCAGATAGGGATCCTCAACCCGGAGAAGGTTGCGGCCGGACAGGCTGCCGCGCTTGGACACCAGCAGAGCACCTGCACGGCTTTCTCCAGCCCGGCGAGAGTAATCGGCCCGTGCCACGAAAGCCATATGCTCGGGACCGGCATCCTGCAGCGTCCGCACCCCCTGGAGCTTCAGGCCAGAGTCGCCCTCCACCTCGCCCCCCACCTGGTTGGCGATCTCGCCGAGCGTGATCGAACGCTCCAAACCCGCTTTCCTCAGTTGGCCTTGGAGGCGCTCTGTGCGGCGGCGTTCAGCCTGCTGACGATGAGATCGGTAATGTCCACGCTGGGAGATACAAACGCCACCGCCGCGCGATCGAGGATGAGGGAGTAGCCTGCTTGCCGGCCCAGCGTTTCAATGACCTCGAGAACTTTTTTCTGAAACTTCTGTTCTATGTCTGAAACCTGCGCCTGGACCGCTCGATTGGCGTCGTCCCGGACACGCTTGAGCTCGATGCCTTTCTGCTGCATCTCCCGTTCACGCTCGCTGCGGCGGTCCTCGCTCAGGCTGGGCTCCTGCTGCCGGAACATCTCCTGAAGAGCCCTGAATTCCTCCTCCTTCTTCTGAACCTCGCCACGCTTTGCCTTGGTGAGGGACTCAATCTCAGATCGCATTTCCTTACCGATCTGGCTGAGCTCGAATACTCGCGCCGGATCGAAAACACCGATCTTCGAGGCCTCACCAGCCTGGGCCAGAATGTCGCTCGATCCGGCCCCTAGCCAGAGTCCTGCCAGCACGGCGGCTGCCGCACAGGCTTTCGATGGTCTCATGAACACCTCCTGCGGGATGGGTAGTTCATCCACCCGCCCAACTATTTAGGATAGCACATGCTTAGAAGGAGCGCCCGATGGAAAACTGCAGCGAGTTTGGATCCTCATTCCCTATTGGGTCAATGACGAACCCATAAATCAGCCGCAGTGGAAACTGGAACACCGGGAGATAGAAACGTGCTTCTACGCCGTACGACATCTTGAGGTCGTTCAGGTTGAAGCTGACATCATCGAGATAGGTATTGCCCGCGTCGAAGAAGAAAGCAAGCTGCATCGGCTGACCGACCGGAATGACATACTCGAGCTGAGCCAGGAGATATTTGTTTCCACCACACTCATCCAGGAACGGCCGGCGCTCCACCGTGGTGATGGGATTGCCATTTGAGTCCAAAGCAGGGATCAGAAGGTCTCTGAAGAAACGGTCGTCACTCGGATCCGTGGGATCCGGCGTGGCAGCGACGCAGTCGTTGGTGCCGTCGAGCGCACGAAAACCCACGGGGCTAATGGAACGCGTCTCGAAGGCGCGCGGACCGCGGAGCTCGCCGCCAAGGAAAAACCGATCCGATATCGGCATCAGACCGTCGCCGAAACGTTCCACCCAGCCAAATTCAGTATGGGTTCTGAAGAACGTCCGCTTGTAGGCTGGAAAGAAGCTGGTGTTGAGAATGCGCGGCTTGACGAAGGAGTTGTCTCCACCCAGAAAGCCGCCCGCATACTCCACCGTGAAGCGCAGGGAATGCCCCCGGCTGGGCCGGAATGGGTTGTTGACCGTGTTCAGCAGGTAACTTGAGATGATGCTGCTGGTCACCGAATCACTGGTGGTGAATTCCTGGCCCAGACGCTCTTCGTCGATCTGCAGATCCTCCAGCAGGTAGGTGGCGCGGATGAACTGAAAGTTGGCGATGCGGCGTCCCAAGGTCAAGCTGAGTCCCGACCCGCTCTGCGTGAAGTCAGTAAATTGGGTCTCGCGACGGAATATGCTGAATCCGAAGGTCACTGGCTTGCCGAGAAAGTAAGGCTCCTCGAACGCAATCATGAAACGATCGCTGCGGCCGCCGATTTGCGCAGAGGTGGTGAGAATCTCTCCCAGTCCAAGAAAGTTCCTCGTCCTGTAAGACGCCGTGAAAAAGCCCCCATCCACGCCACTGTAGCCGCCACCCATCTGGATCTCATTGCGGCTCTCCTCCCTCCCGTGAACCGTGATATCGACCTTGTTCTCACCTTCAATTGGCTGGATCTCAGGCTCCTGGGTCAGCTGCCAGTAGCCAAGCTGGTTGATGCGCCGCACACCGATGCGGAACTGTGTCAGGTCGAACACTTCCTGTTCGTTGACTCGAAGCTCCCTTCTGAGAACCTTGTCTCGGGTGGTCGAGTTGCCGACGAACTCTATGCGGTTAATGAAATAACGCTGATCCTCGTCTATACGGAGGCGGACATCCACGGTTCCGTCGTCGTTGCGCTTCAGCCGCGGAGAGCTGGAAACGTAGAAATAACCCTTTTGCCCATAGGCGGATTCGATCGACTTGGTGCCCACCTGCATCCGGCTGCCGTTGTAGGTCATGCCCGGGCGCAGAGGGATGCTAGCGAGAATCTGTTGCTCCGTGAAGACGGTGTTTCCCTCGACGCTCATCTCGCCAACCGTATAGGAATTCCCTTCCTCGATCGGCACCGTAATCGACAGCCACTTCTTGCTCTTGTGGGGTTCCTCGTGGGGCTTGTCCTCGACCACCTCGACGATGGCCGGTTTGATCTGCACATCGATGTAGCCCCGATCGAGGTACAGCCGTCGTACCACCTCCAGGTCTTGGTCGAAAATCAGAGGATGATAGGTCGTTCCCCTCTTGAAGAGTTTCCACCAGTGGTGCTCTCTGGTGTTCTGGAGGGATTTCCTGAGCTTGCGGCTCGAAAACAGGCTGTTCCCCGTGAATTCAATGCTGCGCACACGGGTTTTCACTCCCGGCTCGATCGTGAACACCACGGCAACCGTGCCAGGAGAGATTTCCTCAAGCTCACCCCTGACCATCGAATCCATGTGCCCCTTCTCCGCCAGCATGTTGCGCAGATGCTCCTCTGCCTCTTTGACATCACCATAATCGATGGGCAGACCAATCTTGAACTCGACTTCACGTTCCTTGAGACGATCCTCCATTTGCGAGCGCGTCAGCATCTTGATCTCACTGTACTCGACCGAAGTCAGAAGCGGTCTCTCTGTCACATGAAAGATGACGACGATGCCCCGATCACCCGGCCGGGTCTCGACCGAGAGGTCATCGAACATCTTGCGCTCCCACAAGGCCCGGAAATCAGAACGCACACGCTCGGCATCAAAGGTATCCCCCACCCTGAAGGAGAGCAGGTGACGGAACGCCTCCTCGGAGAGCCGGCTGTTCCCCTCGACGATAATGGCCTCGATGGTCTGGGAGGTCTGGGCCATGGCCCCGTTCGGAAGAAGAAACAACAGGAATGTCAGAAGGCAGGTGATGCCCAAAAAGTCGCGTCTACGCGTGGGGAGTGCCAGAAAGGGCATCGGGGACAGGAACGCCCATGTTTCAGGGGCGCAAATTTTCACGGGCTGGCCCGCTCAGCGGGCCGGGTTGGTTTCGCGGGCCTCTCGAAAGGTGATTTTACCGTTTTCCAGCACTACCCAGATCGTTGCGGGCCGGGGGAGCTGACCGCGGATCATCTCCTCGGACAGCGCGTCCTCGATATGTTTCTGGATCGCACGACGCAAGGGCCGGGCACCATAGGACCGATCCTTGCAGGTCGTCTCGACCAACCAGTCATGGACATCATCGGACACCCGTAGCTTCAGGCCACGCTCCGAGAGATTCGCGTTGAGCCGATCGAGCATCAAGCCGCTGATGTCGCGCAACTGACTTTCCGTGAGCGCGTCAAAAATGACGATCTCATCCAGGCGATTGATGAATTCAGGACTCAGAACACGCTTGACCTCATCCATCACCACCTCGCGGCGCGCCGTGTTGGTATCCTGTAGGCCCTGCTTGAAGCCCATCTTGCCCCCCTTGTCGATCTTATGAGAACCGATATTGGACGTCAGAATGACAATCGTGTTCTTGAAGTCGACGAGAGTGCCATAAGCGTCCGTGATCTGCCCGTCCTCGAAGACCTGCAGCAGGATGTTCAGGATGTCTGGATGCGCTTTTTCGATCTCGTCCAGGAGGATCACGGAGTAGGGCCGGCGCTTAACGCGCTCGGTGAGTTGCCCGCCCTCGTCGTGTCCGATGTAGCCCGGAGGCGAGCCAATCATCTTGGCGATCGAGTGTTTCTCCATGTACTCCGACATGTCGAAACGAATGAGCGCATTCTCGTTGCCGAACAGGAACTCCGCCAGAGTCCGCGCGACTTCCGTCTTGCCGACTCCGGTCGGGCCCAGGAATACGAAAGAGCCCACAGGGCGCAGCGGACTCTTCAGGCCGGCCCGGGAGCGACGGATCGCCCGGGAGATGGCCGAGAGGGCCGTCTCCTGCCCGACGATTCGCTGATGGAGATATGATTCCATGTTGAGAAGCTTTTCCTTCTCTTCCTCGCGCACGGTGGGCAGAGGCACCCCCGTCCATCGTGAGATGACCTCTTCGATGTCCTGCTCGGTCACCTCGACTACCATGTTGCGCTCCTCCTCGCTCTTCTTCCGGGCTTCCTCGAATTTCGTCCGCAGCAGGATCTCCTGATCGTGGAACTTGATCGCGCTCTCGAAGTCCTTCCTCGACAGAGCGCGCTTCATGCTGCTCGTGGCCTCCTTGATCTCGTTCTCGATCTTCCGCGTTTCGAGGTACGACGTTTTCTTACGCAGCTTGACACGCGCACCCGCCTCGTCCAGAACGTCGATGGCCTTGTCGGGAAGGAACCGGTCCGTGATGTAGCGGTTGGACTGTGCCACCGACGCGCGCACCGCCTCGTCCGAATACGAAACCTGGTGGAAGCATTCGTAGCGCTCCTTGATGCCGAAAAGAACCTCGATGGTCTCCTGCTCGGTGGGCGGCACAATCTTGATGGCCTGAAAACGCCTCACTAGCGAGCGATCCTTCTCAATGTACTTATGGTAGTCACGTGGAGTCGTCGAACCAATACACTGAACCTCACCCCTCGACAGCGCGGGTTTGAGAATGTTCGCAGCATCCAGGGAACCCTCGGCCGAGCCAGCGCCGATGAGGGTGTGGATCTCGTCGATGAAGATGATGATCTCATCATTACCGGTGAGCTCGGAGATGATTCCCTTCAGGCGCTCCTCGAACTGGCCCCGGTACTTGGTTCCCGCCACGATGAGCGAAAGATCGAGCGCCAGAATGCGCTTATCGACCAGCAACGGCGGCACGTTGCCTTCCACGATGCGGCGCGCCAGGCCTTCAACGATGGCAGTCTTGCCCACGCCAGGCTCACCCAGGAGCACCGGGTTGTTCTTGCGCCTCCGGGAGAGGATCTGGACCACGCGCTCGAGTTCCGGCTCCCGCCCGATGAGCGGATCGAACACGCCCTTGGCTGCCATCTCGCTCAGATCACGACTGAACTCATTCAGGAAAGGAGATTCCCGCTTCTTCTTGGGTAGCGCCTTGCGCTTGAGGATCTCGACCGTGTCCTCACGCACTGCAAAGAGGCGCATTCCCTTGTCCGCCAGCAGCTGGCCCGCCGCGGAATTCTCCACGCGCAGCAGCCCTAGCAACAGGTGCTCGGTGCCGATGTAGTTGTGCAGAAGCCGCTCCGCCTCTTCCTCCGCGCAGGTGAGAACCTTTTTGGTCTCCTCGCTGAACGGAATTTCGACTGATGTCGAGACCCTTTCACGAGAAGGCCCCTGGTTTTCGAGCTCGGCGCGGAGCATTTCCATGCTGATGTTGGAGCGCATGAAGATCTCTCGAGTGACTTCCTCACCTTCCTTGAGAAGACCTAGAAGCAGATGCTCGGTGCCGATCACACGGCCCCCCATCTGGCTCGCTTCGTAGCGCGCCAGGAATAGCACCCTCTTGGCCTTCTCCGTGAACTTCTCAAACATGAAGCTTGTCTCCGTTCCGATTTCAGTATTTGACGGCCGGGCTTGCGCTTCCAACCGTCACGTCCTGTCCCGCCTCTTGCTCACGCAGGACTCCGTCTTCCAGCCTGAGCACCCGGTCACAACGCTGCACCAGACGCTCGTTGTGGCTGGCGAGCACCACGGTCAATCCCCGGCGCTCGCGCGCGGCGCATAGCAGATCCATCAGCCGCTGGCTGTTGCGCGCATCCAGATTTCCCGTCGGCTCATCCGCCAGCAGCATCGTCGGCTCGTTGATCAGCGCTCTGGCCACAGCCACGCGCTGCTGCTCGCCACCCGACAGTTCGAACGGGCGATGGGTACTGCGCTCAGCCATGCCAAGCTCCTCGAGAACTGACTCAGCCCGGCCGCGCGCCACCGCCGCCTGCTCGCCACGAATGCGGAGCGGCATGGCCACATTCTCACAGGCCGTGAACTCCGGCAGTAGCCGGTGGTTTTGGAACACAAACCCAATCCGGCTGCGGCGGAACCCGTCGGCGCCATCGTCGTCAAGCTCGAGAACATCCTTGCCACAAAACTCATAACTTCCGCTCTCGGGCCGATCGAGTAGCGCCAGCAGGTTCAGTAACGTACTCTTGCCCACCCCCGAAGAACCCACCACCGCCAGCATCTCACCGCGTCCGGCCATCAGGTTGAGGCCCTTGAGGACGTCCACACGCCGCACCCCTTCTCCATATCCCTTGACCAGACCTGCACAGCGGATGAACACCGGCTTCTCCCTCACTCGTAGCGCAGCGCCTCCACAGGAAGCAGCCGCGAGGCCCGCCACGCGGGCACCGCCGCAGCCACCAGAGACAACAGAACGGCAAGTCCTGCCACCGTCGTCAGATCCTCCCAACGGACCTTGAAGGGAACAAACGAGAGGTAGTAGACCTCCGGCGGCAGAGAAATGACTTGATAGGTGTCCAGGAACCAGCTCATTGCCACTCCAACAGCACAGCCGACCAGCGTGCCGAGCACCCCGATGAGCAGGCCCTGCAACAGGAAGATGTTCAGGATCTGCCGCCGGGTCGCGCCGAGGGCGCGCAGTGTGCCCAGATCCCGCATCTTATCCTTCACCGCAAGCAGGAGCGTGGACACGATGTTGAGAGCTGCCACCATGATAATCAATCCGACCGCCAGGAACAGCAGCAGTTTTTCAAGCCGCATGGCCGAGAAGAAAGGACGGTTCCTCTCGATCAAGTTCGTCACCTGGAAACCGGGTCCCAGTGCCTTTTCAACTTCCTCCTGGGCCACCGCCAGCTCCTCGAGATCCCGGATACGAACCTCGATGCCGGTCGCCCCTGCCCCGAGTCCGAACAGCTTCTGAGCCGCCGCCAGGCCCACGTAGGAGCGCGTCGAATCGTAGTCGTGAAATCCGGCCTCGATCAGACCCACGACCCGAAAGTGTCGGCTTCTTGGACGCAGGCGGAATGGGGTCACATCAACTTGTGGAACAAGAAGCTCCACTGTTCCCCCAACGACCACTCCCAAATGATACGCAAGTTCCTTTCCCAGGACAACGCCTTCCTCGCCTGGTTCGGAGCGTGGTAATAACCCCTCAAGGTCACCCTCGACCAGATCTCGCGCGAGATCGGTGACCGCGCCCTCACGGAGTACATCAACCCCCTTCAGGAACACTGGCTCCCCGGAGGGATTGAGTTCGCTGACGAGAAGGCCTTTCTCGAGGACCACGGGTGCCGCGACTTCGACTTGGGGCAGATCCTGCAGGAGATCGATCAGCGGCTCGACCGGGTCGATCGGCTTGCCTCCCCATCCGCCGAACACCGTCAAATGAGCGTTGCCCGCCAAGATCCGCTGCTGGACATCCTCCTGGAATCCGGTCATGAGCGCCAGGGCGATGAGCAGTGCCATGACGCCGACCGCCACCCCGAGGAAAGAGAGCATTGACAGGAGCGCAATGAAGGCGTTGCGGCGCGGCGACAGGGTGTAGCGAAGAGCAACGTACAGGGAAAAGGCGGGGCTGGCCCTGTTTGGAGGGGGCGAGGCAGGCTCTGGGGGTATCATCCGAACAGGATTATAAATTATTTACCTGTGGGGCGTTTGAATCCCCTCATTCCGCCGGACCGGCTTCCTCCGGCTCTTCGCCAGGCCGGCCTCTCGGGAACGGCCCTTCCGCTTCCTCTCCGGTCCGGCGGCGGGCCTGCCAGGCTCCGCTTCCCGGTCTGCCTCCCGACACATCCATGCTTTGCCAGGTTCCGCGAATGAGCGTGCCCGCCCGGTTGACACTTCCCTCGAGCTCCATGGAACGACCCAGGCGTGAATCGATGCGGCTCATAAACACCTTTCCGCTGACCAGCGTCCCTTGCAGGCTGCCATGGTGGCCGCCATCCTGCAAATACTCCCCGGCCAGAACCGTTCCCGATTGCCGGAGGGCGAAGACCGCCCGGCTGCCCCCGGGAGCCAGGGTGACGTCCCAGAGGCCCGAGAGCGATTCCGATGGCCCGGGAAGCTGGGCCGCCAGCTCTGCGAGGCGCTGCTCTCCCGCCTGAATCTGTTCTTCCTGTGCCCGCACGGAGTCTCGCAGCACGCGGATGCGTTGAGACGAGGAGGCTGCCTCCGCTTCCAGGGCACGAACCTCGTCCTCCATCTGATCGAGGGCTGCACCGCTCGTGGCGCCGTCAGCCGCGGTGGCGAGCGCGCGGATCTCCTCAAACCTGCGGGCCAGAGCGGCATAGATCCCTTCCCTGCGCACCATTTCACCGTTCAATCTGTCGAGCTCCGATTCCAGTGCGCTTCTCTGCACCTCGAGGGTGACCTCGAGGTTGAAGATGGCCATGCGAAGGCTCTCTCCCGGCAACCAGTCCTGGGCCCGGCCGGGAGAGAAGGCCACCCCGAGCAGGAGCGTCGGAATCAGCACCACCCGGGCAGGCAGGTCGTGGGTCCACCGCGATCTCATTCAGGGACAGCTCCGGGCTTGCGGGGCTCAAAGCCGAGCAGGCGCGCCGCCATCAGAACGGCCCCTTCGGCCGCCGCTGCTTCCACGCGATCCGCCAGCACCCACAGCCACACCCCGCCACCGACCGGATCGTTGCGGATGAGCCCGACATGGGGCCGCGGGCGTTCCTCGAGCTCGGCGGACGTGAGCGGTCCCGACCCCACCGTGAGTTCGTTCGAGGCACCCAGCAGTTTGCGCAGCTTCGCCTCGCTGGGCAGATCCTCGATATCCAGGTGCATGACGACGGTGTGGGCATGGAACACCGGCGCCACGGCCATGAACAAGCTTACCGGGAGATCGGTCGATCCCATGAGCGCCCGCACCTGCGAGGAGACCAACGTGCTCTGGACGCCGGCGGCCTGCAGCACATCGGTCGGCATCAGGTTGAACGCCAGCTGCCGGCCAAATACCTGTCGCGGCAACTCCGAGAAATTGAGAAGGTTGACTGACTGCTGGTACAGCTCCTCGAGCCCCACCTTACCGAAATCGGAAGCAGGCCTCAAAATGACGCCCCGCAGGGCGGTCACTTCGAGATGCGCCGCGAGCGGCGCCACGATTGTGTGCACGAGGTGGGCCAGCGGATGCGCTCCACCTATCCAACCGCGACGGGGTTTCGGCAGCGCCTCCTGCCGTCCCAGGGCTGCGAAAGGCATCTTCTCGGTGATGTCGGCGGCGTTCGTCAGATCCATCGCCAGATAACCGCCGCTCGACGGCCAGTTGCGGTAGGCACCTCCGGTCGCGGGATCCTCGCAAAAGAAGGCGAGCTGAACTCCCTCGAGCGCCTGCTCCTCCGCCTTCAGGACGATTCTCGGCTCGCCGTTGAACTCCGCCAGGCTTCCCTCGCCCGAACCCGAAGCCAGCAGCCGCACCTCGTTGTACGGGAATGGAGTTTCGGAAAGCGCTTCGCGCAGCGCCACCGCGAATGGGTCCGTGCCGACGATCGCCAGATCGACAGAACGGCTACGCTTACGGGCCCTCGCTCGCATCCTGGGCTCCGAGGGCCGATCCCACCAGGCGACTCCCGGCCCGGCCAAATCGTTTGGGCAGAAAACCCGAGGTGACGTAAGCGAGAGACAACATTGCGAGGAAGGTCGGGGGATGGTAGGCAAATGTAATGTAGATCAGCGTCACGATGATAATCGCCAGAAACGGTTTGCGCACCATCTGATCGACATTTTTGAGGCTGCGATAGCGAAGGCGGCTGATCATCAGAATAGCCACGAGGACGACCACCGCCGTCATGGCGCTTACGGCCAGACCATCCGTCACCTGCTCCGGATGGAAATTTACCATGGCGGCGATCGTGAGTGCCGCGGCAGGAATCGGCAGACCCACGAAGTAGCGCCAGTCTGAGGGGCGGCGCAGGTTGAAGCGTGCCAAGCGTGCGGTTCCGCAGGCCACGTACAGGAAAGCAACCAGCCAGCCGATACGCCCCAGCAACGAAAGCGCCCAGGTGTGCACCAGGATTGCTGGCGCGATGCCGAATGAGACCACGTCGCCGAGCGAGTCGAGCTGCAGGCCAAAATCGGTGTTGGTGTGGGTCAGGCGGGCGACCTGGCCATCCACAACGTCAAGAATCGAAGCCCCCAGGATGAGGAAGGCAGCAAGCTGGTAGCGACCCGCGCCTGCGCAGATGATGGCGTAAAAACCGCAGAACAGGCTGGCAACCGTGAACAGGCTGGGAAGGATGAAGATCCCGCGTCGAAACCGTGGGGGCATCTTCGGTCGGATGGGGAGCATGAACCTCCTCGGTCGAACGACCTTTGGATCATCCGGCTCTGGCGGACGGGCGTTCATGCGGTTACGGTCCGGACGCAGGCTCCGTGCTGCGTGCCAACGGCGTCAGGCCTCCCCGTACATGATCTCCGACGCTCACTTGCCATTCTACTGGATCCCGGAAAAGCACTTCAACGCGGGAACCCATGCGGATCAGGCCTACCTTCTCGCCAGCGCTGACCCGATCTCCGGGCTGCTTCCAGGCTATGATGCGGCGGGCCAGCACACCCGATATCTGCCGAAAGAGGATAGCGCTGTTCTGTCCCTGCAACCACCATGTAAAGCGTGTGTTCTCCTCGCTGGCCCGCGGGTGGAACGCAGCGTGAAATCGCCCCGGGCGGTGTTCGATGCGCTCGATGCGCGCAGAGATCGGCGAGCGGTTGACGTGCACGTCCCAGATCGACAAAAAGATGGCAATGCGCTTGCCGAATCCAAGAGCGCGTCCCTCCTCATCTGCCTCACCCATCTCCACCACCCGGCCGTCCGCGGGAGAAAGCACGAGCCTGGGATCCTCGGGGGGCGTACGCTTCGGGTCCCGGAAGAAGAACCCCACACTTGCTGCAAGCAGGACCACGACCATTGCGGCCGGAATCCACCCGATCCACACCAGGGTCACGGCCACCACTGCCATCACCGCAACCGCCACGTACCCGTCTCTAACCATCTCAACCGCCTCTCGAGCCTCGTTCTCCGAAATCAGCTGGCACAAAAAAGGGGCCTTGCGGGCCCCTCAATTCTAGCGCCTTCGTGGGCGATCTCCTCAGCCAGTCGCCAGATGTCTGTTCTCATCCAGCCGTTGGGCAATAACCGCCATTTGATCTTTCAGCGCCAGCTTCTCTTTCTTGAGCCGACTCTGTTCCATTTCTTCCTTGGGGATCAGGTGATGCCGACTTTGAAGCTCCTGGAGCCGGCCTTTGCATCGCCTGTGTTTCTCCGCCAGCCGTCGGTAATCCTCATCCTGCTCCAGGATGGCATTCGGGTCGGTTTTGGGAGCTCCCATCGAGGCACCTCCTATTGCTGCTAAGGTTTCATGGAATTGTCACGACTCTGCACATTCTGCTGTTTCCTCGGGCCAGTATAGCACCGGCAGCCGGCGGGCATCAAGCCGCACGGAATCGCATAAATCCTTAAAAATCAACGAGTTTCACTGCCCATCCAATCGTGGCCCCGGCGTGTCGTTGGCCGGAGCCTGAGACTGGCGCTCATGACCAGAGCGTCTTCCAGATCGTCGGGATAATACCTTCTGCGAAGCCCGACGGTGTGAAATCCCTGGTGGCGGTAGAGGCGCCGTGCCTGCTGATTGCTCAGCCGAACTTCCAGCAGGGCGTGCTCGCACCCGAGCTTCCGGCCCATATCAAGCGCCGCTTGGAGCAGGCGGGTGCCAAGGCCCCGGCGCCGATGTGAAGGATGAACGGCCAAGTTGTTGATCCAGAGTTCGCCCTGCACCCGCCACACACATACGTAACCCATCAGGGGCGCCACGCCTTCGCGCCCCCGGGCAC
Source organism: Acidobacteriota bacterium (assembly GCA_027295505.1). Classification (GTDB taxonomy): domain Bacteria; phylum Acidobacteriota; class Polarisedimenticolia; order JAPUKU01; family JAPUKU01; genus JAPUKU01. The sequence continues at coordinate 40,367 of JAPUKU010000045.1, forward strand.
GGACGACAAGTGGGTAGGATCGTCCCGTGTTCTCGACTTCCACCATGAATGAGGACCGGCTCCAGGGTGTGGTGAAGCAAGCCTGCTCGATCTCCAGGACCTCAGACAGATCGGAGCGATTCATGCGCTGGATGTCAAACGCGACGGACGCCAACGCCTTCTCCTTTCAGCATCGCTGGGGCGGATGTAAAGCGGGCGCAGGCTCTCTGGATCAGGCTTTACACCCGCTGCGGCGAGTCGGGCCCAGGCACGCGCTGCGTCCGCAGCCAGGTGCGGGCGGTGCCCCACCACCCGGAACTCCGGCCCCCTTGTTTCGATCTCCCCACGGTAGCGCTTTGCACCCGAGCCCAAAAAGGCGCCCGGCAACGCCTGCGCTGCCGCACGAGCGTAGCTCAGGAGCTCATACTGGGTCTCCAGTTCCCATTCACCCCGGCTCTTACGATACCCCGCTGTATAGACTTCCTCTCGGTTTGCGTCGATCCACACGCTCACTCGCAAAAGGTCCGCCGGCGCCTGCCTGGCTAGCAGATCCAGGGCGCTGAAACCCACGGCGGGCTTACCCGCCGCCATCGCCAGCCCGCGGGCCGTTGCCAGGCCGACGCGAAGGCCGGTGAACGAGCCGGGCCCGCGCACCGCCGCAAGACCGTCCACACTCTCCATGCTCAGCCCGGTCATCGTCATGACACGGTCAAGCGCCGGGAGCACCTCCCGGCTCGGTCGCGCGCCCTCCTCCAGTCGTTCCTCGGCCAGCAGCTCACCATCGCGGATCAGAGCGACGCTGCTCATGGGCCCGGAGGCATCGATGCCGACAACTACCATGAATACGTATTGTATCCCGTAGAGAGTTCGGCGGAGGCGGCGGCCGTAGGCAGGGGGGGCAGCTTCAGGAGCGGGGCGTCGGGGCCAGCGGCCTGGCGGGGTCGAGTTGTTCACGGCGCAGGAATTCGGCGATCTCCGATTCCTGTTGTTCCCACTGGAACAGGAAGATCACACCGATTTCGTAGCGCGGAGCTGGAGGGGTCACTTCCAGTTCCTCAACCCGGACCACGCGCGCCTGCACTGTGAGGGTCGCACCACCATCCGAGCTCGTACAGACGATCTGCAGGACCTGTCCGAGAGGGTACGCGGTGTCACTCTCAAACAACATCCCACTGCGGGATATGTTCTTGGCCTGCAATCCTGAATCGGCGGGACCGGGAGCGACTGAATCCAGCGCCTGCACGCTGAACTTGCGCCGGCGGGTGTCGAAGCGGATATAGTCGCGCTTCTCACGGAAGAAAACGCTGACCCGGTTCTTGCCTCTTGCCTTGGCCTGATAAAGTGCCTCAGCAGCGGCCAGAATCAGTTTTTCGCCCACCCCCGCATCCGAGGGGTACTCCGCGATCCCTGCTGACAGCGTCAGGCGGACTGCTTTCCCGGCGTGCTCGCGGCGCAGGAAGTGCTGCTCAACCGCCGAGCGGATGCGCTCGCCAACCACGTAGGCCCCCATGCGCTCCGTTTCTGGCAACGACACCAGGAACTCCTCACCACTCCAGCGTGCCGCCACGTCGATGTCCCGCACCTTGTTCTTGATGAGCACCGCGACCTCCTTGAGCAGCAGATCGGGAACGGCATGGCCGAACCGTTCACGCAGGTAGCGGAAATTGTCGATGTCAAGGTAAAGCAACGAAAAGACCAGACCGAAGCGCTTGCAGCGCCTGAGCTCGGTACGCAGACATGTACGGAAGAAATGCTGATTGTACAGGCCCGTTAACCAGTCGTTGCTGGCCGTACGCTGAGCGTGCTCGTACATCCCGAGCTCGATGATCTTGGGGCTCACAATTCTGCGGTTGATGTTCATGAAGTAATCGAACACCGCCAAGCGCACCCCGACCGGGCGCCCTGTCTGGCGACGGAGCTGAACATGGTGCCGGAGAATCGCCTCCCAGTGCTGACGGGCCTCTTTCTGATCGAAAGAGATCTGGGTCAGCGAGAGGAGCAGAGCTGAGTGGGCCGGGATTCCCTTTTCGGCGCAGATGTGGTCGAGCTCCTCTAGAACGCGGTTCGCGTTGTGCATGTCCTCGTCCAGCAAGTCCAAGAGCTGCTGGCGGATCTGGGCGGGATCGTGGGTTTCAATCATGGCTGTGGACGCGCGTCTATATTTAATGCGCGCCCAAGCCAGCGTCAAACTCGACAGGATGGCCAGCGTAGGTTTTTTTCCACAGAGTGGTAATTTTTTTGACAGGGGGCGGTGCCAGGACTATATTAGGTCACGCGCCGTCGTAACCTACGGTGTCTATGGGAGTTGTTCCCACAACCCCGTGGGTTCAGGCGGCCAGCCCAGGTAGGAGGATGCCAATTATGCCCACCGGTCTCGGAATTCTCAACGTCATCGGCGAAATGCAGGACTTGCGGGGATTCCGCGAGCAGCATTGGGAAGGCGGCTTCGAGGAATACCTGGATATTGTCCAGAAGCATCCCGAGGTCGCACGCTCCGCGTTCCAGCGCGTCTACGACATGATCCTCGCGAAGGGCACCCGGGAATACTTCGAGTACAAGAAGAAAATTATCCACTACAACTTCTTCGATGATCCGGACCGTGATGGCAGGGACGCGGTCTACGGCCTCGACATCCCTCTCATGAAAATGGTCAACATCTTCAAGGCTGCCGCCAACCGCTACGGCACCGAAAAACGAGTGTTGCTGCTGCACGGTCCGGTCGGCTCGGCGAAGAGCACGATTGTGCGCCTGCTTAAGAAGGGTCTCGAGGACTACACGCGCACGCCCGAAGGCGCCCTGTACACGTTTCGCTGGATGCTCGAGGACACCGGCGGCCGCAAGGCCACCGCCGATATTCATGAGTTTCCGTGCCCCATGTTCGAAGATCCGCTGCACCTCATTCCGTCCGAGAGCCGGCAGAAAGTGCTGGATATGCTCAACCACAACCTGCCTCCCGAGCGGCGCGTCGTTGTGGCCGGAGACCTTTGCCCCGCATGCCGGCAATACTTCAAAGAGTTCAACCTGCGCTACAACGGTGATTGGATCAAGATCATTCAGCACATTCGCGTCCAGCGGCTGACCCTGAGCGAGAAGGACCGCGTGGGCATCGGCACCTTTCAGCCGAAAGACGAAAAGAACCAGGACTCGACCGAGCTCACCGGCGACATCAATTACCGGAAGATCGCTGAGTACGGATCGGATTCGGACCCGCGGGCGTTCAACTTTGACGGAGAGTTCAATGTTGCGAACCGCGGCCTCGTCGAATTCATCGAGGTCCTGAAGCTCGACGTGGCTTTCCTATATGACCTGCTCGGCGCCTCTCAGGAGCACAAGGTCAAGCCCAAGAAGTTCGCCCAGACCGACATTGATGAGGTCATCATTGGCCACACGAACGAGCCAGAATACCGCCGGCTCCAGAACAATGAGTTCATGGAGGCCCTGCGTGACCGCACGGTCAAGATTGACGTGCCCTACATCACCAAACTCGACCAGGAGGTTAAGATCTATCTGAAGGACTACTGCCCCGACCGCATTCGTGGCAAGCACATAGCCCCTCACACCATTGAGATGGCAGCCATGTGGGCAGTCCTCACTCGTCTGGAAGATCCGAAGAAGGCCGACCTGACCCTGCTGCAGAAGCTCAAGCTGTATAACGGCAAGACACTCCCCGGCTTCACCGAGGACAACGTCAAGGAGCTCAGAAAAGAGGCGCAGCGCGAGGCCATGGAGGGCATTTCGCCGCGCTACATTCAGGACAAGATTTCCAATGCTCTGGTCTCGGAACGCGGCGACGGATGCGTCAACCCCTTCATGGTGCTGAACGAGCTGGAGAGCGGACTCCGCCACCACTCCCTGATCAACAGCGAGGACGTGCGCAAGCGTTACCGCGACCTTCTGCAGGTGACCAAGCAGGAGTACGAGGACATCACCAAGAACGAGGTCCAACGCGCCATTTCGGCCGACGAGGAGTCGATCTCGCGCCTGTGCGGCAACTACATCGACAACATCAAGGCCTACACGCAAAAAGAAAAAGTGCGTAACAAGTACACCGGCCAGGACGAGGAGCCGGTTGAGCGCCTGATGCGGTCAATCGAGGAAAAGATCGACATCCCGGAGAATCGCAAGGAGGATTTCCGCCGGGAGATCATGAACTACATTGGCGCTCTGGCGGTCGAAGGAAAAACGTTCAACTACCGCACGAATGAGCGCCTGCACAAGGCTCTCGAGCTCAAGCTCTTCGAGGATCAGAAGGATTCGATCAAACTCACCAGCCTGGTCTCCAGTGTCGTCGACCGCGACACCCAGGAGAAGATTGACGTCGTCAAGGCGCGGCTCATCAAGGATTACGGCTATTGTGAGGTCTGCTCCACCGACGTCCTCAACTACATCGCCAGCATCTTCGCGCGTGGCGACGTGAAGAGCTGAGGGGGAGACCTCTCGTCCTGCAATGGCGCTCCGGATCGACCAGGACCATAACCGCTTTCGTCAGATCGTCCGCGGCCGCATCAAGCGTGACCTCAAGAAGTACATCACGCACAGCGAGCTGATCGGACGTCGCGGCAAAAATCTCGTCAGCATTCCCCTGCCCCAGATCGATATTCCTCATTTCACCTTCTCCCCCCACCAGCGCACAGGCGTCGGCCAGGGAGAGGGCGAGGTCGGCACCGTGCTCGGTTCTGGTGAGCCGCAGGACGGCACCGGCAAGGCCGGTGATGCTCCCGGCGCACACATCCTGGAGGTGGATGTCACGCTCGAGGAACTGGCCAGGATTCTTGGAGAGGAACTGGAACTACCCGACATTCAGAATCGCGGCACCAAGAACATCGCCTCCGACAAAGACCGTTACACGGGAATTGCCCGCTCGGGCCCCGAATCCCTGCGGCATTTTCGCCGCACGTACCAGCAGGCGCTCAAGCGGCAGATTGCCGCCAACCTGTACGATCCCACCAACCCGAAGATCATCCCCATCCGGGAAGATCGCCGATACCGATCCTGGAAGGTGTCCAAGCAGCCGCAGAGCAACGCGGCCATCATTTACATGATGGACGTATCCGGCTCCATGGGTGATGAACAGAAAGAGATCGTACGTATTGAATCGTTCTGGATCGACACTTGGCTGCGCTCCCAGTACAAGGGAATCGACGTGCGCTACATCATCCATGACGCGGAGGCACACGAGGTCGATGAGGAGACATTTTTTCACACTCGCGAGAGCGGCGGCACGGTGATAAGCAGCGCCTACAAACTCTCCGAGCAGTTGATCCAGAAGCACTACCCTCCCGGCGAGTGGAACCTGTATCTTTTCCACTTCAGCGATGGTGACAACTGGTCGCAGGGCGATACGGAGGAGTGCGTACAGCTCCTGCGTGAACGGCTTCTCGCCGCGGTAAATTTGTTCTGTTACGGCCAGGTAGAAAGCCCCTACGGTACGGGGCAGTTCCTGGTCGATCTCAAGGACGTTTTCAAGGATGAGGAGAAGGTGGTTCTCTCGCAAATCGAGAACAAAGAGGCCATCTACTCTTCGATCAAGGAATTCCTGGGGAAGGGTAAATGAGCCTGCCGCGCGAACTAGCTGAACTGCAGAAGCAGATCCTCGGGTACGCACGCAGCTACAACCTCGATTTCTACGAGGTCATCTTCGAACTCCTCGACTACAGGAAGATGAACGAGGTGGCTTCATATGGCGGTTTCCCATGCCGCTACCCGCACTGGCGCTTCGGCATGGAATACGAGCACATGAAGAAGGGGTATGCCTACGGCCTTCAAAAGATCTACGAGATGGTCATCAACAACGATCCCTGCTACGCCTATCTGCTGGAGTGTAACCAGCTAGTGGATCAGAAAATCGTAATGGCACACGTGTACGCGCACTCTGATTTTTTCAAGAACAATATGTGGTTCTCCCACACCAACCGCAAGATGGTGGATGAGATGGCGAACCATGCTACACATGTGCGGCGCCACATTGACCGCTACGGCCTGGAGGTAGTCGAGGACTTCATCGACCTCTGCCTTTCCCTAGAGGATTTGATCGACATACATGCGCCCTTCATCCGACGGGAGCCTAAGCGCGGTTTCGCAAAGAGCGATGAACGCCTGGCGCCGAAAAAACTGCGTAGCAAAGACTACATGAACGATTACATTAACCCGCCCGAATTCCTCGAGCAGCAACAGCAGCGCCTAGATGAGGATGCCAGAAAGTCCCGCTGCTTCCCCGAGGAGCCCGTGAAGGACGTGCTGCGTTTTCTAACTGACCACGCACCGCTCGAGGACTGGCAACAGAATATTCTGTCGATCATCCGGGAGGAGGCGTACTATTACGCCCCCCAGGGTCAGACCAAGATCATGAACGAAGGCTGGGCCACCTACTGGCACTCCAAGATCATGACCGAGCGGGCCCTGTGCGACGCCGAGATTATCGATTACGCAGATCATCACTCGGGAACCGTAGCCACCCAACCGGGTCGGCTCAATCCCTACAAGCTGGGGCTCGAGCTGTTCAAGGATATCGAGGAACGTTGGAACACGGGCCGTTTCGGCAGCGAATACGACAGCTGTGACGATCTGAAGCGTAAGCTAGCCTGGAACCGCAACCTCGACCAGGGCCGGGAGAAGATTTTCGAGATCAGACGCTTCCACAATGACGTCACGTTTATCGACGAATTCCTGACCGAGGAATTCGCCGCGCGCCACAAGCTGTTCACTTACGCCTACAACCGCAAATCGGGTGCGTATCAGATCACCAACCGGGGTTTCCTGGAAATCAAACGACGACTGCTCCAGCAACTGACCAACCTCGGCCGCCCTATCATCCACGTTCGGGACGGCAACTACGAGAACCGCGGTGAGCTCTTGCTCAAGCACCTGCACGAGGGGGTCGATCTGCGCGATGATTACGCCCGGGCCACTCTGCAAAACCTGCAGAAGCTATGGAAGCGTCCGGTCCACCTGGAAACCGTGGCTGAAGAGAAGGGCAAGATCCTGTCGTTCAATGGCAAGGAGCTCAGCGAGGCTGAAGTGAGCGTGGAGAGCATCGCATGAGGCGCGATCCATGAACGAGACCCGCCTCCTGCCGACGCCCCGATCCCTGGTGACTGCGAACCCGCCCCCGGCGGCTCCCGGGTTCGGCAGTCCCTCCGCGGCGACCCAGACCAAGGGCCGAGAGTACCGCAAGGTCAACACCTGCCGTCTGATCGCTTTCGCGAGCGGCAAGGGTGGGGTGGGCAAGAGCCTGCTGGTGGCGAATCTTGGCATTCAGCTCGCGCGCCAGGGCCGGCGGGTGACCCTCATTGATTGCGACGTGTTGAGCTCCACCCTCCACTCCTATCTGGGAACCGTGTGCTCAGGCAGCGGCGTGGATGAGGTTCTGGGTGGTAATTCAACTCCCCTCCGCTCCCTGGCGCGTGACACCTCGGTACCCTACCTGCGCCTAATCTCCGGACCACGGAATCGCGCTAGAGCCCTTCCTTCAAGAGAAGTTTTGCAGTCGCTGGCCCTCGAGGCCCGCGAATTGGCCTCTGATTTCGCGATCTTTGACCTGCCCTCGGGAATGCACCCCTTCAGCCTAGATGTCTTCAGCCTTGCTGACGGCGGCGTGCTAGTGACCACGGCCGAACCGGGGTCTCTGGAGGGCGCTTTCCATTTCGTGGAGGAGCTGGGCAAACGCCGTCTCGACGAGATGGAGTCTGACATCCGGTGTGCGGTCGAAGCAACGCTGGGCAGCTCGGCGCTCGAGCGAGGGACGGCTTCCTGCCTCGACGCGCTGGCCGAGATCGATCCCGGTCTGGTGAACCGGGTCGCCGCCCGCCTCGCCGGGCTTCGCCTGTCTTTCGTCGTGAACCAGGTGCGGGCCGATGCCGAGGCTCAGGCAGCTCTCAACCTGCGCAGCCTGTGCCGGCACTACCTGGGGGTGGAAGTGGAGTTTACTGGAGCGGTTGAATACGATCTGTCCGCCTGGCAAGCCACCCGGCAGCGCAAGTCACTTTCACAGAAGTATCCGAATGCCTCGGCCACACGCAGCATCGAGCAGATGGCCGCTCTCCTCTCCTCGCGCACGGGTCCAGAGCCGGGCTCAGAACCCCGCTGGATACGCCTGGCTGAGCGCACGCACTACCAGATCCTCGAGGTGCCGCCCTCGGCCTCCCAACGCGACCTGCAGCGCGCCTACGACCGCCTACAGGCAATCGCCTCCCCCGGGATCGAGCAGCTTGGAGGTGCCATCCACAGCGAGAGGGTCAAGGCGGTGCGCTCGCGGATCGAGAACGCCCACCGCACTCTTGTATTTCTCGAACCCAGGAGGGGATACGACCGCAGCCTCGTCGCGGCCGGCATCCTGCGATCTGAGGAGTTGCGTGATCTCAGGCTCGAACTGAACGAGCCGCCCCCTCCCAAGCCCGTGGAAGGATCCTCACCCACCAGGACTCCGGACAGGAGCATGGGAAAAACCAAGAAGCGGCGGGCCGACACGGATGAGTCGCTCGAGGAAGAAGCGGCACCCCCTGCCACCTCCGGCACCCCACTTGCCTACACCGGGGCCGTCCTGGCAGCCCTGCGGCGTGAGCACGGCCTCAGCCTCGAGGCCATCGGGGCGGTGACCAAGGTGCGGATCATCCACCTGCGCTACCTCGAGGAAGAGCGCTTTGGGTCCCTGCCAGCGCTCATCTTCCTGAAGGGATTTGTGAGGGAGTACGCCCGCTGCCTGAAGCTCGATCCCGACCGTGTGTGGCAGGATTACCGGACGCGATTCGAAAACTGGAAGCGCAGCCGCAGCGAGGACTGAGCCTCGCCCGCAGTTCGACCCGCGAGACCCACCCGCGGAAGACACACCCGGTTCACAGGCCGATAGCCTTCTTCCAGTCGTCGGTTGGAGGCACCAGCTTTCGGGCGTTCACGTCCATCAGCGCGATGGCGAACTCCGCCACGCAGCACACCCGTCCCTTCTCGTCGAACATCTTCTGTTCGAGCCTGCCGACCAGGCGATCGTAGCCCACACACTCGGTTTCAATACGAACTTTCTGTCGCGGGAGGAGTTCCTGTCGGTAGCGAATTTTGATCTCGAGGATTGTCGGTCCCAATCCAGTTTCGCGGATCTTGGCGATCCCGTATCCATTGCTGGTCATGAGATCCCAGCGCGCGTCTTCAAGGATCTGAAAATAGAATGCATGGTTCACATGCCCAAAGGAGTCCAACTGGGATTCCCGTACCATGAATTCGAAGATCGATTTTTTACCTTTCCCGTGCGATTTTCTCATCCGAGGACTCCGTAATCCACAGGCTCGAGTCAGGCGGCCAGGGTGTCTGGCTCATGCAGAGTGCGCTCGAGGCCTCGCAGAACGCGCACCATCCAGACCAGGAAGAGGAATGAAGCCAGCCCACTTGCCAGAACGAGCCCAGCCACGATCCCGTAAAGGGCAGGGTGTCCCATCTGCAGCGCAATCTGCCTGCCGAGAAGCGCCGCCGGAACCGTGAAAACGCCGTAACGCAGCACCGCCATCACCAGCCCCGGCCATCCCCGTTGCATGCCCTCGAAGGCGGGCCGCAGGAGCTGGAACGGGACCATCGTCAGGCACGCCAGCGGACACATCCACAGGATGACGCGCGTCAGCTCAGCGGTCGTCTCCGTCTCGGCAAGGAACCGGGCGATGATCGCTCCCGCCACCAGAAGGACCGGCGTCACCAGGAATACACAGTACGCTGCCGAGGCGGCAAAAACCTGCCTCAACCCCTTGCGGATGGCGGCCAAATCCTGCTCACCGAAACGGCGGGCCACGAAAGGCAACACAGCCACGGCGGCGGCAATGATCGGCATCAACATGAAAAGCAGGATGCGATAAAAGATGCCGTAGGCAGCGATCGATTCCATGGCGTACGGATGGCCTGCCAGCAGGCCATTGACGAGGGAGGCCTCCACGGCCATGAGGGCATAGGTGAGCGCGGCCGGCATGGCGAGGGCCAGGATTGAGCGCAGCGGATGCGGATCGAGATCGGGTGAAGTATCCTCCCCCCTTGCCCTGCGGGCGGCCTCGTGGGCTGAGGCACGGCGCATGGCGTAGATGAGCCCGCCGAAGCGCCCGAGTACGGTCGAGAGCGCGATCCCGAACACCCCCCAGTGGAACACGAACATGAACAAGGTGTTGAGAATTACATTGATGAGGTTCGACCAGATCCCCGCCCACATCGTGGAACGGGTATCCTGGTGCGCCTTGACGATTGAATCGGGGATGATCGACCAGAAGGCTGTGAAGGCCGATCCACCGACAAGAACGCCAGCATAGATGGAGAAGAGGCGCGCTGTCTTGGGGTCGAGCCCCAGACGGCCCCCGCCGATCAAGACCCCCGCGGCAAGAAGCAGAAAGAAAAACACCAGGACCCAGATGATGCGGCGGGTCACCGCCAGGAGCTGGTCGATGCGGGCTCCGGCCCGGATACCCATAGCGCGCGACAGGTTCGAGGTCAGGCCTGTGGACACACCCACCCAGCAGGCGATCAGCAGGAACTCAAGAGGGATCGACAGCCCAATCGCAGCCACCGCGGCGTCCCCCAGGTAGGCGGCATAGATGGTATCGACAAAGCTGAACAGCGCCCGCATCCAGAATGACACCACGAGAGGGGCCGCCATCTGGAGGATCGACGGGACGGCCCCGGAGCGGGCGGGCGCCGCCGGGCCTTCGGAGCTAATGCTCGGCATGAACCGTTAATGATAGCGCCGAATCTGGTTTCGGGTAAGGGAAGGGGGGTGGACCTACTTGTGGATCGTGATGTGGTTCTTTCCTTCGCGCTTGCTCTGGTAGAGGGCCCTGTCGGCGTTCTCTATGAGGACTCCCTTGGTTTCTCCGTTCGACACCGTGATCCCGGCGCTGAAGGTGATCTGCAGGGGGGCAGGATTTCTACCAACGCTCGACACCTGCATTCTTTCGACTGCGATGCGCAGCCTCTCGAGTGATTTCGCCGCCAGAGAAAGCTCCGTTTCCGGATAAATGATAGCGAACTCCTCACCGCCATAGCGGGCCACAACATCGGTGGTACGCACCATGGTCAGCAACAACCGGGCGAGGGCCCTCAGCACGATGTCACCGGTTTGATGTCCATACTGGTCGTTGATCGGCTTGAAGTTGTCGAGATCAAAAAGAGTCAGACAGAACGGCTTCTTGTAACGCGCGAACCGGTTGATTTCGTAGTCGAGCCGCTCCTGGAAGAACCGGTGATTGTAAAGGCCTGTGAGTCCGTCTCGCAGCGCCAGATCCTGGTTCACCTTGGCACGCTCGAGCCTGGACACCACCCTTGCCACCAGTTCCTCCGGCAGGAACGGCTTGGTGACATAATCATCCGCTCCCGCCCGCAGGGCCTGCACCTTGTCGTCCAGCTGGGTTCGCGCGGTGACGAAGACGACCGGTATGAGCTGCAGCTTCGGATTGGAGCGGATAGTGGACAACAGCTTGCGACCGTCCATGTCAGGCAGCATGATGTCGAGGATGATGAGGTCTGGCACGTGATCGCGGACGAAATCCAACGCCTCCGATGCGCTGAAGGCGGAGTAGGTGTCACAGCCGGCTCGGTTGAGGCTGGCCTTGATGGCCTTCTGCGTGACCTGCTCATCGTCCACCACCATCACCAGGGGACGCTCCCCCGTGCGCACGGCGGTCTCAGGCACCGCGTGGGTGAACAATGTGTTGCGCAGATGTTTCTCCCGTCCCATGACTCGGGTCGCTTCATACGTCCCCACGCGTAGGCTGGCTGCGATCCACTGCAGGCACTCCTGCGCTTCGGACAGAATGCTCTCGGAGCCGATGGGCGGCACGGCTGATTCGAGGAGGTTGTTCATCGCCACCTCGAACAGCTTGCCGAGAGTCGAGAGCTCCGGGTAACCGCCAATGGGACCGCTGCCTGCAAGGAAATGCGCGGCGCGTTGAATGGTGCGGGCCCGGTCTCGAATGGGCTCCCGTGGATCGATATTCCCCACAGGTTTCAGGCGGTCGCTGATCTCAGCGATGAATGCCTCCTTCAGGACCTGCGCTTCCTCCGCGGAGAGCTCGCTCAAGCTCGCTGAGGAAGTCTCCATACTCGGTTCTCGCCGGGCGGCTCCGGTATCCGGCACCTGGATCAGCCCATCACTGCCACAGCTGGCGAGGTGCACTCCACCTGCTTCCGCCGATTTCGCCCGTTCTAGCGCGTCGCGCGTGGCCGAGAGAAGATCCTGCCGGGTCGAGGCAGTCTCGGGACAACCGGCTACGCCGGACGACAAAGTGACGCTGGGCAAGTTTGAGCCGCGGATGATCGCATGAACCTTCATCAGCATTCTCTTCATGACGCTCGCGGCCGACACCAGGTTCGTCTGGCACAGGAGGATCCCGAATTCCCCGCCGGAGAGCCAGGCGGCGAGGTCGGTGCGCCGGACCTGCCCACGAAGTTCCTGACCGACGCGCTGCAGGATCTCGTCCGCAGCTTCGAAGCCAAAGGCATCGCTGACGCGCTCCAGCTGATCGATGTTGATGAGGGCCACAGCAAATGAGGATTTGTAGCGTTCGTGCCGGGCCAGCTCTGTGCTCAGGAGTTCGTCAAACGACCGCTTGGTGGCGATGCCGGTGACTGGATCCCGCAGCGCAATTTCCTGAAGCCGGGTGGAGCGTTCGATGCGCGAAGCCACCCGGGCGACCAACTCGTCGGGATGGAACGGCTTGGTGATGTAGTCGTCGGCCCCGCCCCGAAAAGCATCCAGCTTCTCCTCCAAGCCTTTCCTGGAGCTCACGAAGACCACCGGAGTCCCCACGTGATAAGGATCGCGGCGGATCCTGCGCACGAGGCGGGGTCCGCGGATGTCGGGCAGATCGACATCCATGATGATCAGCGCCGGCCGGTGCGAACGGAGCCGTTCCAGGGCCTCGCGGCCCCCCATGCAGGAAGTGGCCACGAAACCGGCGTTCTCCAGCGCTCCGCAGATCAGCTTCTGCGAAGTGGGATTACTGTTGATGACCAGGACGTGTCGCGTCGTGTGGTCGGCTTTCGGCGTTATCTTGCGGAGCGCCCTCTGAAGCGGCCCCCCCAGGTCGTCGATCTTCTCGCGACTCCACTGCATGGGTGAGTCGCTCTCTGAGAGAACGCGCAGGATGCGTCGAACCTTCTTCGCCAGGGCAACCGTCGGCCTCAGGGTCTGCTCTGCGATGCTACCGCTCAGATCCTTGAGAGAAGCTCCGAGCTCGAACAGCTCGGTGCGGTGCCCTCCGGCCATGATCTCGAGCTCGGCCCCGACGCGGTACAAGGCGTCCAGGCAAGTGGAAGGAATGATCGACGAGGCAGGGATATCGTGGAGAAGATTCGCAGCCTGCCCCGCCAGGTCCAGAGTCTGGGTGGCGGTAGGTGCCATCCCCACTAATCTTGTCGAATGACCTTCATTCGTCAACCGGATACGGCTTTAAGAACTTGTAGTCAATTACATGACATGGAAGGAGTTACACCCTTCTGCTGACTGGATCTCAAAAACGACCCGGTGCACCGGCACCCTTCAGGGCCGTTCCGGCGCAGGATCCGCTGGAGGCAGGCAAGTCATTTATTTTTAGTGGCTTAGGGCCATCCGTCCGGTGAGGATGGCCGCGGGGTCCAGGCGGACATCCCGAAACCTTCAAGCCTCCAACGGACACCGCCCGGATTTCAGGCGGGTGGATGGAATCAGCTTGCCTTGCGCTCCTGCCGCCGCTTGGCGTCGGCCCGCTGCACCGCTTCCTCGAAGATATCGAGCCCCCTCAGGAACAGGTCTGCGGAGATGTCCAGCACGGGCAGCATGCGGGCGAACCAGTTCGAGTCGTACATCAAGCACAGACCGTTCTCCATGCAGTCGTAATAGATCTCCTTTGCAATCTCGTAGTCCCGCTCTTTGGTCTTGTGGTCCTTGATGAACTCGATGGCCAGGAAGAGGCCCCGGCCCCGGACGTCACCGATGAGCGGATATCGCTCCTTCATTTTTCTCAGACGTTCGAGCCCCTGTTCTCCCAGGCGCGCACAATTCTGGAGGATCCCTTCTTTCTCGATCCTCTCCAGGGCCTTGATCGCTGCGGCGCAGGAAGCAGGTTGTCCACCAAAGGTGCTACCGACCGACACCTCGCGATCCATGACCTCCGGGGTAGCGGCGATCGCTGTGATGGGGAGGATGCTGCCACTGATGCCCTTGCCGATCACGACAATATCCGGCTTGACGTCGGAATACTCGAAGGCCCACATCTTGCCGCTACGGCCGAAACCGCTCTCGACTTCATCGATACACAGAAGCCATCCGTATTTGCGGCACATCTTCTCCAGACGCGGCAGGTAGTCTTCTGGAGGCACCCAAATCCCCGCCTCCCCTTGAATCGGCTCGACCAAAATGCCGGCGATCGATTCCGGCGGAGCAGTGTAGCGGGTCAGAATGTCCTCGATGAACTCCGCGCACCACAGATCGCAGGACGGATACTCGAGCTTGAACGCACAGCGGTAGCAGCTGGCGTACGGGGTGTGGATATGGCCCGGCATGGCCTGCATCACCGGATCCCGCATGGAGGAAAGCAGGGGACCGGCTGCCATGGCGCCGTACGACAGGCCGTGGTAGTTGGCGTGGAACGAGATAATATTAGACCGGCCGGTTGCCGCACGCATGAACTTCATCGCCCCCTCGACTGCCTCCGTACCCGTGCAGCAGTAGGCAACCCGCTGGATATGATTCGGGAGAGTTTGAAGCAGCTTGCCCGCCAGCTCGTAGCGATGGATAGTTGCGATGCCGTCCGAGCTGCAAACCACTCCATAATCACGCAGAACCTCCACTGCGGAATCGACGATTTCCTTCGTCGGGTGTCCAACATTGTTCGTGGCCCAGCCTGAGTTGAAATCAATGAAACGGTTGCCGTCCACGTCCCAAACATAGCCATCCCGCTGCGCGGCCATCATCAGCACGTAACCGGGGTCGCGTGGGTTCTCATACCCGCCGAGACGCGGGCGCTCGCTCAGCTGCTTGATCAGCGCCTTCCCCTTGGGTCCGGGAAAGGGGGTGCGGACCAGAGGATCTGTCTGTTTCCTGCCTTTGTCGTTTGCGAGCATCGTCATGCTCCTTCTAGTCTTGCGGTTAGTGGAACGATTGCCCTCCTCCTTCCGGCAGGCGGGTCAGTTCCCCGAACCCATGCTGGTTGAGAGCGAAGAGAAAGGGTGTGGAAGGGGTATCAGCCCGGAAGGTAACTGCCCTTCGACTTCTTCCATAGCTCGGCTCGCACACCTGGATCGTCCCGCAGGCGGTCGCAGCGCACGAGGTCGGGCCGAGTGTCCGTGGGTTTCAATACAGGAGATCGTATCCCAGTCGCGAACGACGGGTCAACAGCCCCGGCTCCGGTCACGGCTGCCTGGAGGAGGGGGGAAGGCCGGTGTCTAACAGCGCGCCCGGTCGCTCACAAGGCTTGAGTTCGCGCCACAGCAAAGAAAAGCCCGCCTCCGGGGTTGGAGGCAGGCTCGGTGGATCCGGCGCTTCGTGTGAGGCCGCAGAGAGCGCGTGCCCCACGCTCCCGGGCGCTCACCGATGAGCGACGGGAGCCGCCTCCACGACGGGTATGGGGACAAAGCAGTCGGGCAACCGTCGCATGAGTTCCAGCGCCAGAACGAGGTTGCGTCCATCGATGTAGGCGCGGCTGTTTGCGACCGCAGCGTTCACCACGCTGCTCCTCGTCGTTCTTGAGCTGTGTGGCTTCCCAAGCTTGGCGGCCATCATGCTCTGGCAGCTGTTGAGGCTCACCAACTTGCCGACCTCAACGCCCTTCGCGAAGCTGGTGAGGTACGAGTAGTCGCTGCTCATGCGGCTGGTGATGCCCGCCGTCACATCGAGGGTGACGTCAATTTTGGCCTGTACCGCGGCGTTAGCCTGCTCCGCTTCCCAGATCGCGTGCTCGGCCAGTGTCTCCTCGTAGTCGTCCGGATACGATCGCCGGACGCGCTGATTGTAGGCGCGGGTGCTGCGTGCCTCGTCTTCCGTGGCGTGGCGCTCCAGGATGGGCCGCAAGCTCCGCTCGATTCCGGCCACGTCCTTTGATTTTACCAGCTCACGGGGTAACACAACTTCGAGCTCGAACTCGCAGTAGACCTGATCGTACAGGGTGAAGGGCCCCTCGTGCCGGGGCACGAGCAGCGGCTCGTTCACCCGCAAGAAGAGATCGAGCCGCGAGCGCCTGGCATCCACCTTCACGACCTTGGCGAGCTCCCCCGGGCGGAAACGATGCCGACCGCTGCTGTTGACGAACCTGCCATTGATCCGGTTCTTGGTGTAACTCCCGGAACAATCGGAGTGCGTCTCAACGGTCGTAACAGCCCAGGCACCCAGCCACCGGTGTTTCAGGGCTTTTTCGAGCTTGCCGGCGTAGGAGGGCGCTGAAAGGCCCGTGAGAATGGTCAGAACGATAAGAATCCGCTTCATTTGAACTCCCCTCGGTGATTTGCCCGGTGCGGGCGCAGACATCAGATTGTCGTTCAGGGAATTTAGGGTCTGAGCGGCTCTCAGTCAACTACTGGAGAACACAGCGTTTCCCCCCCCAACCCCGCACCTTTTGGCATGCAGAACCCGCGCACAATTCGTCCGGGTTCCGTCCCCGCGAGCGGCCTCAGGTCAAGCTCGCGCAGGTCACCGAAGCGGCCGGCTCCGGCCCGTCGGCTGGCATACCAGCCGATCAAAAGAGCACGCTCAGCCTGGAGGAAGTGCAACCGGTCGCTTCGAGTCCACGGGCGCCATGCCAGCCTCTCTGCGCATACCCTGCGCGGTGCTCGACTACACCGTCGGCAGACACTTTAACGCTCTCAAAAACATGGACAAGCTGCGCTTACCCCCCCTCAGGTCGAAGACCTGCGCGTGGAGAACGGTGAGCTCATCGTCTCTTATCGCTGATAAGCTCTGCCCGTTTAGCGGGGAATATTGATGCCGTATGATTTGATCTTGCGGTGCAGATGACTGCGTTCGAGCTTGAGGACGCGGGCCGCACGCGTGATGTTCCAGCTGTTGTCTTCCAGCGTGCGCTGGATCAGCTCGCGCTCGAAGCGCTCCTTGCCTTCCCGGAGCGATAGCGGCCGGCCACTATTGCCACCGGCCCGGGCCGGATCTTCTCCACGCAGGCCGGCCGGAAGATCGGATATACCGATCTCGTCGTGCGGCACCATGATGACGAGCCGTTCGACAACGTTCTTGAGCTCACGCACATTTCCTGGCCAGCGATATGCCTTGAGCGCCGCCAGAGCCGGCGCCGAGAAATCTTTCGGCCGGCGGCCATATTCCTGGGCGAACTCCCCGGCAAAGTGTTCGGCCAGCAGGGGCACATCACTGACCCGGTCGCGGAGCGACGGCACCTGGATGGGAATGACCGCCAGGCGAAAGTAGAGATCCTCGCGGAAGCGCCCCTGGTGAATCTCCTCCTGCAGATCCTTGTTGGTGGCCGTGAGCACGCGCACGTCCACCTGTATGGAGGATGCGCCTCCGACGGGCTCGAACTTCTGCTCCTGCAGCACCCTGAGAACCTTGGCCTGTGTGCGCAGGCTCATGTCCGCTATCTCATCCAGAAACAGGGTACCGCTGTCCGCCAGCTCGAACTTCCCCTTCTTGTCGTGCACCGCACCGGTGAAGGAGCCTTTGACGTGGCCGAACAGCTCGCTTTCGATCAGCTCTTCCGGGATGGCGGCGCAGTTCATTTCTACGAACGCTTCCTCGGCACGCAGGCTGGTACCGTGAATCATGCGAGCCACGAGCTCCTTGCCGGTCCCGTTCTCGCCAAAGATGAGCACACGTCCGTTCGTGGGCGAGGCCCGCCGGATCTCCTCCCTCAATCTCTCGATCTTGCTGCTCTTGCCGATGAGGGTATGCCGGCGTTGCAGTTGCTCACGCAGCACGCGATTGCGCGCCTCGAGGAGACGCTGCTTGAGGGCGTTGCGCAGCACGAGCACGGTCTTTTCGAGTGACAGAGGTTTCTCAACGAAATCAAACGCACCGAGCTTGGTCGCGCGCACCGCCGTCTCGATATTACCGTGTCCCGACATCATGACCACGGCCGCATCCATGCCTCGCTGCCGTAGTTCACGAAGCGTCTCGAGCCCGTCCATTTTGGGCAGCCATACATCCAGCAGGACCGCATCGCACGGTTTGCGCTCGTAAGCTTCCAGGCACTGCTCGCCGCTCTCCGCAACTTCCACCTTGTAGCCCTCATCGAGCAAAACACCGCGCAGCGATGAGCGCACTCCCGCTTCATCATCAACAATTAGGATGCGCTCGCCTGCCATCCGTCAGCCCTGCACCGGGAGATCGATGACGAACGTCGTGCCCTGCGGCACGTTGGCGCGCACGTGGATGGCTCCATTGTGGTCGGAAATGATGCGATCGACGATTGCCAGACCGAGACCGGTCCCGCGGTTCTTGGTGGAGAAGTAGGGCATGAACAGGCGTTCACGATCTTCTGGAGGAATACCGGGGCCG
This sequence comes from Acidobacteriota bacterium, assembly GCA_027295505.1. GTDB lineage: Bacteria > Acidobacteriota > Polarisedimenticolia > JAPUKU01 > JAPUKU01 > JAPUKU01. Next base: position 58,800 of record JAPUKU010000045.1, read on the forward strand.
GTGTCGCTGACCTCAACCCGAACCACCCGAGGGTCCTTCAGGTAGCAGGTACCGATGAGCACCTGGCCCTGTCCGTTCATGGCCTCGATGGCGTTGTCGATCAGGTTGATGAACACTCGGCGCATCTGCTCAGGATCGACGTGCACGGCGGGAGTCTCACCATTGTCTCGGCGGACGATCGAAAGGTCTGTGCTGCGCCCATTGTAATGAGCCAGCGCCTCATCGATCACAAGGCCGAGATCGACCGGTACCGGCTGCACATGGGGCATTTGCGCAAAACGCGTGAAGGCGTCGACGAGGCTCTTGAGCGAATTGACCTCACGCACGATGCTGGCACTTCCTTCCTCGACGATCTCACCCAGCCGGGGACTCTTCTCGCGCCACTTCTTGCGAATGCGCTCCGCCGACAGCTGGATGGGCGTGAGCGGGTTCTTGATTTCATGTGCGATGCGGTGTGCGACTTCCCGCCAGGCGGCGAGGCGCTGGCCCTTGATGAGATCGGTGAGATCTTCCAGCACGATGAGCATACCCAGGTAACTGCCCTGGCCGTCATCGAGCTGAGAGAGGTGGGCAGCCGCAGTAACCGTTCGCCCCCCACTGACGAAGCGCAGCTCCCGCTCCAGCGAGGTCTTGGCTCCCGACTGAACGCTCTCGATGGCTTCGCCAAGGCCTTTCAGATCGGCACTTCCCTGCTGCAGGATCTCCGCCGGTTTGTTGAGGATGGCTCCGCGGCGCGGCAGTCCCAGAATGCGGTGTGCAGCGCGATTGATGGTGCTCACCCTTCCCTGGCGGTCCAGCGAGATGACGCCCGTGGTGATGTTTTCGAGAAGGATCTCGATGTAGCGGCGGCGCTCCTCGAGGGCCTGGTTGATTTCGTTGAGTTCGCGGCTGCGCTGGTCAATGGTTTCCCGGTTGCCCCGCAGCTCCTCGGTCATGGCGTTGAATGAATCCACCAGGATCCCGAGCTCGTCTCCGGCTTCCACTTCAACCTTGTAGTTGAGGTTGCCCGAAGAGATTTCACGCGTGCCGTGAGCAAGCATCTGAATGGGCACCGTGATGCGCTTGGACAGGTACAGGCCGATCCAAGTCACCGAGAATAGGATGATCAGGGTCACGAGCGCGAACGCGAACGTGTATAGGCGCTGGATGTTTGACTTCTGGGCTTTGTTCTGGCGGTAGTTCTCGCTCGCACGGCTGATGCGCGAAGTTAAACCCATCAGATCCCGCGAAACCCGGTAGCCGGCCACTAGCACGCCCTGGGCCGGCTCGCCGGGCTTGAGAGAGGCGATGGGCACGCCATAGCGCACCAGTTGTGAACCGCTATGCGAATTGATCCACCCAAACGGCTCCCCCGCCAGGGCTTTGTCGATCAGGTTCTGGGGAAGCTGCTCGATCGAGTCCACCGGGATACGCGGATCCAACACAACCAGTGGCTCTCCTCCACCCACGTAGACACCGATGAAGTCGAGGCCATACTGCTTGAGACGGCGCTTGAGCCAGCGCCCGAGATAGCGGCGGTTCTCTCCCAAGAGGCCGTTTTCCGCCGCCAGCCTGCTTGTACGCTGTGCGAAGTGGGCTGCGCGCTGCCTGACGTCGTCGTAGTAGGCGTCCACGACCTCCTGCGAGTACTGGGTGACCTCATCCACAGGGGTGCTGAACCACTTGTCCACGCTCGACTGGATGAGATGGAGGGCGGCCAGGAATATCAGCAGGGACGGCAGCAGCCACAGGGCCAGCAGTGTGAACACAACCTTCGTCTTGAACTTGGCGCCGAGAATGTTGCGCTTGCGCTCCACCAGCAGCTTGATGAGGTTGCGGAAAAGGATGAACAGGAAGGTGAGTATGAGGATGGCATTGGTAATGCCCAGAAACGACAGCAGCACCGAGTTTGTGAGGTAGGGCCAGCTAAAATCCTCGGTCTTCTGGAGGAAAAAGTAGATGGCCGAAACAACCAACACCAGAATCGCCACTCCGAGCAGGAGCAGGCGATCGGTGTTCAGTCGCGGACGGCTACGGCTGGATCGGCTCATCGTCCTGGATCAGATCGGACTTGGCCCATTCGGTCTCGAAGTCCCAGGGGATGAAGAAGAACACGAAACGGTTCTGGATCTCAGACTTGACCTTCACGTAGAGGCGATCGAGCGTCTCCACGGGGTTCTCAGAGGGCAGGGGGATCTTCTCGAACACCGTCATCCAGTTCTTCATGTCCTCGGCCTTGTCGGTGACCAGGGTGTCGACCATCTGGCCGTTGACAGTGCGCGAAACTCGATACTGCTTCGTCAGAATGTCGAATGTCACACTGGTGGTGACGAGCTTTTCGGAGAGCCGCTGATCAACCCAGACGGTCCGGCGCCGGTAAGCGCGCAGTACGTGATGAAATGTCACCGGCAGCCCGCTGGCGATGACTTCCTCCACCTCCTCAGTGAAGGCCCCCGAAACACGGAAATCTACGCTTATAGCTCCCTCGCTGAGCGCAACCTGGAGCTGGTCAATCTGAACTCCACGACCACGCCCCAGCGGCAGGGGCAGGATGATGAGAATCAGGGCGCCGCCAAGCCAGCGCCGCAGGAGATGGTCGAACACTTTGCCTTTCTGTCCGGAGATCTTTTGCTCCCGAACAGACTATTTTAGGGGACGGAAAGACCTGTGGCAAGAGGATTTGCGGCGTAGGGTCCGGGCGGGAGGTCGGGTGCAGGGATCCAGCCTCAGAGAGAGGCGGTCTGACTGCCTCCGGCCACCATAGCGGGCCGGGAAGGAATGTGGTGTGCGGCCACCTCGGTACTGCCTTCGAACCTCCAGGCATCCGGCCGGGCCAGGATCTCCTGGACCAGGCGGGTGTGGAGGCGGTGCCCAGCGCGCTCGGCTCGAACGTGGCCCACGAAAAGCATGCCGAGCAGGGCCAGATCCCCGATTAGATCGAGTACCTTGTGGCGCACGAACTCATCCTCAAAGCGTAGCGAATCGTTCAGGATCCCATCGTCCCCCACCACGATCGCGTTCTCGAGGCAGCCGCCGAGAGCCAGCCCCTGTCTTCTCAGGGCCTCAACATCACGCAGAAAGCAGAACGTACGGGCCGTGGCGATTTCGCTCAGGTAGCTCTTACAGCTGATGCTTCCCCGGAAGTTCTGGGATCCAACGAGCGGATGGTCAAAATTGATACTGTAGTCGACGCTGAAGGAAGGAGCTGGACTGGCGGTAATGCGCCCCCCCTGCTCGCTGACTGATAGGGGTTTCTCCAGCACGAGCCGCGGGCGCGCGGCACCCAGCTCGAAGATCCCGGCCTCGTGAATGAGGTAGATGAAGGGCGCCGCACTGCCATCCAGGATCGGCACCTCAGCCCCATCCAGTTCAACGAGCACGTTATCAATCTCAAGGGCATACAGGGCGGACATCAGATGCTCGGTCGTAGAGATGCTGCAACCGTTCTCGGAGAGGGTCGTCGCAAAGGAAGTCCTGACGACGTTTACGGCCCGTGCATAAACGCGCCGCCCCCCCTGATCGAGCCGGGCGAAGACAATCCCGTGGCCTGCAGGAGCCGGGTTGAGACGCATCGAAACCGGCCTTCCCGAGTGGAGGCCGATCCCCACGCACTCGGCACTTTTCTTCAGGGTCCGCTGATTGGATCTCGGCATGGGTCGCGGCGCTCGCGCGCGCACCTTCTGGTTATGCATCATCCGTGCCAGTCATGATTTCATCAAGGAGATCGTGAGAATTCTCTGATTTCACAGATAGTTAACCGATCTACCATCATTCACACACGGCCGAACCGATCACAGATTCGTGGCATCCGCAACACATGCAGTGTGTTGCGGATGCCATAGTAGCCCCGGAGCAGTTCCGGCATCCCCTCGGGCCCTGCCGCGTTGACAGTTCCGAAAAGATTATGTTAACAACAGGCCTTCCCAAGGAGCCAGAGCCTTCCTCAAATGAGCAAAACGAACCCAGAGTCCCACTCCCTCAAGGAGAAGTTAGCCTTCCTGCGGCAGGAGATCGAGTCACTAGAGCGTCACGCCGAGGGCCTTTACGCCTCGGGTGGCGCCCCGGGAGAGGATGTTGATTTGGCCGAGTCCCTTGGCCGGGTCCGCGACGGAGTTCGTCAGATATTGCAGACCACCAGCGCCCCAACCGCGCTGAATCTGCTCCTGATTCAAGCATCCCACTTTGGGGAGAGGGCTGTCCTCTTTCTCTCCCGCAAGGGGAACCTGTGGGCATGGTCCGGCCTTGGCAGAGGGGGTGTCAAGCTGGGGATTTCGAGCCTGACACTGGATCCGGAAGAGTCTCCCCTGCTCACTTCGGCGCTGCAATCACAGCGGTGCGAGAGCGGCACCGGCCCCGAACCCTGGGAGGCACGGCTGGGAGAGCCCAGTGCAGGCGGTCGCGTCGCCGTGCCGATCCCGGGCCGCGAGCGCTGCAGCGGATTGCTGTGGTTCGACACCGGCCCCCTGGCCACCCCGGGTGCCGTGGAGGCTGTCGAGTGCCTAGCCACCACCGCCGGGGCCGCACTCGAGATGATCGCCCTGAGGCGGGCGCCCACTCCCCCCGGCGGCGGCCGGGTCACAGCTGATGAGAGCGCGATCAGGTCCCCGCTCCCCTACTCGGTGTTCGAGGGGCAGGAAGCCGGCGAGCAGGCACCGGCCTCGAGCACCTCCGGTAACGCACCCGATCCGAGCCTGGGAGGACAGCATGAGGATGCCCGGAGGCTGGCCCGCTTGCTCATCTCCGAGATCAGGCTCTACAACGAGGAGAAGGTCGCGCTGGGTAGAAAGAGCCGGGACCTGTGCACCCGGCTGCGTAACGACATCAATCGTAGCCGGCAGACCTACGAGGAGCGGATCTCCCAGGAGGTCCGCGACGCCACCGACTACTTCCAGGCGGAACTGATCAAGACCCTGGCTGACGGCGACGCCTCCCTCCTGGGCCCTGTCACCGCGGCCGCGAGCTGAGCGGCTTGGTGCCGGCGCTTACGCGCCCCTGCCGACTGCCTAACGATTCAACCCGGGCGGCGGGCTTCCCGTTTCAACCTCGGTGATCGCAAACTCCAGTGTCTTCAAAACGCTTCCGTCGGCGCGGCGCACCTCGATCTTCCATTGGCCGGTCCAGCTCGGAAGCAGGCGCTTGCTGCTCCAGGTCCGCCAGTTGGGTGAGCGCACCGGCAGGCTGACTCGACCCCGCTCCTCGCCCTCGTGCAACCACACGTGCTCGATCCGGGTATCTTCCGATGCGCCCTCGATGTGGGTGTAGCAGAAAACCTGTCCGACCTGGTTCGAGAAAACGCTGTCAATGTTCACCGGCTCGCGCTCCTGGACATCCAGGCAGGTCACCGCCCTCGACACCCTTATCTCCTGCCCGGCACCCTCGGCCGCGACATCCTGAGCGCCCAGGCCGACAACGGCCACGGCAGCGGCTGCGAGAAGCCCCCTCTTGAAACCTATCAACTCGCGCATAGCTCCTCCTCGTTCAACGGGTGGAACGACTCTACAGGCGTCTCTCTCCGAGGAGGATTCTGAATCCACCTGCTCACCCCTGTCAAGGTGATCGCTTCCGCCTCAGCCTCTTCAGGCGCTGGTACAAATTACGGGCCAGGGGCACGTCGACGGAGAGGAGGGCCAGGCTGGAGATGCGCAACACCCGGAGGACCTGCGCCGAGCCCCCTGCCGCATCTTTCTCTGCAACCGGCTGGGAAGGGCCCGTCGCTCATGCGGAGTGCCCTGGCAGCGCCTGTGCTTCCGGCGTCAGGTGGCCTCGGTAGACCAGGCGGGCCTCCCCGCACAGGGTGACCTCGTCCAGGCGTCCGGAGTTGCGTCGGAAACGGATGCTGATGGTCGCTCCCGAGCGCACCCGGAAACGCAGGGGCGATCGCAGACCCGGATCGCGATGGGCCAGAACCAGGGCGGCCGCAACACAGCCGCTGCCGCAAGCAAGGGTCTCCGATTCCACGCCGCGCTCGAACGTCCTGAGAGGGCGCACCCCTCTCCGAGGGGAACCCACAAAATCGATGTTTGCGCCCGACCGGAAGGCAGAGTGCCGTCTCAGGCGTGCAGCAAGCGGAGGTAACAGGAGACTTTCCGGCACGCCCCTGAGCAATACGAAGTGGGGAACACCCGCGAGGATCTCGTAACCCCACACGTTCCGGCCGTCCACCCGCAGGCACCGCCGCCGCGGCTGTCCCATGGCGAAGCCCAGGCCGGAGTCAACCCCGCCCCGGTGCACGCGAGCGCGGATCTCACCCGCGTCCGTGTCGAGCCGCACGATTCCGTCCCGACCCCGGCGCAGGGCCTCCCACCGTGCCAAACAGCGGCTGGCGTTGCCGCAGAAAGGGTGGCTGCGACCGTCCGGGTTATAAAACTTCACCCGCAGTGCTCCATGCCGACGGCCCAGTATTACGGCCACTCCATCCGCTCCGACCGAGACCCCGCGCCGGCAGACGGCGCGAACCCAGCACCCCATGGAGCGCGGCAGCCTCGCCTGCCGAGCATCGACCAGAATGAAATCGTTGCCAGCTCCCGAAAACTTGGCAAACGGTATTGGCGGGGACTTTCTCATGGTTCACCTGCGGGTCGGCGAGCGGGGCGCCCGGGCCTCTCAACCGTGACTGCACGCGGTCGCCTCACGGTGCCGGACACCGGATCCGAGGGCTCGCTCTCGTTCTGCTGCGGCGAGGAGTCGATGGCGGTCATCCGGTACTCGACGGCGGCGCCCTCCGGCGGCTCTTCATCCAGCCAGGTGACATCCCAGGGGGGAAGCTCCGTCACCTTCGCCTCCTCCCCACCCTCCAGGCGGCGGTAGACACGGTAACCCGCGAGATCCGGCTCGCGGTTGGGGGACCACAGGAGCCGTAGGCCCTCACCCTCGATCACCAGCGTCAGCCTCTTCGGCGCAGCGGGAGGAAAGATGTCACGATACGTCATAAGCTCCGATTGCACGAACGGTCCTGCGACCCACGCACGCTCACCTGCCTTGCGGCGCAGGCGCACCGAGTATCGGTAGCTCCCGCCCAGGCGCACGGAGGCATCCTCGAACTCCCCGGCGGCGGGGCTTACGTGCGCCAGCAACACCCTCGGCTGGTCTTCCTCTTGCCGATACATCTCCAGACGCCCCTCACCTTCCAGGGGTTCCCACCGAACACGCAACCCGTCAGGCTCAGGGATCAGCTCCAGGGAAGATGTCGCCGGGAGCGGCTGCGCCGGTACCTGCAGATGCACTGCGTTCGAGACCGTATGCCGCCGGCCGCTGCGGGTCAGAAGCACAACCCGCAACCATTCTTCCGGCGCCAGTTCCCGGGTTTCGATCTGCCAGCTCATACGCCGCGGGCGGCGGCCGGACTGCGACGCCCAATCGATGACGGGGCCTTCCTCCTGCGTCGCGCGCTGGAGGAATTGTTTGAGATCGGACGCTTCGGGCTCCGCGGGGGCAGCACCGGGACCCGCTTCCCAAGCCGCGCGATACTCGACGTGTGCCGGGCCCGGCTCGAGGGGCGGTGAAGCCCCCCAGGCGAGTTCCAGTGCATCGCCGGCAAGCGTCACCTCCAGGTCGCCCACCGGGGGCGGCGTGCGTGGAAGCGGAGGAAGAGGAGGGCCCTTCTTGCCGCACGATCCGGCAAGGAGAGCTGCCAGCAGCGCGGCCGCCAGCGGGCCGGCCCATAATGGGCGGCTGGCCGCGTTAGAGGATGTACTTGCTGTGATCCTGATCACGCGCAATGCTGGCCAGCATCCGGTGCACGTAGGCGGCGTCAATGCGCTGCTTCTTGGTGGCCAGATCGGGAGCTTCGAAGGAAATCTCGTCGAGCAGCTTCTCCAGCACGGTGTGCAGGCGACGGGCTCCAATGTTTTCGGTTCGCTCGTTGACCTGATGGGCATATTCCGCGATGGCGTCGATGGCATCCGGTGTGAACTCGAGCTGCACGCCTTCCGTTCCGAGCAGAGCAGTGTACTGCCGGATGAGGGCGTTCTGCGGTTCGGTCAGAATGCGCACAAACTCTTCCTTACCCAGCGGGTCCAGTTCCACACGGATCGGGAACCGGCCCTGCAGCTCCGGGATCAGATCGGAAGGCTTGCTGGTGTGAAAAGCACCCGAAGCTATGAAAAGAATGTGGTCGGTGCGAACCATGCCCTGGCGCGTGTGCACTGTGGTGCCTTCCACGATGGGTAGAATATCTCTCTGCACGCCCTCACGGCTGACATCCGGCCCGTTGCCGCCCTCTCGCCCAGCGACCTTGTCGATTTCGTCAATGAAAATGATGCCGCCCTGCTCGACTCTGCGAACCGCTTCGCGCGTGACCCGTTCGTGATCAATCAGGCGTTCCTGCTCCTGCCGGATGAGATGGGGTCGCGCCTCGGACACCTTCATGCGCTGCTTGCGTCCACGCGCACCACCGAACAGGCTGGGGAGGATCTCCTTCATGCTGATCTCCAGATCCTCCATGCCGCCACCCGTGAACAACCGCACCGATGAGGGGGCCGCCATGGGGACCTCGATCTCAATCATCGCTTCCTCGAGATTGCCGGCCCGGAGTTTCTGGCGCAGCTTCTCCCGGGTGCGCTGATGTGACTCGATCCCTCCCTCCTCGGGGGACGCCGCGGCCGCGCCTCCGGCGGCCGTCGGCAGCAGGGCGTTCAGGAGCCGATCCTCCGTTTGTGAGGTCGCCTGTTGAAGAACCTCGGCAAACTTCTCTTCCTGCACCATGTCCATTGCCAGCCCCATCAGATCACGCACCATCGACTCCACGTCCCGGCCCACGTACCCGACTTCCGTGAAACGGGTTGCCTCGACCTTGAGGAACGGCGCTTGGGCGAGTCGGGCCAGACGACGGGCGATCTCGGTCTTGCCAACACCCGTAGGTCCGATCATGATGATGTTCTTCGGCGCGATCTCCTCGGCCAGCTCCCGCGGCAGCTTCTGCCTGCGCATGCGGCTGCGCAGGGCCACCGCAACCGCGCGCTTGGCCGCGGTCTGTCCGATGATGTAACGATCGAGCTCGGTGACAATCTGCCGGGGGGTGCGCTCTTCCGGCGTGGAAGCCATCTGCACCGACTCACCGCCAGTGGCGCCGGGCAACTCGAACACCATGCCTCAAAGCTCCTCTACGACCACACTATCGTTCGTATAAACGTCAATGCCCGCTGTGATGCACATCGCCTCACGGGCGATATCGGCGGCTTCCATCTGCGTGTGTTGAACCAGCGCGCGCGCAGCCGCCAGCGCACAGGATCCACCTGAACCGATGGCCAGCAGGCCGTCGTCCGGTTCGATGAGCTCTCCCGTGCCGGAAAGCAGGAACGTGCGTTCGCTGTCTCCGACGACCAGCAGGGCTTCGAGTCGCCGCAGCACCCGATCCGTGCGCCAGTCCTTGACGAGTTCCACGGCGCCGCGCTCAAGGTTGCCCCGGTACTCCTCCAGCTTAGCCTCGAAGCGGGCGAATAGGGACATCGCATCCGCGGCCGAGCCCGCGAACCCGACCAGAACCGTGTCCCGGTACATTCTTCGAACCTTGCGGGCGCCGTGCTTGACGATGGCCTCGCCGAGCGTCACCTGCCCATCCCCTGCCATGGCCAGACGGCCTCGATGACGGATCGACAGGATGGTCGTGCCGCGGAACTTTGGGTGAATGCGACTTATGCGATGGCTCCGTTGGGGTGGGAGAGGGCCCACGCGTCCCGGGTTAGCCGTACAATATACCACGTGTCCGACGGGTCTCCAGGAAGACAGCGGCCGGCCATCCGGGTCGGCACCGCCGGCTGGTCGTATGCGGACTGGGAAGGCATTGTCTATCCGCGCCCCGCCCCCGCCCATTTCGACCGGCTGGCCTTTGTGGCATCCTTCTTCGACACAGTGGAGATCAATACATTCTTTTATCGCCTTCCCGAACTCCACCAGGTAGAGTCCTGGGCCCGGAGGGTCGCCAACCGGCCCCGCTTCAGGTTCGCGGTAAAGGCCTGGAGCCCCCTCACGCACGGCCGCTCCGGGATTAACGTCGAGGATGCGGCCGATCAGTTCGTCCGGAGACTCCAACCTCTGCGGGAGGCACACCTCCTGGGTGCGGTGTTGCTGCAGTTTCCCTACCGATTCCGCCCCATCGACAGTTCAATCCGACATCTGGAGAACCTTTCGAAGCTGCTGGCCGGCCTGCCTCTAGTGGCGGAGTTCCGTCGTGCGAGCTGGGATTCGGGCCAGCGCCTCGAAGCGCTCGCCGAGCTCGGCGTGGCATTCTGTAATATCGATCAACCACCGATTTCCGGAAACCTACCGCCGACAGCCCATGCCACCACACGCCTGGGGTACGTGCGCCTGCACGGGCGTAACCGCGATTCCTGGTTCAACGAGGAAGCAGGCCGCGACGCTCGCTATGACTATCTTTACGGGAAAGCGGAGCTCGAGGAGTGGGTTGCGCGGATCGAGGAACTGGGCGCGCGCGGAGCCGAGGAAATTTTCATCATCGCAAACAACCATTATTGCGGCAAGGCGGCCTGCAATGCGCTGGAGCTCCAGCGCATGCTCGTCGACAACAACTCCCGCGCGCCCGCGTCGCTGGCGGACGCCTATCCCCGCCTCGGTCCGTCCGGATCCTCGTTCCAGCGCCGCCTGTTCTGAGACTTTCCTTCTCTCATTCTTCGATCACGCTGGCCACGCCCACCGGCTGAGCCGCTTTCTTGTCCAGCTTGCGCAGCATCTGCTCCGCCGGAGGACGGACTTCGTGGTCCGGATAGTTGGCGATGAGGAGCTTGAGGTAGGCCCGCGCCTCTTCGAAGCGCTCCAGGGCCCTCAGCGCCTCTGCGAGGAGGAGGTAAACGGTGGGTTTATCGTCAATGCGGGGGAAACGGTCGAGGATCACACGATAGCGATCGATCGCGGCCATGTACGCCTTGCGAGAAGCATAGAAACGCCCGACAACTAACTCGTGGTCGGCCAGGAGCTGCCGCGCTTCCTGCATGCGCGTCTCGGCATCCGCCACATGCGGACTCGCCGGATAGAGAGCCCCCACCTTGCGGAACTCCTCCATGGCCTTGCGCGTCTGTCTCTGATCCTTGTCGGAGGAGTAGACCTGCTCGAAGTGACACATGCCGACCTGGTATTGCACGTAGTCCGCCCGGGGATGCAACGGATTGAAAGCCAGGAAATTGGTGTAGCGCGCCAGCGCCTCAGCGAGGTTGAGCGTTCCGCCGTCCTGATAGTAGGCGTCGGCCAGGGCAATCTGCGCCCGGCTGTTGAGTTCCTTGTCAGCAATGCCAAGCTGCAGGATTTCCTGCAGCTTCATACGGGCCTTGTAGTATTTTTTTGTTGCCACGAGCTCGTCCGCCCAGGCCAGCTCACCTCTGGGATCCGGCATCGGCTTCTTGTCGGCTGAAGCGCATCCGGAAACCAGAAGGAAGATCGGAGCCACGACCACAAACAGCGCTGCTGCTGTGCGCGCCCCACGCCCGCGGCAAAGCATCTGTTCGCGCGCGTCCTTCCTACACGGGGAAAGGCGGATTCGTAGCACCAGGACTTATCGGACTCTCTGTGATGTGGCTCTGGACAGCAGACGGCGTAGATCGCGGGTGGCCGCAGCGGGGCGGCCACCGTGGAAGATGGCGGAACCGACTACAAGGACATTGGCTCCCAGGGCCGCAAGCGATACGGCGTTCGCACGGTCGACTCCGCCATCCACCTCGATGTCGAAGTGCCAGCCTCGCCGGTGGCGTAGCTGATCGAGGGCACAGATCTTGTCGCGCACCGCTTCGATAAAGCGCTGCCCACCAAAGCCGGGGTTGACCGACATGAGGAGAACCAGATCAACATCTCCTGCCAGCAAATCGACGCTGTTCAGAGGAGTGCCGGGGTTGACAGCCACTCCGGCCCGCAGGCCCAGAGCGCGAATCTGCTGCAGCGTGCGGTGAATGTGGGGGTCCGCCTCCACGTGCACTGAGATCCAATCGGCGCCAGCTCGCGCGAAAGCCTCCACGTAGCGCGACGGTTCCTCAATCATGAGATGAACATCGAGCGGCAGGCGGGTCGCACGCCGCAGCGCCTCGACTACCGGAATGCCGATCGACAGGTTCGGCACAAAACGTCCGTCCATGACATCGATATGGAGCACATCCGCCCCTCCATCCTCGACCTCACGGACCTGGGCCCCCAGAAATGCGAAGTCGGCCGACAGGATGGACGGCGCCACCCTGACAGAGGGTGAGGTCGTGCTGATCCCCCGGAACCGGGCGGGTACCCGCTTCGTTCTCTTGGTTGCCCGCTTAGCTTTCGTGGGTGAAGAGCGTGATGACATCTCGCTTGGTAACCGGATAGCCCGCCAGTGGATGTTGCCGCGCGACCGCACCGTCAGAGCTTTCGTAACCGGGTTCAGCCACCACGTTGGCGGCACGGAATCCCGAGCGCTTGAGGAGCTGCCGTGCACGCTCCGCATCCATTCCCACCAGATCAGGCATCACGAACGACTCCTCGTTAGGCCCCTGGCTGACGAGAAGGTTTACGCGATCGTCGCGCACCCGATCCGCCTCCGGAAGCGGCTCCTGGGAGATTACCTGACTCTCCCGCACCTCTGGTGAATGGATGTAAGACAGGTTTCCCAATCGGAGCCCCTGCTGCCTCAGCGTGATCTGCGCCTTGCGTACAGCGCTGCCGCGGAGGTCCGGAATGGTGATCACCTTAGAGCCCAGGCTGGTGATCACCTTGACCTTGCGGTCCCGCTTGGTTTCGGCCCCGGCGGGCGGGTCCTGGGCCAGAATCTTACCTGCTTCCACCCGTAGATCGTAACGTTCACGGCTAACCTCGAGCGTCAGGCGGCGCTCCGCCAGGACGAGCGCAGCTTCGGCCGGATCGAGATCAATGACATCCGGCACCGTCACCTCACGCCCAACGAGGGCATGCCGCATCGAGTAGATGGCGCTGCCTGCGAACAGCAGACCCAGGACCGCCAGCAGTGTCCCGAACCGCAGGACACCATTCAGGACAGCGCGCACCACAGGTCTTGACCACCAGGAAGTTCCATTCGAGGTCATGATCATCTGTTCCGTCGCGGCTCCACGCCGGGTGCGAAGCGCATTGTACTGGCCGACCGCAGACCGGGCAAGGCGGCGATCAGGTGTGCCGCATCAGTCGGCAGGCATAGAACCCATCGATCCGATCCCTCCAGGGCAGCGTGACAAGATCACCGCACCGGTCCAGCAACGCGTCCGCACTGCGCGGGAAGCAACTTCCCGCAGCGGCGCGCTTGAACTCCGGATGCCGGCGCAGAAACTCATCGACCCGGTGAGCCCCCTCCTCCTGTTCCAGACTGCACACTGCATAGACCAGCTGGCCCCGCGGCGCGGTCATGCCCGCGGCTACCTCCAGAAGTCGTTCCTGAAGCCGGGCCAGGCGGTGCACATCACACAGCTGAAGGCGCAGCTTGATCTCTGGCCGGCGGCGCAGAACACCGGTGCCGGTGCAGGGCGCGTCCAGGAGTACTGTGGAGAACCGGGCGCGCAACGACTGGCCCGTCTCCCAGTCAGCGCCGAGCAGCAGAGGCAGCGGCAGTCGCAGGCGTCTGAAACGCGAGCGCAGATCTTGCAGCGCGGCGCGGTTCCGATCCGAGGCTACCAGCAGCGATACCTGTGTCGACCAGCCGGCAAGCTGTGCCGTCTTGCCCCCGGTGCCGGCACACAGATCGAGAACCGCTCCGCGGAGAGGGCGCTCGAAGAGCCAGCACACGAGCTGTGAGGCCTCATCCTGGATTGTGAACGCGCCGTCCTCATGGAGCGGCGAAAATGCCAGGCTGCCCCCGCGGGCACGCAGGGCCCCGGGGACGAAGTGTGCCGGCTCGGGATCCACCCCCGATCGACGCAGGGCCGCGACCAGATCGCCTCGGTCCGGTGTCGGCCACAGAGACACTTCAGGAACCTGCTGGTTGAATGCGAGCAACGCCTCCACCTCCGGTGCACCCCAGCGTTCCCTCCAACGACGCACGAGCCAGACCGGATGGGCGTAGCGAAACGCCAGGCGCTCGGCTTCGTCCGTGCTTTTCGGCTCGAGCAATGCCTGTCCGATCCGGCCGGCGCGGCGCAGCACGGCGTTGACGAAAGAGGCTGCCGGCGCCCCTCCCAGCGCGCGCGCCTGATCGACAGCGCGGTTCACGGCGGCGTGCGCCGGAACGCGCGTGAGCAGCAGCATCTGATAGAGGGCGAGGTGGAGCACATCGGCAATCTCAGGAGCGGGGGGCTTCCGGCGGCACAAACGGAGTACGGCCGCCTCCAGGGCCAGCTTCCAGCGCAGCGTCCCGTAAACGATCTCCGTGACCAGCCGGAGCTCGCGCCCGGCGATTCCCTGGCGCCGAACCGCGGCCAGTAGCGGGGAGGCGCGCCGACGCTCCTCGCGCACGCGCCTGAGGATACGAAGGGCCACCGCCCGGGCATCAGGCCCCGAGACGATCGTCTTTTCGAAGGGTTCGGCCATTGATGGCGTCGCGCGCGGTGGATCTCCGGCCCCCCGCCGGCTGGATCTCCAGCAGATCGAGGGCCGCCCGTCCGCAGGCAACCCGCAGCGTGTCCCCCGAGACGACCGTCACAGTTCCCGGCCTGGGGGGGCTCTCGCCGTCGGGAACCACGTCGGCGGACACGGGTCGGCTGCCCCAGATCTTCAGGCGCTGTCCGCGGAACTCGGTCCAGGCCACGGGGCGCGGATTGTAGGCACGCACACGGCGATCGAGATCGTCCGCCGCCAGCGACCAGTCGAGGCGCGCTTCATCCACGCTCAAGCGCGGAGCGCGCGTCACTCCTTCCGATGGCTGCGGGCGTGGCTGGAGCGAGCCTTCCTGCAGGCCAAGCAGGGTCTTTTCCAGAAGCGCCCCGCCGAGATCGGCCAGGCGGATCTCCAGTTCCCCCGCCGTCTCACGGGCGCCGATTTTCACCTCCTCCTGGAGAAGGATGTCACCTGTGTCGATCCCGGCATCCATGCGCATCGTGGTAAGACCTGTTTGGGGATCGCCCGCCAGGATCGCCCTGGCAATGGGAGAGGCTCCCCTCCACCTCGGCAGCAATGAAGCATGCAGGTTGACCGGGGCGAGGCGGCCCACCTGCAGGACTTCCGGCGTCAGGATCTGCCCGTACGCGGCCACCACAAGGAAGTCCGGATCCAGATCTCGCAGCTGCGCCAGAGCTTCAGGAGCGCCGATAGACTCGGGGTGGCTCACAGAGAGACCGAGTGATCTGGCCATGACCTTGAGCGGCGTCGGTGCCGGGCGCCTTCCCCGTCCCGCCGGGCGATCGGGTTGCGTGATGACGGCGGCTGGAGCCAGCCCCCGCCTGCAGAGATGCTCCAGTGAAGGCACCGCGAATTGGCCGCTTCCCAGGAAAACCAGCCGCATCTCAGATCCGGGCCCACTCACCCTGCTCGATGGCCCGGTCGATTCGCTTCTTGAGGCGCTCACGCTTGAGGCTGCTGAGACGGTGCAGGTAGAGACGCCCGTCCAGGTGGTCCAGCTCATGGCAGATGGCGCGCGCCATCAGCCCCTCGCTGACAATTTCGTGGCGCTTTCCGTCGAGATCCGTGGCCTCCACGCGCACCCATGACGGGCGCGCCACCGGGGCAGTAAACCCCGGCACGCTCAGGCAGCCTTCCTCCTCGACCTGCCGACCGCGCTCTTCGAGTATCCTCGGATTGATCAGCACGCGCAGCTGATCCGGCGCTTCCCCGACCGAGAGATCTATCACAGTCAGGCGCAGGCCGACACCAACCTGGTTGGCTGCAAGGCCAACACCGGGCGCCGCATACGCGGTCTCGATCATGTCCGCAACCAGTGTGCGGATCGAGTCGTCAATCTCGTCCACGGGCTCCGTCGGGCGCAAAAGGATCGGATCGGGATAGTAGACTATCTTGCGGATGGGCACGGAACCTGGCGTCCTCGCCGGAGGCCGGTGGCGAGGGTACTGTTATCCTATATAGCCACAAGGACTTAAGTCAATCTCTGGCCGCCTGTCCTCGCGGGGGGGCATCAGCGGACCGAAAACGTCCCGAATCGGGGGCATCACCGGGGGATTGCCGGGATCCGGGGATTGCCGTAAAGTGAGCCGTATCAACAAAATCGTCGTTTCAACTCAGAGTGGCCTCCTGGCACGATGTCTGCTTAACTAGCATGTGATGATCAACGCATGTACCAGCCTCCCGCGGGCCGCAATTCACCGTCACCCGCTCCTGACGGTGGCGGCGGGGGTGTTCCTCTCCTTCACGGCAGTTTCCTCCCAGGATAGCGAAGCGCCGGATGACGGTTCGCGTTTCGCCCACGTGCGCTTCGTCAGCGGCGAGGCGGATCTGGTGCGGGCGTTTGACGGTGACATGGTTCCCCTGGTTCTCAACCTGCCGATCATTGCGGGAGACCGGCTCGAAGCCGGCGCCCGGGCGCGCCTGGAGTTGGGACTGGCTGATGGGTCTCTCCTGCGCGCTCAGGGACCGCTGGTGCTCGACGTGCACGCCCTGTCGGCGACCGGCGAAGGATCCGAGTCACTCACGCTTCTTGAACTGCATCGAGGCGATCTGTCGCTCGAGATCACCGGCATGGATCAGAGCCCCGATAAGGCGTTCCAGGTGGACACACCGTCGGGAACCTGTTACTTGATGACGGACGGGCTGTACCGCGTGAGCGTTGAGCAGAGCGGCAGTGCCATGGTCACGGTGCGCGCCGGAGTGGCCGAAGTCTCGGGAGACGGTGGCACGTCGCTGGTGCGCAGCGGGCAGACCTCGCTCCTGGCGAGCGGGCGAGCCCCGGAGCGGCCGGCATCACATGGGCTGCGCACTGATGATTTCGATCGCTGGATTGACGAGAGGAATACAGAGGCTCTGGCGTCGCTTCCCCCCGAGGCCGAGGATCTCCCTGACCCGGTTCGGCCGTACGCGGAAGACCTGACCCGGTACGGTACATGGCAGACGGTCCCCGAATACGGCATGGTCTGGTTCCCCGCGGACGTACCGGTGGGCTGGTATCCCTACTACGACGGCACCTGGGTCACTTCACCCTCCGGCCACCTGTGGGTTTCCTACGAGCCGTGGGGCTGGATCCCATACCATTACGGACGCTGGGAGTACGTGGCAGGTGGCGGCTGGTTCTGGATCCCGGGACCCGTCTTCGCCGGAGCCTGGGTGCACTGGTGGGTGGGTCCATCCTACGTCTCCTGGGTGCCTCTCGGCTACAACAACGGGCCGGTCATCGACCTGAGCTTAAGCCTATCTTTTCATCGCGCGCCATTCAGAGGCTGGGCCTGCGTCCCCTACCACGAATTCCACTCGTCCGATCTGCCGCACAAGTACGTGCGCGACGCGCGCGTCATGAAGGCGCACCTCAACAAATCCGTTCGGGTACGACGCCTGCCTGATTTTCATCCCAGGCACCTGCGCACCGGCTCCGATTTCGGGAACGAGATCGTGCAACGGGCCCGCGGTTCGAGAGATGATCTGCCGCGCCGCAGGTTCCACTCCGCAGGAGTCCGCGCTCGCCCCGCCTCCGGGACCGATCGGGGCTCCCATCTCTCATCCACCCGGCAGAGCAACCGGCGCAGGTCGATCCGCATGACGACCATGATCCAGGTCCAATCCAACCGGCGCACGTCACGGCGCGGGGACGGGACGACCGGCACGCCCCGTCAGAGGACTCCCGTGAGGGAGAGAGGAAGATCCGTGGAATCGCGGGGAACCAGCCCTGCCCCGGCTCCACAGACTTCCAGACAGGCCCGCCGGCAGGGGCGCAGGAGCTCGGAGCGCGGCGTGGCCGACCTGCTGCGCAGGGTAACCCGGACGCCGGCACCGCGGCGTGCTACTTCGCGTGGAGGCCAGGTTCCTCGCCGGCCCCAGCCCCGCAGCGTCAGGAGCGGTTCACCGTCGTCCAGAAATGGCGCTCAAGCTCCTCAGGTGAGAAACTCCTCGAAGTCCCACAGCCGGAAACAGGGCACTTCCGCAAAATCGGTGCGTTCGCGATCCGGCAAGAAGGTTTCCACTGGCTCCCGGCCCAAGGCCCGGAAATCCTCCTCCGGCAAGGCCAAGCGATCGAACAAGCCCAAGCCACGTCCCCGGTGAAAGTGGTGAGGGCTGGAACCCCTGTTGCAGTTGTCACCGCGATCCTGACCCTCAGCGCCCTGCAGCCCGTCTTCGGGAACGCAACTGCGCCGGAAGGCGGCGGGCCATCCACCGAAAAGCCGAAACTGGTCCTGAAAGCCGAGCCGCGAATCGGCTTCAGCCCCCTGCGGCTGACCCTGCGCGCCGTGCTCAGCGGCGTGTCAAGCGATGACCTTAACTTCTGCCACGTGGATCAGCTCTGGCTCGGCAAGCGCTCTGACAGCCCCGGGGCGCGAGAGCGCGCCTCCGCACACCGGCCGCGCTGCCACCATCCGGACGACAAGAAGCAGGTCGAGATGGTCTTCTTCAAGGACCTGAACCTCTACTCCCCGGGGGCTTACATCTATCGATTGAAGTTGGAGCCCAAGCAGGGTCCACCCCTCATCTCGAATCCAGTGACGTTGCGGGTTCTGAGGCGCTAGGGGGAGAGCGGCGCGGCGCACTGAGGCTGCGGCGAGAGGCGCCGCCGTTCAGCGGCGGGTGAGGTTGTAGGCTGCCAGCTGCGCCTGGAAGCGCACGCTCTGCTTCGGGTCGGTGCCGGCGATCTGCTCCAAGGCGGGAAGAATGTCTGTCTTACCCCTTGCCTCCAGAGTGCGCACCGCTTCCTTCCTCACCGCCGTGTCCTCGTCTTCACGTGCCCGGGTGAGAAGATGCGTGAGAAGGTGATCCTCGTTGTTGAGCTGTGCCTGCCACAGATCCCTGTCCTCGTACATCTGCGCCAGCAGCATGAGCGCCCCACGTCGGAAGTCCGGCACCGCATGATCCAGGATCGGTAGCACCGCACGGATCTGTTCCGGTCTACCCAGCCTCAGCCGCACCATCTGCTGCAGACCGGCCTCCAGCACAAGTGGATTGGGATCAGAGAGAAAAGACTGCAGGTCCTCGTACATTTTTTCGATGTCGGCCTGCTCCTGTACGTGCACAAAGCGGCGGGTCGCCTCCAGGAGGGCGTTGGCGCCTTCGGGAGGCAGCGTCACCTTGCCTTGGTGCCCGTAGACGAGCGAAAAGCGATCCGGGCGCGGGTTCTCACCGCGGATGTCCTCGAACGGCTTCATGAACAGCAGTACCCGTTCTCCGTTACTGAACTCGACCTTTTCTTCCCAGATTCTCCGTGTGAAGTTGTCGAGCCTGAAAACGATCCATAGTCGCGGCTCATCGTAGAACCCTTTCAGGACCTCCTCGATCTCGATCTCCGCAAGGCGAAGGTCGCCGCGGATCACTTTCCCTCGCACCACGAGCGTGCTCATGGCCGGCTTTTCAAAAAGGCTGAGATGGATGAGGTCGGCCCATGCCGGGCACAGCCCCGCGAGCCAGCCGATCGCCAGAACGAGGAGGAATCCCCGTTCGAATCCGGCGCGGTGGGGGCGGGTCGGAGAGATCCTGCACGGTCGTTCACGCATCTGGGTCTTCTCGAATTATAGGGCCTGGACGCGCCGCGACAATCGACCGGACAGCTTCACCTGAAAATCCAGGGCTTACAATCTATTTTATTCGTATAGTTGACAATTATATATTGAATATACATATTGTAGGATATCGAGACAAAAATATATGTAATGAATATGTATTATAAGAAAAATAGATATTCAATAATGCTGATTCCGACTGCCCTCCTGCTGGCCGGCGCCACGTCCAGCCTTCCCAGGGCGGCATCCCTGCCTCCCGATCCTCAAAGGGAGTTCACTCCGCACCTGAAAATCTTCGCTGACCGGTACGTCGCGCTCGCTCCGGCCCGGGTGCGAGTCTACGCACAGCTTGGTGGGGTCGATGATGACGACGTGCGTTTCTGTCATGCGGGAGAGACCTGGATCACCGGTAAGGTGGAAGGCACCAGCACGCTGAACTCGATCTCCAAGCACGATCCTCGCTGTGTTCACGATCCCAAGAAACTGTCCGTCAGCCGCTCGTTCACCAAGGACTACGAGTTCTCACGACCCGGCTCCTATGTCTGCCGCCTGGTGGTGCACTCCAACGACGGGCGCATTGTCCAGTCGAACATGATTGTCATCAACGTTCGCTGAGCGCCGTTCAGCGGAACAGACCCTTCAGCTTCTCCAGGAGTTTTTCCTTGCCTTTCTCCTCGGCCGCTCGCTTGAGCCCTTTTCGAAATTGGGCCTGATCAATCTGCACGCTGGGGCCTGCGAGCGGCCCGTGCAGGCGGAAGCGAATCTCCAGGCGCTCGTCCTCACCGACCAGATAGCGCAGGGAACTGGTCTCGGCCACCATCTCACGGCTCACCTCGGGTGAGAAGCGGCCCACCACGTCGAAGTCGAGCGTGGCATCCAGCCCGAAGGTGCCCTCGCCATCCAGATCCAAATCCTGTGATCGCACGGTGAGGTTCCGAGTGTGCGCCTTTCCGCTGCGGATGTCGAAATCACCCCGGATCGAGTCATACGGGGTGGTTTCCTTGCCGATTCCCCTGCCCCCCGCAACTTCCAGGAGCTTGGCAACCTGGCGCAGGATACTCACGCTCATCAGCTCGCCGTCACGCAGGTCCAGGCTCAGGCCGCCGCGCAGGTTGCGCGACAGGTCCAGCTGTGTGAGCCCCTGGCCCTCGAGCTTCATCTCACCCGAGAATCGACCCGTCAGGAGGCCCTCGAGATCGGCGCTCAGGGCCGGCAGGGCGCCCGCCAGATCGATCCGGCTGGCGCGTGCCTGAAGGCTGAAGGGCATGGGGTCGACGAAGGGATTGAGCGAACCGGTGCCGTTGAGCTCGCCGCCGTACAGGCTCGTGGACAGCTTCTCCAGCTGCAATGCCCCGCCCTCGAGCGAGAACTCCATGGCAACATGGAAAGTTTCAGCTAGCATCCGGAAGCGCGGCCCCTCTCCCAGCTTCACCTTCAGATCTGAGAGGTCCAGGCTGCCGTTTGCAACAACACCGTCGAGCAGACCCGGCACCGCCCCGCTCCCCTCCTGCGCGCCGAAAGTGTGGAATTCGATGCTGCCGCGCGCCACACCAGAGTGCACGGCCTCGGGCACCTGCACTCCGGCGACCAGGAGCAGCGGGCGCAGTGTCTCCACGTCGACATCCAGAACCTCTGCCAGGACGTGAGTGCGGGCGCCGCCGTCGAGTGGAACCTCGCCGCTGAGTTTCACCTTCTCATCGTCCGTGCCGCCGAGCGCCACGCCGATTTCGAAGCGCCACGCCGCACCCACCCCCCGGCGCTCCAACGTCACCCGCGCGGGCCCCAGAGTCACTCCCTCACGTAACCCGGCCGGCCCCTCGGGATCAATGAAGACCACGCGCACGTCGCGCAGATCGATTCGATCGACAGGAAGATCCGCAGCGGCAGTCTGATCGGAATCGGCCCGCGTCTGCTTCACCCGGGGTGTTGCCTGACCTGGGAGCGAAGCCCCGCTCACACCGGGTATCCCCCATCCGCGGCTCTGTGGAAGACGCTGCAGGCGCAGGACCACTCCCTTCACATTCACGCGGCCAAGGCGCACCTCCCCGCGCACCAGTGGCCACAGGCGCAGGCCGACGCCAAACTCCTCGACGGTCAGGTCAGGAGCGTTCTCCCGGCCTCCCACGCGCACGCCGCCACCCTGCAAGCGCAAGCCAAGTCCCGGTTTGAGCCGCAGGTGATCGATCTTTACCGGGAGTCCGATGGCTGCCGACGCCTGCTCCTCCAGCAGCGGCAGGAACCGATCGCTTGATATAAGAAAGGGAAGGGCCAGAAAAACAAGAAGCAGCAGCGCGGCCGCAGCCGCCACGACCAGGAGCGCGATGCGTGGTTTGCGACCCATGGACCGCCTTCAGGAGCGCGGTAGTTCCGCCTCTTTGTGCTCGGGCACGGGCGCGCTGGCCTCTTC
Organism: Acidobacteriota bacterium; assembly: GCA_027295505.1. Lineage (GTDB taxonomy): Bacteria > Acidobacteriota > Polarisedimenticolia > JAPUKU01 > JAPUKU01 > JAPUKU01. The sequence continues at coordinate 80,682 of JAPUKU010000045.1, forward strand.
CTCCGACAGGTCGAGATGGACTGTTCCGACCTGCAGTCGTTCGAGGAACATGCGGGCCAGCCGGCGGCCCCGGAAGAAGCGCATGCGGGGAGGTAGCCGGCGGCGCATCAAGAGCTTGTGGATTTTCGGCAGAGCCGCCGTGGCGGCGCGCTCGCCCGCCGCGATCGCTTCATCCAGCGCGGAGAAGTCAGCCCAGTGGATGTGGCCAACATCCGGCTCGATCAGCACGTCCGCGAAGGAGCACTGAATGCGCTTCAAGGCCTCGGTCTTGATGGCGTTGGCGCGAACCATGATGTCGAAACCCTTGCGCAGGGCGCGCGTGTCATCGATCTCCTTCGAGATGTCGACTCCGATGGTGATGTCAGCCCCGAGCTGGTATGCCGGAAGGATCGGAATCTTGTGCACACATCCGCCGTCGATCAGACGCCGGCCGGCGATGTCGATCGGCGGCAGCAACCCTGGAATGGCGCAGGACGCTGCCACCGCGCGCCGCAGCGGCCCGGATGTGAAAATGACCTCCTCGGCGCGGTCGATGTCGACGGCGAGGACCGCGAACGGCAAGGGCAAATCCTCGATGCGGATATCGTCCAGCAAGGAATTGATGTTGTGGGCGAAGTGCTCTGCGGAGATGAACGATGTCTTGGCCACCGACAGGCTGTAGAAGATACCCTTGCGGACCAGGTTGGAAAAGCTGTACAAGATGCCCGGCTTCGTGCGCCGGCTCTCCGTGAGAAAATCGAACTCGTTGCGCTTGAACTCCTTGCTGTCGACGAAACTCCGGAAGCGGCTCTCCATGGCGGTGCAGTCCCGCATCGAGGCGTAGACACCCCCGATCAGAGCGCCGACGCTGGTGCCGGTTATGATGTCGACTGGAATCTTTTCGCGCTGCAGAACTTTCAGCACGCCAAGATGAGCCAGACCACGGGCCGCTCCACCTCCAAGGGCGAGCCCTACCTTAACGTCACGAAAAATCATCGTCTCACTGCCAGTCTATCTCTATCGAGCGGGCCGTTTCCGGAATCGCCTCGAAGTCACGCACCAGCCAGCCGGTCGGGTGCAAGGGATCATTCGTCTTCTCAAGCCGGCACACGATCTCCACGGTGGCGAGCACCTCTAGCTTACGCGGACCGTCCCCCCGCACCGGCGCCTGCAGCCGCCCGAGGGGCATCCCCATCAGATAAAGGCGGGTCTGCGGCGGAAAAGCCTCGAAGGAAACCGCATGATACCCGAGCTGGGCCTCGATCCGCGCCCGCGCATGTTCGTTTTCCTCCACGACCTCACGGACCTGATAGTAGCCTCCCCGTCCCAGACCCAGGGCCCGGATGAGCCCAAAACCGTCCGGGGTCAGCTCAATGGTGCCGGTCTTCTTGGCCTGCTCGAACCCTTCCCAGCGCTCATCGAGCCAGCCCGAGAAGCGCTCGAAAACCTGCTGCGCCGCAGGGCCTTCGAGGCCGCGCACCTCATCGTGGTAAGCGGCGCTCAGGCGCGCCACGGTGGCGCGATCCCCGGCCTGCAGCGCGTTCAGGTATTGCTCGATCGTGCGTCCAACTTCCAACTCCGTGGCCGAGCAGGCAAGGTGAAGGGTGGCGACCGCGAGCACACAGGCTCTGCCTGCGGGCCGCGCCGATATCATAGGCCGGGAAAGGCTCCCCGGATTCCCGATTCGCGCTTCAGATCGTCCTCGGTCTCCGGCACACCATCAGGTCCGTCGCTCGAGAGAACGAAATGATCCGCGCTCGAGGTCAGCCGCCATTCCTGCCTCCAGCTGTCCCTCTGCGGCACCCGGCTCATGTAGGTCGGCGTCACCAGGTCTTCGATCTCCTGCACCGATGAGGCCTCGGGATAGCCTCCGTGATCGATGGCGTAGCGCTCCAGCGCCGAGCCGATGAGCTCGAGGTTCTGGCGTGTCTCCTGCCCCTCCGCCGCGCGGGCGCCCCGCACCAGGTGATCCGTATACGTCTTTTCCTCGCCAGCACAGCCCCCGACGAAGACCGCGGCCAGGACACAGAGCAGCAGAGCGGATGGGTGAAACGCGCGTTTCATGAAAGATCACAGGAACAAACTGTCATGCCGGCGGGCCACAGCCCGTGACAGCATCCAGGAGCGCATTCTAAGGCTCCCCATCAGAAACAGTCAATCATGACCCAATCGGTCCCATCACCCTCCGGGTGCGCTTGACGCGGCTTGCGGCCGCGAGATAGTTTGGGGCATTCACCTGAGAGGACTGCCGTGTGCCCCTCGCCCTGAAGCATCGCTGGAACCTGTCGTTCGAGCAGGCCGCGCGCCTGCAGGTGCGGTTGCGGAGCCGGGTCCGCCTGAGCCCACCCCGGGGGGCCATTCGCAGGGTGGCCGGAGCCGATGTCGCCTACGATTCCTCGGGCGACACACTGGTGGCGGCGGTGCTGACCTACCGGCTTCCAGGCATGGAGCTCGAGGAGGTGGTGACTGCCCGTGACCGCGTACGCTTCCCCTACGTTCCCGGATTCCTGTCGTTCCGGGAGGTACCTGCGATCGTGCGCGCCGCACGCCGCCTTCGAGCGAAACCGGACCTGCTACTGTGCGATGGACAGGGCCTGGCGCACCCTCGGCGCTTCGGCCTGGCTTGCCATCTCGGGCTGCTGCTCGACGTGCCGAGCATCGGCGTGGCGAAGTCAATCCTGGTCGGCCGCTGCCGCGAGCCCGGCTTCCGGCGCGGTAATCGCTCGCGCATCGTGCATCAGGACGAGGTGGTGGGGTGGGCGATACGGACACGCTCCGGAGTGCGGCCCGTGTATGTCTCGCCCGGACACCGCTGTAACCTGCCGTGGGCTGCCCGCAAGGTTCTCAGCTGCTGCAGAGGGTTCCGCCTCCCGGAGCCGGTGAGACAGGCCCACCTCGAGGTGACGCGGCTGCGTCACCGTGCGGAATGAGGAAAATCTGTCGAGGCAGGGACAATGACCACCGCATCGAGAGGCTGGACCCGGGCGGTGTGGCTCGCGTCCGCCTTCCTGCTGGGGTTCACTTTCTGGATGATGCAAGACGACGCTGGGCAACAGAGTCGCGGTAACGACGATTCCTGGTCCGCCGAACGGCGGCGCATGGTACGTACCCAGATCGAGGCCCGGGGCGTTCACGACACCGCCGTGCTGCGCGCCATGCTCGAGGTGCCCCGCCACCTTTTCGTCCCTGAGAATCTGCACTCTCAGGCCTACGCCGATGGACCCCTTCCGGTCGGACATGGCCAGACGATTTCCCAGCCTTACATCGTTGCCCTGATGACCGAAGCGCTCGATCTCAGAGAGCAGGATCGAGTCCTCGAGGTCGGCACCGGCTCTGGTTATCAGGCGGCGGTTCTGGCGGAAATCGTTCGCGAGGTTTTCACCATCGAGATCATCGAGCCGCTCGGACGCCAGGCGGAGAAGCATTTACACGCTTTGGGGTACTCGAACGTCCGTGTTAGGATAGGGGACGGTTATCAAGGTTGGCCCGAGCAAGCCCCCTTCGACGCCATCCTCGTCACCGCTGCCCCGGACCACGTCCCCCAGCCTCTCGTGGAACAGCTCAAGGTCGGCGGCCGCTTGATCATCCCGGTTGGCAGGCAAGAGCAAGAGCTGGTTCTCCTGCATCGCAGGGAAGACGGCATCGCGCGCCGTGTGCTCACGCCCGTTCGCTTCGTGCCCATGACCGGAGAAGCGGAAGAAGCCATGCGCTGAGGCGGGTGCGCGCCAGCAAACGGCAACAGGATCCTGGAATGTCCAAAGTCATCACCCCGAGAGCGAAAGACTACTCGCGCTGGTATACCGACCTGGTAATTCAGGCGCAGCTCGCTGATTACGCGCCCGTGAAGGGTTGCATGGTGATTCGCCCGCACGGCTACGCTCTGTGGGAGAACATCCAGCGAACTCTCGACGCCATGTTCAAGGAGACGGGGCACGAGAACGCGTACTTCCCCCTGTTCATCCCCGAATCGCTCCTTCAGAAGGAGGCCGCCCACGTCAAGGGGTTTGCCCCCGAGTGCGCCGTCGTGACCCGCGGCGGCGGCAAGGAGCTCGAGGAACCACTCATAATTCGCCCGACCTCCGAGACGATCATCTACAGCATGTACTCCAAGTGGATCCGTTCCTGGCGCGATCTGCCCATGCTCCTGAATCAATGGGTCAACGTCGTGCGATGGGAAATGCGCACGCGCCTCTTCCTGAGAACGACAGAGTTCCTGTGGCAGGAAGGGCACACGGCGCATGCCACCGAAGCGGAGGCCGAGGAGGAGACACGCCGCATGCTGGAGATTTATGCGACGTTTGCCGAGGATCACATGGCAATGCCTGTCCTGCGCGGCATGAAGACGGAGGCGGAGCGCTTCGCGGGTGCAGTGCGTACTTACTCCATCGAGGCCATGATGCAGGACGGCAAGGGACTGCAGGCGGGCACCTCCCACAATCTCGGGCAAAACTTCGCGCGTGCCTTCGACGTCAAGTTCCAGAACAAGAATTCGCAGCTGGAATATGTCTGGTCGACTTCATGGGGAGTGTCGACGCGCCTCATCGGCGCCCTCATCATGCAGCACAGCGACGACCAGGGGCTGGTTCTACCACCCCGCCTGGCGCCGATCCAGATAGTGGTGGTGCCGATCTTCAAGAGCGGTGACGGAGTTCTCGAGGCGGCCGCGGATCTGGTCAAGGAAATCCGCACCTCGACTCCGGGCAACGGATCGTTCGAACGCTCTCGTGTTCGCCTCGATGACCGGGAAGGACTCTCGCCCGGGTTCAAGTTCAACGAGTGGGAGCTCCGCGGCGTTCCGATCCGTATCGAGATCGGACCTCGCGACCTGAAGGCAGGACAGGTCGTGGTCGCCACCCGGCATGACCGGCAAAAGCAAACCGTGCCACGCGCGGGACTTGCCGAGCGCCTGCCCTCCCTGCTCGAGGAGGCCCAGAAATCCATGCTGGAACGGGCGCGCACGCACATGGCTTCCCGTAGCACTCCTGTCGATAGTTACGAGGATTTCAAGAAACAAATCGACGCTCCGGGCGGTTTCCTATACTGTCACTGGTGCGGCTCCGGCGAATGCGAAGCTTCCGTGAAAACAGAAACCAAGGCGACGATCCGCTGCATCCCTCTGGATGCCCCCGAGGAGAAGGGCTCCTGCATCCGTTGCGGCAGCGCCTCGGACCGGCGCGTACCCTTCGCCAAGGCATACTGAGCCGGACCGCTCCGCCGCGGCGCCCCATCCTCACCACCACCGCGCTCCTGTGCACCCTATCAGGTGCGATCTGCGTCGGCGTCCACACAGACGCTTCGCCCTCCACCGCTCAGGACAATGCCAACTCTCGCTATTCCGTGCGCCTGGTGTCTCCAGCCGAGGGCTCATACATGGGCGGGCCCACCCGCCTGGAAGTCGAGGTTTCCTTTCCGACCGAGGACCCGGTGGCACGGGTGGAGTTTTACGTTGATGATGTACGCGTTGCCACAATCGTTCGCCCCCCCTTCCAGACAACGTGGGATGCGGGCCCGAATTTCGATCCCCACCGGGTGCGGGTCGTGGCGATGAGCGCGTTCGGCATTCGTGCCGACGACGAGGTGAGCACGCGGCTGCTGATCCCCGACCAGCAAACCGAGGTCCGGGTTGTCAATGTCTACGCGACCGTCCGCAAGAAGGGGCGCGGCTTCGTCACCGATCTAGAAGCTGCCGATTTCAGGATCGAGGAGAATGGGGTGCCGCAGAAAATTTCCCATTTCTCACGCGACCTCCGGGAGGTTCACTGGGCCATCCTGCTCGATGTGAGCGCCAGCATGGAGGGCAAGCGGCTACAGATCGCCCGCAAGGCGGGCCTGCTCTTCATCGAGGCGCTGGGGGAGCGGGATCATGCGCTGGTGCTGACGTTCAGCGACGTGATCGATTCAACGGATCTGGTGAGCGGCCAGTTCGGTCCGCTACGTCGGCAAATTCAGGATGCTGGAGCTGGCGGCGGCACGGCACTTTATGACGTTCTGGTGGAAGCCGCGGATCGGCTGCACAACGCCGACGGCAAGAAGGCGATCTTGCTCCTCTCCGACGGCCGCGACCAGGGGCTGGACGGCTATGGCCCCGGAAGCGATCACACGTTCGAGGAAGCTCTCGAGCGGGTGCAGCGCTCGGACATTGCGGTCTATGCCGTCGGCCTTGGAGAAGACCTCGACAAGCAGCTAGACTTCCAGCGCCGGCGGAGCCTGCGGAACATTCTGGAAACACTGTCCACCGAAACGGGGGGGCGGGCCTCGTTTGTGCGGCGCGCGGGAGGCCTACGCGATGCGTTCCGGCGGGTGGCACGCGAGGTGCGCATGCAGTACTCGATCGGCTATTCACCCACCGATCGGCCCGACGACGGCTCCTGGCGTACGATCCGCGTGCAGACGAGCGATCCGCGGCACGAGGTCACAGCCAGGCGGGGTTACTACGCTCCCGGCGGCAGCTCCTGAGCCGAAGACCGTAGTCGCTGCCCTTCCTTCCCACGTTCACAAACGCCCGAGAGCCCGAGCGGCCTGCCGGGGATGCAGGATGAGGTGCAGGGGTTGAATCTCGATACGATCAAGCCCCGGCAGGTGCCATGCCTGCTCGAGCCGGTCAAGACGGGGCGCAGCGGGAAAGCTCGGCGCCACCCGCCCGGCAATCCATTCCGGAAGCCGCACACCCGCCACTCTGGCCGCGCGCACCCGAAGGTCGATCCGCCCCTCCACCACGGCCGGCTCCACCATCAACTCCATCGGCACAGCGAGCCGCTCCGCCAGCCAGCGGGGCCACTCGAACGGCAGCACGGTCCACGATAGCCTGGCCCGTCCATCCAGCAGCTGCACGCAAAGGTTCCCGAGCCCGCCAACCAGCGGCCCCTGTGGATCGGATGCCAGGGCCTGAACCTCATCCGGGGTTAATTCGACCCGCTGGCGCAGCGCCCCCTGCTCGAGGGCCCGGTTCAGCCGCCGGCGCGCCTGGCGGCG
>JAPUKU010000046.1 GCA_027295505.1 Acidobacteriota bacterium
GATGAATGGCCCGCCATGAACGAAATCTATAAGCAGTTTTTTGGTCCGAAGTTTCCAGCCCGCAGCGCCGTCGCTGGCAGTGGGCTCGCCCTCGGCGCCAGGGTGGAAATCGAGTGCCTTGCAGTGGTGGGTGATTAGGCTGCGGGTGGATCAGTGCTCGATGCCGCGCAGTTTTTCTGCGAACGATCGTTGAGCGAAGGCCCTGAGCTCGCCAAGGCGGGCCCGGGGGGGGAGAGTTTCCATTTTATCCAGGGTGCGCACGGCGAGGCGCACGGCATCACGGTACCGCCCGGCCACTTCGGGACCTTCAGTGGCGTAATCGAACTTCTCAAAGAGATGAAAACGCACCCATTGTTCCACCTCCCGGCCGGCCGGACGCGGCGCCAGGTGCCTGGCCAGCAGGTGCCGGATGACCTGGAACTTCGTGACGTTTGCCTGCCACTCCAGCTCTAGCAGGGTGACTTTGCGCTCCTGCCGTGCACGGTGCGCGAGGTGGAGGAGGTGATCCAGCTCCTCCACGAAGGTCGCGAAGGCGTCGATGTTGTCCTCGCTCAGGGAGCGCAGCGGGGGATGGGCCTCGAGGTGATCGATGAGCATATCCGGATAGTAAAGGCTCAGTCGTACCTGGCCGGCATCCTGCCTGACGAGTGTGCGGGCCGTGGCCGGGAGTGCCGGGTGCCCTTTGCCTGACTGAATTGCGTGGGCGCCCCTCACGACGTCCGTCACGCGGGCACGGGTCACGTGCTCGGTAACCTCTGTGCCGGCGTACAGGGTCTTCCAGCCAGTATCACCGATCACATAATCGCCGATGCTGTCGATGCCCGTCGAGAGGTCGTAGGTGCGCTCGATGAGCCCTTTGATCTGCTCCAGTAACGAGCTCATCGGCGGTGCCCTTCACTCTCGTACCGGAACTTCCCGCGCCTGAAGTCAATGCGCAGTGTGTGGTAAGGAACGCGCACGCGGGCCTGTGTGTTGACGAGCCGGGCTGCCTCGGTGGGGCGGTAGAGGCGTTGCCCGCTTCGCACCTCACGCAGATATTCCAGTACCGGCTGCACCTGGCGCTTCGGGTTCGACTCGTCGCGCTTGAGTTTCTTGCTCACCTCGATGTTGCAGTGGCGTTGCAGGGTACTGGCCAGGTAGCGGGCTCCGTAATCCGAACTGTAACCGCGCTCGATCAGGGCATCCTTAGCCCGCGCCGTCACTACCAGCTTCAGGTCGTGGATGCTCTCATAGGCTGAGGTGATCTTGGCGAACTCGAGATCGAAGATGTGCGCGATGGAAGTTCGAGACAGCGGGGCGAAATGAACGGTCGTCAGACGGTTGAGAAATTCGGGTGACAGGGTTTTCTTCAGCTCGCGCTCGATCTCCCGCCGCGGATAACGCCGTGCCCCCCGGAGGCTCTCGTACCCGATCGGTGCGCTCTCCTGCTGCATGCGGCTGTAGCCGAGGTTCGAGGTAAATACCACCAGGGTGTTGCTGAAGCGCAGGGTTTGCCCCCGGTTGTCGGTCACAGTGCCCCGGTCCATCAGCGAAAGAAAGAAGCGACACAGCTGCGGGTGCGCCTTCTCCACCTCATCCACGATCAGCACCGCAAAGGGAGCGCAGGAGGAGCGGTGATGGAACTGGGTCAGGACGCCTTCTTCATCGCTGCGGATGAACCCCCGGGTGGCCCCCCGCAGCTCGTTGATGTCGGAGGGGTAGGTGAAATTCGGGCCCTCCAGGAGCAGGAGCGGCACCTCGTTGCCCCAGTGCTCCTCGAGCTGATGCACCAGCGACTCCACCAGGTAGTTCTTCCCGACCCCGGTGGGGCCCACAAACAGGTAGGAGGAGGGCCTGCGCGGATTCTGCGTGCCTGTGGCGTAAAGGGTGAACTCGTCACAGAGCGTATCGAGCGCCTCTTCCTGATCGATGACAACCTCCTTCAGGCGGGAGCGCAGCGAGTCGAGCGGCAGAGCGGAGAACACCAGCAGTCGTTCGAACCCTGAGATCTGCTCTGGCTGGGGTGTGGTGGCCTGGCCATCGGGGGGAACCAGCGATCGATCTGGCACGCAGCGGTCATCAGACTTCTTCTCCAGCGGTACAGCCGGCGGAGACTCGAGCGCCGTTTCACTCGATGGCTCAGTCCGGACGGCCGTCGAGGAAGCCTTCCCCGCGAGGGGAGCTTTCGGGGCTATCTCGGGACTCACCACGGCCGTGGGGCGCGGCCCTGACGGGCTGCTCTTCAGAAGGCCCAGCTGGTGCAGGAGGTCGGCGTGCACCGTGAAACGCTGGGCACACTGCCTGAGAAAGACGACCTCGTCTTCGATCGGCATCTTACCCAGAGTGTTTCCACGGAAGTAGTCGCGCAGGCGGCCGTCCTCGGCGAGAACTTCCAGGATCTCCGAGGCCATGCGGTAAGCCTGCATACCCAGGTCGGTCAGGCTGACGCCCCGGTACTCGTCCTTTTGGAACACACCCACGTCGTACAGGCACTTGTCGGCTATCGTCTTCACCTGGTCCGGGAGGTTCCGCAGGTGCAGGATCGTGCTGCTGTGAGGTTCCTCATCCGGAAGGTTCAGATGATCGATCCAACGTGAAGCCGGGTCGTTACGCTTCAGGATGCGCTCGATCTTTCCGGGTTCGTAGACGTCGGAGAGCAGCAACGAGTAGTTGGTGGCGATCTCCACCAGGTGTTCGATCTCGAAGGTGTCCACCAGTTGCTCACGGAAGCGCTCCTGCGCCAACTCCATGAGCTGCCGGCGCAAATCTTCCGCCCGCAGCGCGTCAATCGTGGTGCCTGTGTCCGAAGTCCTGCGCATCGAATCTTGCCTTCTGTCGTCCGGAGATGGGCCATTGACGGGCCTGTGCCCGGACTACGGGTGAATTTAGCCTGTGATCAGGGCGCTGACAACCCGGGCCGAACGCCCCGGCGGGGCCCGGGCTCGAATCCACTCCAGACAGCTCAATAGTGGAAAAAAAAGCTAAAATATGGAAATAACTGCGCCCGAGATGCCTGTAAAGATGAGCATCAAAGGTGCGCGTCCTTCCAAAACTTCCCTTGACAGAAGGTTGGGGATAGGTCTACTATTAGCACTCACCAGATAAGAGTGCTAACAACACCCGTGGCTGCATGCGGGTTTCTCTCAACAACCTTTTCACTCAAACTGGAGGAACGCTGTATGAAGGTTAAGCCGCTCTACGACCGAATCCTGGTTCGGCGCATCGAAAGCAAGGAGAAGAAAAAGGGAGGCATCATCATTCCCGACACGGCAAAAGAGAAGCCGCAGGAGGCCAAGGTGGTTGCTGTTGGTGCCGGCCGCCTCGACGAGAAGACAGGCAAGAAGCTGCCGCTCGAGGTCAAGGCCGGAGACCGAGTTCTCATCGGCAAGTACTCGGGCACCGAGATCAAGATCAACGACGAGGAGCACCTGATCCTGCGCGAGGACGAGGTTCTCGGCATCATCCAGTAATTCGTTCACACTAAGGCCTCGCCGCTGATTTATATGCCGGTGTGGTCCCCAAGGAGGTTAGATAATGGCTGCAAAGGAGATCCTTTACGCGGAGGAGTGCCGGCAGGCAATCCTGCGCGGAGTCAACCGGCTCGCCAATGCCGTGAAGGTCACGCTGGGCCCCAAGGGGCGCAACGTGATCCTCGAGAAGAAATTTGGCTCGCCCACGAGCACCAAGGACGGTGTCACCGTGGCCAAGGAGATCGAGCTCGAAGATCCCAAGGAGAACATCGGGGCCCAGCTGGTACGTGAGGTCGCCAGCAAGACTTCGGATGTGGCCGGTGACGGAACCACAACGGCCACGGTTCTGGCTCAGGCAATCTTCCGCGAGGGCTGCAAGTCGGTCACCGCGGGTGCAAATCCCATGGATCTGAAGAAGGGGATCGAGAAGGCTGTCATCTGCGCCATCGGCGAGATGAAGAAGCTCTCCAAGTCGGTGGCCGAGAAGGGCATCGCCCAGGTCGGCACGATCTCGGCCAACAACGACCCCGAGATCGGCGATATCATCGCCGAGGCTATGAAAAAGGTCGGTAAGGATGGCGTCATCACGGTCGAGGAGGCCAAAGGGCTGGATACGTCGCTCGAAGTGGTCGAAGGAATGCAGTTCGACCGCGGCTACCTGTCGCCCTACTTCGTCACTGACTCCGAGCGCATGGAGGTCATGATAGAGAACCCCTACATCCTCCTGCACGAGAAGAAGATCAGCAACATGAAGGACCTGCTGCCGATCCTGGAGCAGGTGTCCAAGGTCGGACGCCCGCTGCTCATCATCTCCGAGGACGTCGAGGGTGAGGCGCTGGCGACCCTGGTCGTCAACAAGCTGCGTGGAACCCTGCACTGCGCTGCAGTGAAAGCCCCCGGCTTCGGCGACCGCCGCAAGGCCATGCTCGAGGACGTTGCCATCCTGACGGCTGGCAAGTGCATCAGCGAGGATCTCGGGATCAAGCTCGAGAGCATCCACCTGGATGACCTGGGCGAGGCCAAGAAGGTGATCATCGACAAGGACAACACCACCATCATCGAAGGTGCTGGCAAGTCCAAGGCCATCGAGGGTCGCGTCAACTCGATCCGCAGGCAGGTCGAGGAGACGACCTCTGACTACGATCGCGAGAAGCTCCAGGAGCGCCTCGCCAAGCTGGTCGGTGGCGTGGCCGTGATCAAAGTCGGTGCGGCGACCGAGAGCGAGATGAAAGAGAAGAAGGCTCGCGTCGAAGACGCCATGCACGCCACCAAGGCAGCGGTCGAGGAAGGCATCGTCCCCGGCGGCGGGGTGGCCTTCATTCGCGCCATCCCGGGTCTGGAGAAGATTAAGAGTGACAACCAGGACGTGCAGTCCGGTATCAACATCGTTCGGCGCGCTCTCGAAGAGCCTCTTCGCCAGATCGCCAACAACGCCGGCCACGAGGGCTCGGTGATCGTCAACCAGGTGAAGCAGGATCAGAAGAAAACACGCGGCTTCGACGCATACGCGGAGAAGTTCACCGACATGTTCGAGGCCGGGATCATCGATCCCACCAAGGTGACGCGCTCAGCCCTGCAGCACGCTGGGTCAATCGCGGCTCTGATGCTGACCACGGAGGCGATCGTGATCGAGATCCCCGAGGAGGAAAAGTCGGGTGCGGCACCTCCCCCGGGTGCCGGCCACGGCATGTACTGAGCCAGTTGTAGTTTAGGGTGCAAATCGCTCCCACAAGGGGCGAGACCCCTGGCCCCCGCCCGTTCCCACGAGGAGCGGACGGGGGTTGTTTTTATGAGCCACTCAACAAAGCTCGCGGTCGTGCTCTCGACGGGCGGGTTCGGCGGGATCGCCCACCTCGGGGTTCTCAAGCGCCTGGAGGAAGAGGGTATCCGGATCGATATCCTGGTAGGTGCGAGCGCCGGGGCCCTGGTATCTGCGTACTATGCCGCTCTCGGAGATCCTCTGGAGACACTCATCGAGGACGCAGCCGCCACCACGCTGGTCCGTCTGGGGGCGATGGCCCTGCACCTGTGGGGATTCCGGGTTCCCCCGGGCGAGGCGCTCCAGCATTGCGAGCACCTCAGTCGGCGGCTTCTGGCACTGGACGCAGTGCGCTTCGACTCTCTGCGGGGGCCGGTCGGGGCGCTGGGGGTTCTGGCGTTCGACTGGAAGCGCTTGCGGGCGTTCTTCTCCTGCACAGGCTCACACGAGACCGGCTCCGTGTCCGTAGGGCACGTGGTGCGGGGAAGCGCTTCGGTACCCCTGGTTTTTCCTCCGAAGCGTGTGCACCTGCCTGGCCGGACGTGCCTCCTCAGCGACGGGGGTCTGGTGCGGTCCCTGCCCCTCGAGTGGGCATTCGCTCCCCCCTTGAGCGCGACACACGTCCTGGCGGTGCAGCTTCCCACGCTTCGTCGGCACCTGGATCACCTGCTTCCGGTACGGCGCCGCCTCCTCCGGGAGAAGCATGCGCGCATCCTGGAAGTCGTTCCACGGGTGCGCTGGCTTCCCGATGCCCTGTGCGGGCGGCGCGGTCTCGAACGCGTCTACCGTAGTGGTTACGAAGCGCTCGACGTCACCGCCATCGAGACGTTGCGTCGCTGGCGGAACAACACACCCTGACGACTACCGTAATCCTGCGGCTGTCCCGTAGCTCTTCCGCGCAACGGGTGGTGACCGAGTGGGGTTCCGTGTGCGCGTCACCCTCTCGTACGGAACCCACGGGTATCCTTACCTCGTGCGCCGCATGGCGGAGCCCCGCCAACGTCATTTTTACCCTAAAAACCTGTTCAGGTAATTTTCGCAGGTGGGATCAGTGGCCCTGGCGCTGCACCTGTGAGCCGGGAACCACTTCGTCGCGTCCGTCCGGATACCGGACCCAGGCTTTGAAGCCGTCATCGTAATCGCGAGCCCAGACGACAAGCTGGACTTCCTGTCCAGCAAAACGGGCGCGTTCCTGGCCTTCCGGATCTTTCCCCAGCATGACGCGCACGAACGGATTGTTCTCCCGCTCGAGGCCGATCGTCGTCATTCCTGAGTGGCCGGGTGCCACACGCATCGAGTCGGGCAGGGTCAGCAGCCGTTCCACGATTGAATGACGCAGATCCTCAAACGTGGTGTGGCCCGGTGCCAACGTGCCGCCGATCGATCCCTTGAACAGAGTGTCAGCGGTGAAGCAGATCTCGTCGTTGATCACAAACCCCGCCTGGCCGGCCGTGTGGCCGGGGATGTGCAGCAGCCGGATCTTCAGACTTCCAGTGCTGATGACATCGTTGTCCTCAAGCTCTAAATCCACACCTTCGATGCTTCTCGCGTCGAGGCGATGCGCACAGAGGCGAGCGTCGGTCCCTTTCTTGAGCCGGGCATTTTCGGTGATGTGATCGCTGTGGTGGTGGCTGTTGAGCAGGTAAGTGACACGTAGATGGCGCTTGCGGATGACCTCGAGAAGCGGCTCGATCGGCCCGCCGCTGTCAATGACGACCGCGCATCCCCCATCCATCTCCCCCACGAGGTACGTGTTCGAGAGCCAGGAGGGATGCTCGACCTTTTCTAATATCAACTCTTGTCCCATTGATAGGACGTCTCTGTCCGGGTGGGACTGATTTTACCCGGTGGCGCCGGGAAGTCAACAGGCCTCGCGGTACGTCCGATAGCTGACAGGAAGTAGGAGGCGAGCGAGCTCAGCGCCGGGCGAAAGCGCCGCGCATAAGCTCGAGGTATTGATCGGCCGCAGTCCGGCCGGAAGCGGAGGCCGGGGCCCGCCGCCGGATGAGGCCCGGATCCAGCTCTTCGGCAGCGCACGCGTCCTCGAACCGTTCGATCATCCACTGGAGTGTGATGCCCAGGACCTCCGGCTCGATGTCGTCGCGAACCTCGCCCCGCGAGATTCCCATGCGGACAAAGCTGCCCACCCCATAGGGATCGTCCGCGCCGAGGAAGCGGTTGATCTCTTTCCTCAGCGTCAGGGAGGTGCCGTAGTCGCCGATCACGCTGATGCGGAAAGCCATCCAGTCATCGTCGATGCGACTCTCAGCTGTCTCGAGCCAGTACTTGACGGTCGCGAAGAACCCTTCTTTGAGAACGTGAGCCGGCGCCTCCTCGTACCTGGGCAATCCGCCAACAACCTTCTTGTAACACTCCAGGAACAATCCTTCCTTGCTCCCGAAATGCTGGAAGATCGAGCCCTTGGCGATGTTCAGCTTCCGGGCGATGTCCTCCACGCGGGTGGCCTGATATCCATGCTCCGCGAAATGTTGTGTGGAAGCATCCAGGATCTTCTGCCGCTTGGCTTGCGAGCGGGGCTGGGGGCGCCGCCTACGAGGTTGTCCGGAGGTGGTCCTGGAGGAAACGGCCGGGGCCATTCTATCCTGCACGGTCTACTCCTCCAATCTGACCAGAGTGATCGAAGAGTCACTGATGTTAACGACTGGGAGTCGGAAATGCAAGTCCCCGTACGGATCTCCACGACCGGGGGCGCGCGCGCGCCGGACCGATGAACAGGAGAGAGGGCTGTCTGGGGCGGGGGAGAGAATTCAGCGCTTGCCGATCGCGCCCTGCACCATTTCCATGAACTGATCGACTCTCCGCTCGGTCTTCTTGGGAGTACCGTCCGCTTCCCGAAAGACTCCGGAGTCAATCTCCTCGGTCAGCTCGGCGTCCTGGAACCGGGCTCCCATCCACGCCAGGACCGAGACGAGCAGGCTCGTGTCAATATCATCCCGCACTTCGCCGCGCTCGATCCCAAACTTCACGAACTCGAGACGGCCGGACGGATCCTCGGCATTGGTGAAACGGTTGACCTCCCGCTGCAGAGGCAACTCCACGCCGTAGGCGCCAAGAATAGCTAGGCGAACTGCGACCGAATCCCGGCGCGCGTACTCCTGGGTATGTTCGAGCCAGTACCGAAGGATGGCGAAGAACCCCTTCTCCTTGACCTCGGGCGGCACGTCAAGCCAGGTTGGAAGCGAGGTAACGGCCTGCTTATAGGCCTTCATGAACAGGGCCTGCTTGCTTCCGAAGTGCTGGAAGATCGATGCCTTGGAGATTCCCACGCGCACGGCCAGATCTTCCATGCGAGCGCCTTCATAGCCCTTCTCAGCGAAGTGGCGCATGGCCATCTGGACGATTTTGCGTCGTTTGGCGATGGTCGAGGGCAGGACGCGATGGGGCTGCATGGGGGGTTGGAACGGGGTCGAGCGTCCTGAGCGATTGGTGGCGATCAGGGATTGCCGGGTGGTGGATGTACTGCGGTATCGTGTATTCATGGCCTCTCTACTTTGCCGGCGTCCACACCCAGTCGGGGCGGAAGTACCGGTAGTTAAGGGAAAGATGTTAGCTAACTCAGGTTGATCATCGCACGGTCAACCCCGGGACACAATTGGCCTTTGGTCGGATGACCCGGGGACTGAAGTCCATGATGAAAGAATGCCCCCTCTCAGATCTGGGGGCAGCCGATGGCTCCCCGCAGCACGAGCATGAACTGGTCGATCCGGGCCTGGGCCTTCTCGGGAGTGCCGTCGTGGCGCCGGAAAAGCCCAGGGTCGAGCTCCTCGGCGAGCAGG
>JAPUKU010000047.1 GCA_027295505.1 Acidobacteriota bacterium
ATGTTCCACGTCATGGGCTGGTGCGCTCCGAGGCCACCTTGCCGGAGGCGGTGAACGAGACGGTCCACACGTGGGTCACACCCTGGCTCACGCTGCCGCTGACCGTCAGCGTCTTGCCCGGGTCGCTCACCCCGCCGTTGCTGAACATCGAGATGGTGTCGCCGTTCGTGGGGTCGGCCAGGTTGGTGATCGTCACGCCTCCCGGGAAGCGGAACAGACGTTCCTTCCCGAGGGCGGTGGTCCAGGAGAAGTTGGTCGGCAGGAAGAGAACGGGGACGGCGGAGGAACGCGACACCGCCACGTTGCGCACCAGGCGCATGTCGCCCTGGATCGCCGCGGCGGACGTGCGCACCTTGTAGGCCCGCAGCCACTCGCCGAACGCGGGCCCCAGCATCGAGGCGATGAGGCCGATGATCGCCAGCACGACGAGCAGCTCGGGCAGCGATACACCGCGCTCCGACCTGCGGCCTTTCTCCATCTGTCTGGCTCTTGAATCGTCCATGCCGGGAGAGTCCTCCATCGTGAGTTCACCCCTGGACAAAGCACGCCCCGTGCCAGATAGGGCCTGCGACGAGAAAGAACTATAAGTTATTTATTATTAGCTACTTAGATTAGAGCGAATCCAGGCTTCCTGGGCTCGGAGGGGGTGTGCACCGTGTGGGAGGAAGCGCGGTTGTTACGTTTCGTAACAGGGTAGGTCATGCCTCGACCCCTTCGAAAACCGGTTCGGAGCTCCCCTCAGGAGGGGACACGGCACCGAGCGGCAGCCGGAGTCGGAACC
This sequence comes from Acidobacteriota bacterium, assembly GCA_027295505.1. Taxonomy (GTDB): domain Bacteria; phylum Acidobacteriota; class Polarisedimenticolia; order JAPUKU01; family JAPUKU01; genus JAPUKU01. Next base: position 782 of record JAPUKU010000047.1, read on the forward strand.
GGCAGCCGCGTCCGGGTACCGACTCGACGTCGATCTCCCCCTCATGGGCCAGGATCGCCTTGCGCGCCAGGGGCAGCCCCAGGCCGCTGCCCCTCTCCTTGGTCGTGAAGAAGGGGGTGAACAGGTGGGGCAGGTCTGACGGATCGATCCCCGGCCCGTTGTCGGCGATCTCCAGGGTGCACTCGCCGGCGGCCGGCTCAGCCTCCAGGCGCACGCGAACCTGGCCTGCCTCCCCCGCCGGACCCACCGCATCGGCGGCGTTGCGGAGCAGGTTCTGGATCGCCGGCCGCAGCAGGCCGGGATCGAGATCGGCGCGCAACGGCTCCTCGGGCAGATCGGCATGCCAGCCAACCCGCGGGTAGTCGGCGGCGACCTCGGCGACCGACTCGCGCACTAGCTCCGAGAAGTCGATGGCTTCCCGCGCCAGCCGCACCGGCCGCGCAAAGCGCAGGAATTCGTCAACCAGCTGGCCTGTCTCACGCGTCTCGCGGCGGACCGCCTGGGCGTGCGCACGCACGTCCTCCTCTGCCGCCTGGCGCTCCACCAGCCGGGCGTAGCCATCGATGGTGAGGAGCGCGTTGCGGAACTCGTGCGCGATGCCGGCGGAGAGCTCCCCCACCGCGGCCAAGTTCTCGCGGGCGCGGGCACGGTCCTCGAGGGTGCGAATCTCGGTCAGATCGGAGAACAGGCACAGAGCGCCCTCGACCTCGCCGCTGCGCGAACGCACCGGTGACACGCTCACCCCGATGTGCCGCTCACCGGGCATGCCGTGGCGCGTCAGGCGCATGAGCCCGCGCGCCACCCGCGTACCCTGCGTGGCGCAGCGGCGCAGGCGCTCCGAGAGATCTTCGCAGTCCTGGACGCGGGCTTGCACCTGGCGCGCGTCGGCGTCTTCGGGAAGATCCAGGAGGCGCAGAGCGGCGCGGTTGTACCGCTGCACCCCCCCATCGCGGTCCGCCAGGAGCACACCGCTGCTCATCGAGTTGATCGCTGCCTCGTCCAGACCGCCCCCGCCGACCCCTCTGAGTGAACCGAGCGCCGCCTCCTGCGCCTGCAAGCGCTCGATGATCGTCTGAAAGACCGAGATCAGATCTTCGGCATCGCCACGCGTCTCTCCCGGTCGCACGCCAGTCCTCTCCGCAGCACGGCTCAGCAGCAGCCGGTACGGCCTCATCACCCAGCGCGAGAACAGAAAGACGGCGGCCAGGACGATCAGCGCTGTGGCTGCGTAGCAGTAGGAGAACAGGCGCGCCCGCCGCGCGAGCAGCGGTCCCCTTCCCAGGGGCCTGTCGACACGAAGAAACCGGGGGGGATCCCGGCGCAGCGACACGAACGTGCTCAGGAGCGCCAACTCGGGAACCTCGGTCTGATCGATTTGAGGTGGGAAGCCAAGGTAGGCGCGCTTCTTCTCACGGCTGCTCAGGCGCTGCCAGATCGGATCGACCTCACCCCCGGCTCGGGTCGGCCAGGAGGCCAGGGTGCGACCCTCCCCGTCCAGAAGCGCCAGACCCTGCAGCGAGTGCCGGCGGGACAGGCGGCGCATGGTGTTGTTGTTCACGGTTGTCTTGAGCGCCGCCTCGGAGAACTCGAGCGCCAGGTCGACCGCCTGGCGGCCAGCCCACCTACGGTGCGTGCGCCCTTCCTCGTAGATCGCCTCGAACACGATGTGAAACGAGAACAGGTTGGCGAACACGAGGACGACGACCAGGATCAGCAGAAATACCTGAATCTGGCGCTCGTGGGCGCCCAGCCCGATACGGCGCTTGGTCCGCGCCCGGCGCCGCCACTGAAAGCGGATCATGCCCCGGTACCCCAGGCAGCCTTGAGGCGTACCGCGTACCAGCCAACAACATCGTTTCCCCACCAGAGGGCGGCCGCGGCCGCGATGCCCAGAAACACCCCGAACGGCAGCGGCGTGCGCAGGGTGCCCCGGCGCATCAGCATCAGGGAGACACCCACGACGGCTCCCAGGCAGGCGCCGCTCAGAAGCGTCAGAAGAGCCCGGGCGGGACCCAGAAACGATCCCACCATGGCGAGCATCTTCACGTCCCCCCAGCCCATTCCGTCGATACCGAACGACCACTTCCACAGAAGGAGAAGCGCCGCCGGCGCCGCAGCTCCAAGGGCTGCTCCGGCCAGGGCCTGGGTGAGGCTCACCTCCGGGCTCCAGGGGCTGCTCGCAAACCCCAGCGCCAGGAGCGGCAGCGTGATCAGGTCAGGCAGGATCTGATGGCGGGCGTCGATGATGATCAGCGCAATGAGGGAGGAGGCGAAGGCGGCCATGAGAACAAACGTGAAGCCGGTGCCGTAACGCACCGCCAGCGCAACGTAGGCGGCCGCATTGGCAACCTCCACGGCCGGGTAGATCCAGGAGATGTGCGTTCCGCAGCCGCGGCAGCGCCCCCGAAGGAAGACGTAGCTGAGCACGGGAACGTTGTCGTACCAGCAGATCAGGGCGCCGCAGCCGGGGCAGCGCGAGCGGGGGTGGACGATCGATTCGCGCCTCGGCAGCCTGTGGATGCAGACGTTCAGGAAGCTGCCGATGAGGAGACCCAGTACCGCCACGAAGGCCAAGATGGCCGGAGGCGGCATCAGCGCCTCCACAACCTGTACTTCGACCGCGAGCCCACCTCGCCGGTCGACGGGTTGTAGGTGTAAGGCTCTCCCTCAGGGTCCACGGCCACCCCCTGCATCAGGCCAGCGCCTACCAGCGCCTGCAGGCCGGCCGGATAGCGCCCGTGGTTCTCGCGGTAGATCTCCACCGCGACCTGCAACGCCTCCACGTCGATCTCGATGCGCAGATCGTGCACGTGCGTGTAGGCCACGTCGCGCACAAAGTCATCTTCTGCGGTCTCGTACACTTCCAGCCACTTGGCGTAGGAGGTCTCCCGGTCCCCCATCTTGTTGAACATCTCGGCGTGGTAGCGCCGGGCCACCGGATGGGCTCCGGGGATGGTGGCGCAGCGCTGGTAATACCTGGCCGCGCGCTCGAAATCTCCGAGCTGGTTGTAGGCCACGAATCCGGCTTCGAACGGCAGGATCCAGTCGTCCGGGTTGCGCTCCATGCCGGCGTCGAGAATCGCCAGGGCGCGCTCGGGCGCCTGGGCTTCGACGCTCAGGATCAGGGAGCCCAGCAGGAAGGCGTCACTGTAGAGCGGGTCGAGCTCGCCGATCACGTTCACATAGACATGCTCGACGATGTCGTAACGGACTTCGCGGTCGTAGGCGCCATAATACTGGATCGACCACAGGTAGATGAGATCCGCGAGCAGCGGCGCGTACCCGAGGCTGGCCACCTTCAGGTAACGGCCGTTGGGCAGGTACATGAGCTGGCCGCCGATCTCCCGGCCCGACTGCCAGCGCTCCAAGATTGCCTGCGCCCAGGCGCCGGTACCCAGAAGCGCAACCAGGAGGCAGCTCACCACGAGGCGGGCGCCTATCATCATGTGAAGTCCCGGCGCTCGAAGCTGAGGCAGGCGATGAAGACCAGAAGCGCGGCGTAAGCGAGCCCGTACACCACGGCCAGCCCCACCTCGGCCAGAGGCACCGGCACCGCGTGGGTCACCTCGGCCCGGATGTTGAAGCGCCACAGATTCGGAAGCACCCAGTAGAAGAATTCGCACACGGCCCGGCCGATTCCAGGATCGAGGCGGTCCTGTAACAGGCGCAGGCTCCAGGAGAGCTGCCCGGCCAGATAGGCGCCGAGCGTGAACAGGGCGCTGAGGATCGGCGTGGAGAAGGAGGAAAAGAGGAGGGCCAGCGCCGTCACCACGAGCAGCTCCAGCAGCGTGAGACCGATGGCCGGCAGCAGCCTGGCATGGGCCGCTCCCTCGTAAAGCAGCAGCGCATAGAAGCCGAGTGTCATCACTACCAGGTTCACGCTCAGCGTCAGCACCAGGCCCAGATACTTCCCGAGGATGAACTGCGCGCGTCCCACCGGCTTGGTGACGATGGTGTAAATGGTCCGCTTGTCGATCTCCTTGAAGACCAGGCTGACGCCGAGGAAGATGGCGCTCAGCACCCCGAACAGGGAAATGGCCGAGAGGCCCAGGTCGATGATGATCTTCTCGCGGCTGCCCACCGTCAGCAGGCTGAGGAAGATCGACGAGCCGATCATCAGCAGCGCGAACCCGAGGAGCAGGTACAGGACGCGATCGCGGATGGCTTCGCGAAACGTGTTGGCGGCAATGGCGAGGGTCTTGTCCATATCGTTCAACCCCGGCTCTTAGGGATCGGCGGCTTCTCGGCCGCCGGCGCCTTCGTCTCCTCAGGGGCCTCGTACCCGAGCTCACCGAGAAACAGATCCTCGAGCGTGCGGCGGTGGGGTACGAGCGACCGGAGCGTTCCGCCAAGGCGGCGCACCTCCTCGATCAGGGTGTCGACCTGCTCCGCTTCCTGGAGGCGCACCACTACCTGCTCGCCTCGCTGCCAGATCTTCTCATGGGGGACATTGAGCGATGCCGGATCGACCCGGGACAGTGTCGCCTCCCAGAACCGCACCCGGTCGCTGAGCATTGAGTCGAGCCTCCCGCAGGCGGCGACCTTCCCGCCGCGCAGGATGGCAACCCGGTCACACAGCGCCTCCGCGTCGGCCAGGATATGGCTGCTGAAAAGAACCGCCTTGCCGTTGCGCCGCAACTCCAGAATGATGTCGCGAAACTCGCGCCGACCGATCGGATCGAGCCCTGACATCGGCTCGTCCAGGATGATCAGATCAGGCTCGTTGATCAGGGCCTGTGCCAGCCCCACGCGCTGCACCATGCCCTTGCTGAACTTTCTGAGCGGGCGGTCGGCGCGGTCCTCCAGCCCGACCCTGGCCAGCATCTCCGCGACGCGTGCCGCGCGCCTGGAAGGCGCGATACCGCACAGGCGCGCGTAAAAGTCGAGAAACTCGCGTCCGCTCAGGTAGTCATAGAAGTAAGGATTCTCGGGCAGGAACCCCATGCGGGCGCGTGCCCGCACATCGGTGATAGGCATGCCGAACAGCCGTACCGATCCCTGCTCGGGGCGCAGCAGACCGACCGCCGTCTTCAGCGTGGTCGTCTTTCCAGCGCCGTTGGCTCCGAGCAGGCCGAGAACCTCCCCCGCCTCCACCTTCAGGTCGACGCCGCGCAGGACTTGCGTCCGCCCCATCGAGAGGTGGGAGGTGAACGACTTGGTGATCCCTGAGATTTCCAGAACTGCCATTGCAATGTCTTACTCTAGTGCTGGCAATAATATAGAGCAGACTAGGTGGTCGTTCAAGAATGCAGGGCCTGAGCCAGGGCCGGGCTCAGGCCTGGAAGATCTCAGCTCGCCAGGCGCTCGTACAGGGCTTCCTGCCGCCGCACCATGTCCCGGATGTCAAACTCTGCCACCCTCCGGGTCCCCTCCTCGCCCATACGGGCTCGTTTTTCGGAATCCCCGAGGAGGGCCGTTACGCTGCCGGCCAGCCCCTCCAGATCGCCGGATGGGTGCAGGTGACCGGTGACCCCCTCCTCGAGCACCTCCCGGATGCCGTCCACATCGGTCGCTACGACAGGTCGGCCCACGGCCAGAGCCTCCGGCACCACCCGGGGGAGCCCCTCCCAGCGGGGAGTGTGAAGGAGCAGATCAGAAGCTGCCAGCAGGTCCGGGATGTCCCGCCTCCATCCCAGCAGATGAAACCGCCCCCCCAGGCCGTGGCGCTCGACAGCCCTCTCGATCTGCGGGCGCAGAACCCCGTCCCCCGCCAGAGCGAAGCGGGCCTCCGGGACTTGGCGGGCTACCCGGCCCGCCACCTCGATCAGATCGAGGGGAGCCTTCTGGGGCTTGAAGCAGGCAATCGACACGATCAGCGGCTGATTCTCGGCGAGGCCCAGCTCGGCCCGGACCCTGGCCCGGCCCGTGGGCGAACGGTAAAGTCCCAAATCGATGCCGCTGCGGATCAGGCTGGAGCGCGCGGGATCGAGCAGTCCCAGCTCTGCCCCCTGCTCCAGGTTGGCGCGCGACACCACGATCCAGTGGGTTGTGAGCGGGGAGCAGATCTTCTCGGCGGTCATCAAGATTAGCTTGAGCGCAGAGTGACCGCCGGCGTTGAAGCCGAAGCCGTGCACCGAATGCACCCGCAGGGGAACCCCGGCCATTGCCGCAGCCAGGCGGCCCAGGATGCCCGCCTTGCTGCTGTGGGTGTGAACGATCCGCGGCCGCAGGCGCCGAAGCAGCCTCGCCATGGCCAGGAGCGCCCCTACATCCTTATGGGGGCGCACCGGGCGCGTGAGTGCGGGAAGGGTGTGGAACTCGACTCCGTCCAGACCCCGCGCCCGATCGTCCAGGATTCCGCCAGGACCGGCGATCAGGACCGGCTCGAACCGGGCCTGGTCGAGGTGGGACACCGTGTAGAGGGTGTTCTCCTGGGCTCCGCCGAGCTCCAGCTGAGTGATGATGTGAGCGACCTTAAGCCGGGACATGAGTGAGGCTGGCCTTGAGGACGCGCGCAGCCCCCTGGCCCGCCATCAGGGCGTCTTCCATCGAGGAGTATTCCCAGGCACCGAAACGCCCGATCGAGTGCACCTTGCGGTCCCGCAGCAGGCTCAGGAGCGCCGGCACGCACTCCCGGCGGTGACGGTCGAAGATGACATAGGCGGGATCGATCACCACCGGCAGGCTGAAGAGAACCTTGTGTTGTGGCTCCAGGATTCCCGCACGGTGCAGATCGGCCACGACGCGCTGCGTGAGATCGGCAACGAGCGGTTCTTCGGATGGCTGGGACACCTCGACGTACAGGGCGGAGCAACCGTGCGGGGCGACACCCTGTGAAAAATTACTGGCCACCCCCACTCGGTAAAAGACGTAGTCCGACTCGGGGAAGTAGATCCAGTGCGCGCCCGGTGCGACCTCGCCACGGACCGCCAGGTTCACGTTGACCACCCGTACCCAGCGCAGGCCCGCAGCTGAACGGCGTGCCGCCTCGGGAAGCCCCTCGCAGCGCTGCACCAGATCGGGCAGCGGCAGAGTGCTGATCAGCGCATCGAATCGCGGGTTCGTGCCGTCGCTCAGTTTCAGGCGACGGGAGCGCAGGTTGATCGACTCGACCGCGACACCCAGGTGAATCTCACCGGCGCGCTCCGCCAGAGCATCCGGCAGGCAACGGATGCCACCACGCCTGGGATACAGGAAGCGCGGGTTGTACCCGAACTCGCGTCCCTCCACTCCGAACGCACCGCGCACCACCTCGTGCAGAGAGGGTTGAGGCACCGACCAGCTGACCCACTCGCAGCTCACCTGATCGAGATCGCGGCACCACATCTTGCGGTTGTACGGAGTCATAAAGTGCCGTGCAATTCCCGCTCCGAAGGTGCGCTCGATCCACTCGCTGAGATGCGCCGGCTCACCCTGGCGCCGATCGATGCGCCGCGCGGTCCAGGCATTCACGAACCCCGTCAGACATTCGCGCACCACGGCGGGCGGCAGTCGGTGAAAGTTGACCTGGAACGGATACGGCGTGCGTCGGTTATGCGAATGGATGAAAGCATGGCGTGAACTCTCCCGCAACTGATCTCCCAGGAGACTGGAGATCCAATCGCGGATATGCGGGCGGCGCAGGTGCAGGAGATGCCCGGTCAGATCGAAGCTGAAGCCGTCCCGCTCGAGCGAGCGGCACAGGCCACCCGCCTCGCGCTCGCGCTCAAACACCGCGTGCTCGAGCCCGTCGAGATGGCAGGCAGCGCTGAGACCTGCAAGGCCGGCTCCGGCGATGGCTATCATTGGTACACTCCGGCTCCCAATTTAGGGGTCGCGTGCTGAAAACACAAGCAGCTCAGGAAACGCGCACCCGCGCCAGAGCCACGCCGGCCGCGAGAACCCCGGCCGCCACCACGGCCAGCAGAACCAGCGAGGCCGGGATCGACAGGAACAGGTTCCACCACGCCAGGTAGCCCAGGACGATGGAAGCCAGGTAGAGCGTACAGACCGTCGGCACGGTGCCAAGCCCGAGTGCGCGCAGGCGCAGCGCGGTGTGGTCGGGGCTGCCCAGCCACGGCTTGAGACCGCGTAACCACCGCACCACGCTCACAAAGCTGATCTCGAAGATTGGCACCCCGAGGATCAGCAGCGGGCTGAAGTAGGCGATGCGGTTTTCACCCGCGTAGCGGCCGACCATGGCGAGCCCTGCCAGGGTCACGCCCAGAAACAGGCTGCCCGTGTCCCCGAGGTAAACGCGGGCGGGGTGGAAGTTGTAGCGCAGGAACCCCAGGAGGCTCCCCACGAGCGCCGCCGCCAGAAGCTCGACCACCGGCTCACCGTTCAGGTGTGCCACCGCCCACAGAAAGAAGGCGGCGATGGCACTGGTGCCAACCGCCAGTCCGTCCATGATGTCGAGGAAGTTGATGGCGTTGACGATGGCTAGCACCCAGAGGAACGTCAGCACCAGGTTAATCGGCTCCGGCAGGATGGCGATCTGAATCGACACGCCGCTCTTGACCATGACCCAGCAGGCTAGAACCTGCCCCGCGAGCTTGTGGGTGGGGCGCAGGGCTCCCAGGTCATCGATGAGCCCCAGGGTGACGGCGATGCTGCCGGCGAACAGAATGCCGAGAACTCTCTGATCGAACTCGAAGGTAACGGACAGCGCCACCAGGAAGGCGGCGTAGACCGCCAGACCGCCCAGGTAAGGGATCGGCTCGGTGTGCTTCTTGAGGCGGCCGTCCGGACGGTCCACGATGCCGAACCGCCGGGCGGCCTCGGCGGCACGCGGCGTGCCGACGAGCGCCAGCACCAACGCCACCAGAAAAGTCGCGGCCGTGAGGATCACCGGTGCATCATCCCTGCGCCTCGATGCGCGCCCTGAGCTCTTCACACAGCAGATGGTGCAGCGCCACGTGCAGGCTCTCCACCAGGGGGGTTGAATCGACAGGTACCAGGACTGATACGTCGGCGGCCTTCCGCATTGGCCCCCCGTCAAAACCCACGAACGCCAGGGTGGAAGCGCCGAATTCCCGCTTCGCCAGATCGATCGCCCTCAGCAGGTTCTGGGACCACTTCCCCGCCCGGTCCTCTCCGCTGCCTCCGTGCACGCTGAAGACCACCAGCGCGTCACCGCGGCGCATCAAGTTGCGTAGTGGCTCGGTGAACAGGTTCTGGAAACCGAGATCGTTGACGAGAGCCGTGATCCAGCCCGGGTTATCTGCCAGGCTCGAGACCCTGAAGCGTCGCCGGCCCTCGAGGACCGTGCGCTTGCTCAGATCGGCGGCGAAGTGGCTTGCCGTGGTGGCGGAGCCACCGTTGCCGATCACCCAGATGTTAGCGTCCCGCTCACGGGCTTCCCAGAGCAGATCACAGGCGCGGGTGATCTCCTGAAGATCGATCCGGGCGGCGGCATCAGCCAGCGCCGAGAGAAACTCGCGCGGACGATCGATGCTCACGCCGCCCGACCCGTGCGCGCCCGAAGCAGCCAGGCACGCGAACCGGCGGGCTCCAGGCGCACGCGCCGCCCCCTGAACCCCGAGGCGGCGAGCGCGCGCAGGACGCGCGAGCGTGCGCGGCCGCAGTCGAGGAGAACGAATCCCCCGCCACCCGCACCGATCAGCTTGCCTCCGCGCGCTCCGGCCTCAAGCCCCAGGCTCAGGCAGAGCTCTGCCGCCACCGTGGAGGTGCCTGCGGAAAGCGTGCGCTTCATCCCCCAGTGCTCGTTGAACTCTTTTCCAATCGATGAGAGATGGCCGCGCTCCAGGTGCCGCGCCATCCGGAGTCCGATAGCCCGGATCGAATCCATGCTGCGCAGCAACCGGACACTGCGGCGGGCTGCCCGTTGCTGCTCTTCGAGGATCGTGGCGGCGCGGCGGCGTCCACGCGTGTCCACCAGCAACAGAGTTTCCTCGAGCGCGCCCCGTGTGGCGCTCGACAGAGATAGTTGCCGCACGCGCACGGAGCCGTCCCGGGAGATTTTCAACTCGATAATTCCACCGTAAGCCGCCACGTACGGATCCTGCTTGCCAATCGGGCATCCCATCCGATCGTGCTCGACACGATAGGCCTGCTCGGCCAGCTGACGTGCGTTGCTCGGCTCTCCGCGCAAACGCGCCAGGGCATGCCCGAGCGCCACCAGGACGGCGCCGGAGCCGCCCAGACCTGATCCCGGCGGGATGCTCGACTCGACTCGCGCCGTGACGCCGCGAGGGGCATCAAGATGCCGCAGCGCCTCCCGCATCCATATCGTCATTGCCGTCGTTTGCCTGCCGCGATCCGGCACCTCGAGCGTGACACGAACGCGGCTGCGGATCGCCGCCGCCACGAGGAATCCTCCCCGCCGGGAGGCGTACCAAGGCAGATCGGTCCCGCCGCCGCCCAGCGGCAGACGCAGCGGGGCGCTGGCCACAATCTTCATTTCAGACTCTCCTGCAAACCGCGCAGCACGGCGTCATTATACTTGACGAGATCTTCTTCATAACGGTTACGTGGCCGGTGGCCGCGCAGAGTTCGCCGCGCCACCTCGAAACGATCGAGCTCGCGGCGCGCCGCTTTGATCTCTCCGATCTGCTGGCTGGCGTCAGCCGCCAGCAGATGCGCGTCCAGATAGTTGGGTTCAAGGGCAGCTGCGCTATGGGCGAACTCGCGCGCTCTGTCGAACTCTCCGAGACGCCGGGAGGCGAGCCCCGCACTCAGATAGAGGCGGGGGTTGAGCGGATCCCGGCGGAGGGCTTCCTCATAACGCCGCAACGCGGCGCGCAGCGCGGATTCTGCCGGCACCACGCCCTCTGCAGCAGCCCGCATCATCAGGTTTCCACGCTCCGTCTGGGCTCGATCGTCATGAGGATCGATGCGCGCCGCGCGTGCGAGGGAGTTGTCGGCGTACGCCAGCTGTTCGAGGCTCAGCTCTCGAGACGAGCGCGCCGCCGTGAGACCGAGCGTGTACGCGTAGTCCCGGTGGTGTGGATTCCACTCGAGGGCGCGCTGCAGCGAACCCAGGGCTCTGACGGTATCGCTGTCGCTCGAGTACTGCTGCCAGGAACGGGACGCCATCCAGGGCGCCACCAGCAGAACCCAGACTGCGACCCCGATCACGGCCAGCCCCGGAAGCCCCAGCCGCCGTGCCACCGGAAGCGCCTGGCCTCCAGCCGCGGCACTGGTCGATTCGGGCCCGGGTGCGGTCGGTGCCAGGGCAAGCCCCGCGAGCACCGCCAGAGACAGCAGCACCGCGGGATGCTCTGACGGCGTGTCCACCATCCCTTGCGCCATGATGGCGGCCAGCGCCGCCAGAGCCGCCCGTGCCAGGCTGTCGCCGGTGCATCGAACCTTCGCACGCAAGGCACGCACCAGAGCCAGCAGGAATCCCGCCGCCAGAACGACCCCAATGATCCCTTCTTCGGCCAGGCGCTGAAGTGGCAGATTGTGCGCCGTTTTCCACACGCGAGAGTAGCGGAACGGGTAGCCTTCCAGAGGAAAATTGTACCTGGGCGCCACCCATTGGAGCTGTCCAGGGCCCAGCCCAATCCACGGCTGCTCCGAGGCAGCGGATAGCGATGCTTTCCAGATCGACAGGCGCTCGTAACGGTAAGGGTCAACCTCGCCGGAACGCACTCCGATGACGATGGAGAGGGGCAGCACCACGAGCAGGACAGCCCCAAGCGCCACGGCCATGGCACGACCGGGTACGGTGGAAAGGAGATCGAGGACTCGCCGGTAGGGGATCAGAACAATCAGCAGCGCCACGAGGCCGATAACACCGCCTCGCGAACCGGTCCACAAGACGGCCAGCGCGATCGGTAGAGCGGCCAGGATCGCCACAGCCCGCGCCTTCCCCCTGCGGTCGATCGCCTGGACCAGGGCCACGGCCAGCGCCACGTTCAGGTAGGCGGCGAGGAAATTCCGATTGACGAACGAGCCGCTCGCGCGTTCGGGACCGGCGAGCGCCAGAGCCCATCCCGCCTGAACGATGGCGCCCGCAACAAGAGCTCCGGCGAGACGGCGGCGAACGGGCGCGACCATCGGTGAATGCGCCAGCGCGACGAACCCGATCGCGGCGATCCCCAGCGCCCAGACCTCCAGCCCCGCCGAGAACCGGTACCCCGACCGCAGGACCCCGGCCGCTCCCCAGGCCATGACGGCGACGAGCCACCCGAGCCCGAGCCCGTCCGAGAGGGGCGGGCGGGCCACGGTGGGGAGCAGGAGGACCGCAGCCAGAAGGAAGAGCTGCACCAGATCCGGCAGCGTTCTCTGATCTCCCATCTCCTGCCACGGCAGCAGCACAAGCACCAGCGCACAGAGCAGGACCGCAGCCCGCCCCTGCTGAGGAACGATCTCAGCGGCGTCCCGCATCAAGATGCTCCTCTAGGCGTTCGAGCCAGGCCCGTGCCTGCCTGCTGTGGGGATGCAGGGTGACGGCGGCCTGTGCATGAACGTACGCTTCGGCCCACTCCTGCCGGGCCGCCCAGGCATTTGACATGAGGCTGTGAGCCAGCGCCGAGCCGCGATCCTGGTGCGCAGCCGCTTTCGCCTGTTCGAGGGCCTGCACCGGATCGCCGGTTTCATCGTCGAGCAGGAAACGGGCAACCTCTAGGCGCAGATCGGCCCGGGTCGGATCGGCCTGCACGGCTGCCTCGTAAAGAGGCTTCGCTGTGTGCGCCACATCCGGCTGGCGAACGGCCTCCCGGGCCTGATCCCGCAGGGTTTCTCCCCTCCATTGCCGGGTGACCGGTCCGAGCGATGCCAGGCAGACCAACGCAAGCGCTGCAGAGAACCCGAATCTGGCGCCACGGTTGAGGGCCACTCCACCGCTGCCCGGTTCAACGGGCAGGAGCGCGGCCAGCGCCAGTGCCGCCCACAGCGTCGCGGGGAGGTACGCCGTGAAGTCGGCCAGGTTGTGCACGAGAAACATGATGACGCCGGTGGCCACACCCGCCTCCAGTGGGCCCGCGCGAAGAGCCCGGGAGAGCCGCGGGTAGAGCCGTGCCACACCGAGCACCAGCGGCACCAGGATCCACAGGCCCGCCTCGGCCGCCGCCTGCAGCGGCGTGTTGTGCACGTAACGCGTGTCGTTCTCCCCCTCCTGTCGCAGGCTCACGAACGCCGAGGCGTAGGCACCTGGGCCGCTGCCCAGGACGGGGTAACGCGCGAGAACATTCGAGGCGGTCTTCCAATTGAGCCAGCGCTGGACAACCGGTCCCTGAGGCTCCAGCAGGCGCTGGCCCGCGCTCCGGTAGCGTGCCGAGGAAAAGAGCAGAACCACCAGGATTGCAGCCGCCAGCACGCCGAGGCGCAGCCACAGGGCGCGCCGCGCAGGGAGACGCCCGGCGGCCCAGACAGCCGCCAGGGCGGTGGCGGCGACAGCCCCGTACGATCGGCTCAGCGCCAGTGCCACCAGCAGGAGACCCGCGGCCAGCAGGGCGCCCAGCCTCCCGGCGCCGCGCAGCGTGCCCGCAAACCCCACGGCCACCGGCAGCGCCATTCCCATCAGACCACCCAGAGTGGCGGGAAGCAGCAGGGTGCCAAAGGCACGGCCCGACTCCAGGCGCGTACGCCAAGCGCCGGGAAGCTCGGGATCCGCCTCAAGCGCCGCCGCGAGAGTGTGCTCCAGGCCGCCGGCCGCCTGCAGGCAGGCCACGAGCGCCACGAGAACGCTGATGAAAAGAAATGAGGCGGCCCAGAGCTGGGGTGCGCCGGAGGCCCAGCGCCGACAGCCGAGATAGAAGGCACAGGCACCGGCCAGCGCCACCAGCAGGTGCACCGAGCGGTACGGGTTCAGGGAAAGCAGGCTGCTCGCCAAGAGACCACTGACGATGAGGACAAGCAGCGCGTGGTGCCGCGCGGGCACATCTCCTTCCCCTGTCGATCCCGGCACGTGAGGCAGCGTTTGGCCTAGCACTCTGCTGGCGGACGCTGCCGCCAGCAGGCAGGACAGGAGGGCCGCCACCGCAGCGAGGATGACCCGGGAGCCGGTATGGATCTCCGGCGGCATCCACACACAGAGCGCCAGGGCCGCGACCAGCAGCCAGAAAACGGGAGGGGCGAGGGGACGGGATTTCACTCGGGGAACCGCCCGCGTGGTTCGGGTTTAATCCGGAGTGGCGGCGAACCTGCCGTCGCTGTGAACAATGTCGCGGTTGAAATCGAACCGCGTGGCGAACGAGATGTTGGCTCCGGGCAAGCCGTCCGCGCCGTAACTCTCGATCGTGTATTCACTCTGGCCGTTGGTGGCGTATCCGAAGTCAGTCTTCCAGGCATCCCTCGACGGAAAGACCTTGGTGATATGCGGAACCAGAAACGGTTTGATGGCCGCCATGGATGCACCGACAGGAAAATGCCCCTCGTCCACCAAGTAGGCGTGCAGAGCGTTGGCCAGAGTGCGCATGTCCGACATCGTGGCCCGCTGGCGGGACTTCTGGATGGCCGTGTCCAGGGCAGGTATGGAGATCGCCGTCAGGATGCCAATGATGGCAACCACGATGAGAAGTTCGATGAGAGAGAAACCGCATGCGCCGCCGGACTCAGACGACCTTCGCCGGGGTCGCATTCTGGCATGAGTGAGGACCGGACTGAAAGGGGAGGTCATGTTCGGGAGGCCCACATCGGGAGGTTCCTGGATTGGACAAGCCAGAAGGGCGGCCCGGTTGGGCCGAGCCGCCCTAGCTGGCAAAGATCCAATTAGGTCTGGGCGCCTTCCGGCCAGGCCGTGAACGAACCATCAACGAACGTGATGTCGTTGTTGAAGTTCGTGGTCGCGCCTACGGAAGCATCTGATATGCCGTCCTTACCGTACGACTCGACGGTGTAGGTGCCGCCGGTGGCATCCGTCGTCCACTGGATGACGTTAGCCCAACCGTCGTTCGGTGGGACCTGCTTGATGTACGTCGGCGAAATCGTCCCCGTCGCATTTCCGCCCACAGGACCGGACATGCTTATAGGGTAGCGATTATAGTCAATCGCGTACGACTCGGTCGCCGTAGCGATCGAGCGAAGGTCAGCCATCGTCCTCTTCTGCTTACCGCGGTCAATCGCGTTGAGCAGGTTCGGAATCGCGATGGCGGCGATAATACCGATAATCGCCACGACGATCAGCAGCTCGATCAGTGTGAAACCCTTCTGTCTCTTTAGCATAAACTCACCTCCTTTTAGACTGATTCTAGAGCAAGCGCCATGCCATCGAGGCGGCGGCGCTAAGTCCTTTGGATAAGCTATCATCGCCCCTCGGAAGTGGCAAGCAACCGGATAAATCGGCGCCAGCGGACAGACCGTGTGACAACCCGTGTCAGCACCGGTTGACACTTTTTGTCGCCCCTTCGCCTTTTCGGAAGCCCAGCACGAGGGCACCGATGAGGCCCAGGAGGCCGAAGGCACGGCCCAGCTGAACGCTGAACGGTCTGAAACGCCAGATCACGTCGTGGCGGCCGGGCTGCAAATGAACTCCCCGGAACGCACCGTTGACACGCAGGGAGTCCATCTCCACACCATCGACGCGCACTTCCCAACCCGGGTAGTCGGCATCGAGCAACACCGCGACTCCCGGAACCTCGGCCGTGCAGCGCAACCGCACCTGATCGGTGGTTGACTCCGCAAGGCTGCAGGTGCCCGACGGCGATCCGACCCCTGGAGTTTCCAGGTCCCGCAGGACTGCTCCGCCGTCCTCGGCCTCAACCCATACGTCGACGGGGCTAGAGGAGAGCCCCCTGCGGATCGCATCCCCTCCCTGAGCCACGGCCACACGCGGGGCAAAGAACACACGGGGCAGCGGGTCGCGCACGCGCCAGAGCCTCGGGGGCGGCAGAGACACCCCGTGGGCCACGGCCACCTCATCGACCCCGGGCGGAGGAGCCTCCCCATATGAGATCCACCATTCGGCGCCCGTGCGGCGCAGGATGCTCACCTTCTCCGTTCCATCGGCGTCCCGAACCCAGCGGCCCAGGCGCGCCGTGGACGCGGGCCACAACCGATCGGTTGGCCGCTCCAGCAGGTTGACGAGCCGGGCTTCGCTCGAGGTGTGGCGGGCCAGCGTGGCGCGATCGAAGAGAAAGCCCCAGAGGCGCGAAGCGTCGCGGGCCCGCAACTGGAACCCGGAAGGTCTCTCCTCGCGAAAAATGCGTGCCTCCGGCTGCAGCGACCCGGCGAAGAACGTGCGCAGGCGGAGGGCTTCAGCGGGGGCCGTGGGAACCAGATTGATCTGCGCCGCCCAGAGGTCTCCGGACACGAGCAGGATCCAGGCCGCAGCCATCACCGGTGGACGCAGCCGGGAGCGCAGCGGGCCCAGCAGCAGGACGGTGGCGCCGCACAGCAGCAGCGCGATTGCCAGGCTGCGCCGCAGACCCGGCGCCGCAGCCTGCGCCAGCTGCGGTGGCAGAGAGAAGATCGACGCGGCCCAGCGCTCGCACAGGGTGCCGCCGAATTGATCGGTGCAGACCAGGATTGCCAGGACAGCGCTGAGCGCCAGAAGGGCGATCGGGGCCGCGCGCCCGGGCACCGGCAGACGGATCAACCGCTGCAGACCCCTGCCGGCCAGCACCGCGAGCGCACAGAAGATGCCGATGACGAACTTGCTGGGGTAACGCAGCCATCCGGCGGGAGAGCCGGCCGCACCGCCCCCCTGAATGAGCGGTCCGGCGATGCCGGCCGCCAGAGCCAGGCAGAGCAGCAAGCCCGCGCCGACCAGCAG
This sequence comes from Acidobacteriota bacterium, assembly GCA_027295505.1. Classification (GTDB taxonomy): domain Bacteria; phylum Acidobacteriota; class Polarisedimenticolia; order JAPUKU01; family JAPUKU01; genus JAPUKU01. The sequence goes on from JAPUKU010000047.1 coordinate 17,382, forward strand.
CCGGTTCCGCCGGTTCAGAGAGCCCCAGCCCAGACCGGCCAGCGTCAGGAGGGGCACTCCCGCGTACAGGGAGACGAGCAACGGCATGGTGCCGGCGTGCCGTGTCTGGCTCCAGTAGCGGGAGGGATCGAACGACACCGCCTCGCCACCGAACCGGGGCAGGAACATCTCCCCCACACCGGCCATGTCGAGTGCCCAGCGGGTGCGCTCTTCCCCGGCGAGCCCCTCGCCACGCTCCGAATTGACGACCAGCTCCATCGCCGGCAGGACCAGAGGGGCTGCGAGCAGAAGGCTCAGCGCCACCCCTGCCACACCGACCGCGGACCGGCGGCTGAGTGGCGCGCCGCCGCGCGAACCGAGTCCCACCATCAGGCCGGATGCCCCCAGCGTTACGCCCAGCGCCACCGGCTCTCCGCCGAGCGCGCAGAGAGCCACGCTGACGCCCAGTAAAGCTGCATCCCTGCTCGACGCACGCCGGGCCAGGCCCAGGGCCGCCCAGCAGACCCAGGGCGCAGCGGCCGCCGCCAGGAGCAGGTTCGGCAGGTTGAGGGCAGAGATCAGGTAGCCGCTGCCACCGTAGGCGATCGCCGTGAGCACCGCCGGCGCGCGATCGAGCCCCAGCCTGCGGCCCAGACGGTAGGCACCTGCCTCACCCAGAAGCCAGGTGCCGATCAGTAGCCAGTTGAACGCCAGATCGAACGGCAGCAGGCCCTGGAGCCAGGAAAGGGGGTAGAGCGAAAGCGTGTTCGGATTCGCCAGATAGGGCACACCGCCTGATGCGTACGGATCCCACAGGGGCCAGCGCCACTGGGCAACCTCCGCGGCCCAGAACCGCCGCCAGGGGTACAGGTTCTGCAGCAAGTCGCGAAAGTACAGGACGCGGGAACCGACGAGCGCCGAGCGAAACCAGGGCACCGCACTCGCCAGCAGTGCCAGAACCACCCAGTGCCGTTGCCGGATTTCAGGAATCGTCACGAGCCAGGCCGTACTTCTTGGCGAAGTACCGGAAGGAACGGAAGGTCATGCCCAGCTGGCGGGCCGCCTGCGACTGCACTCCTTCGCTCCGCTCGAGAGCCTGCCTCATGGCGTCCACACGCAGGTCTTCCAGCCGGGACTCCAGGTCGAGCCCCTCTTCGGGGATTTCGATGCCCGGAGCCGCGCCGGCTACCCTCCCCTCGCACACCTCGGGGGGAAGGCTCTGCGGCTGGATCATTCCAGCCGATTCCAGGGCCACGGCGCGCTCGATGACGTTCTCGAGCTCGCGTACGTTTCCGGGCCAGGCGTGCGCCTCCAGAAGCTCCATGGCCTGGCGGGAGATACCCTTGAGGGGCTTGCCCATTTCCTTGCTCACCTTGGCCAGGAAGTGTTCCGCAAGGGTCGGGATGTCTTCCTTCTTCTCGCGCAGCGGTGGCAGGGGCAGCGGAATGACGTTGATGCGGTAGAACAGGTCCTCGCGGAACCTGCGCTCGCGCACCGCCTGGGCCAGGTCCTGGTTGGTGGCAGCGATGATCCGCACATTGACCGGAATCTCCTCGGTCCCGCCCACGCGCCGGATGCGCCGTTCCTGAAGAACGCGCAGTAGCTTGACCTGCATGGCGGTGGAGGTCTCCCCGATCTCGTCCAGGAAGATGCTGCCACCGTCGGCCACCTCGAACAGGCCTTTCTTGGAGGAGATGGCGCCTGTGAACGACCCTTTCGTGTGGCCAAAGAGCTCGCTCTCGAGGAGCTCGTCCGGCAGAGCCCCACAGTTGATCGAAATGAACGGCTTGTCCGCCCTCGGGCTGTTGAAGTGGATGGCCCGCGCAACCAGCTCCTTCCCGGTGCCGCTCTCACCCTGCACCAGCACGGTGCTGCCTGTCATGGAGATCTTCTCAACCAGAGACAGGACTGCTTTCATCTTTGGGCTGCGCCCGACGAGCTCCTCGAAGCGGTAGCGGCCACGCAACTCACGTTTGAGCTCCTGGTTCTCGCTGACCAGGCGGCGCCGCTCGAGGGCGTTACGGATGACAATCTTTAGCTCGTCGACATTGAATGGTTTGATGACGTAGTCACAGGCACCGAGCTTGAGCGCATCGATCGCCGATTCCGTGCTCGCGTAGGCGGTGATCATCATGACCGGCGTCTGGGCGGCGACTTCCTTCGAACGCCTGAGAATGTCCAGGCCACTCAGGTCGCCCATGCTCAGATCGGAGATCACCAGATCGTAGAGGCCGCCCTCCAGCAGGCGCATGGCTTCGCGTCCGGTGCCGGCAAGCTCTACCTCGTACCCCTCCTTGCGCAGCATGATGTCCAGGAAGTCGCGCATGCTGACTTCATCATCGACGACCAGGATCTTCTCCACCGGGCTCACTCCTGGGCCGTCATCGCCAGCGCGGGCGCCGGCACCGCGATGGCCGGCAGGTTGATACAGATTTCGGTACCGCAGCCCGGCACACTGCGCACCCGCACGGTTCCCCCATGCTCCTGTACGGCGCGGTAGACGATGGCCAGACCCAGCCCTGTGCCACCCCGGAAGGAGCCCTGGAAGGGTCGGAAGCAACTCTGCACCTGCTCGGGTGTCATGCCTACCCCCTGATCACGAAAAACCAGCTCGCGGCCGCCGGTTTTCGAGCCTTGCACGGTCATCCTGAGGCACCCTCCGTCCGGCATGGCTTTGAGCGCGTTTGTGGCCAGGTTCCAGATCACTTGCTTGATGAGGTTCGGATCGGCGGTGCAGCGGGCGGCCTGAGGGTCGATGTCGCACTCCAGCGAGTGGGAGGTCCGGAACTCCCTGCTGTTGCGCAGCAGGGCGGCCGTCTCTTTCAGAAGGATCCCCAGATCGGTCGGTTGGGGGTGGAACTGGCCGGGCTTGGCGAAGAGCAGAAAGTCACGGATGGTTCTCTCCAGCCGTTGCGATTCCTTGAGGATGATGTCCATCAGGCTGGACTGCTCCCCCTTCAGATCGAGATCGGACCGCAGCACCTGGACCGAGCCGGTCATCGAGGCAAGCGGGTTTCGAAGCTCATGGGCGAGTCCGGCGGCCATCTCCCCGAGGACGGCCATGCGATCCTTGATCTTGACCTCGTCCGCCAGGGCACGCACGTCGCTGAGATCCTGGAACGAGAAGATGAACCCTTCGGGCTGGCCTTCCGGGTTGAGCAGAAGAGACGCCGAGAAGCCGAGGGTAAGGCGCTGCCCGAGCGCGTTATTATAGTCTTTCTCATACCTCAGACGACGGCGGTCCTCAATCTGTCCGCGGAGCTGCTCCAGGAAGCCCGGATCTTCGTCCAAAAGATCGCACAGGTTCGCGCCCCGTAGCTCCTCCTGCGTACGTCCGAGGATTTCGGCTCCCGGGGGATTGATAAAACGCACCCGGCCATGCAGGTCCGTGGCCAGGATGCCGCTGTGGATGCTCCGCAGGATGTCGCTGTTGAGCGCCTGCAGTGCGGCCAGCTCGAAACGGTGACGTTCCAGCTCGCGCCCGGTTAGCCGATGGCGCTCCGCGAGATACGACATCGCCAGAGCCGCACAGTAGAAGCCCACGAAATGCACCGCCACCGAGTAGTAGACGCGCAGCTTTTCGGTCTCGGAGAACGGATCCAGCCGCGCGGGATACCCCTCCAGCCAGCCGTACATCAGCAGAACCACCATGCCTGAATAGAGGATCCAGGACAGAGATGCTGTCAGCAGCGCTCCCCGCCGCCCCAGAAACATCGCCCCCACGACCACCGACAGGACATAGAGGAACGAAAACGAGCTTTCGGCGCCTCCGCTGATGTAGACAAAAACCGTGGTGACGGCCAGATCCCCCAAGACCTGGAGGTAGACGAAGGCGCGGCTGTCGCGCAACCAGGGATAGGCAATGCCGTACGCCGCACTCAGGATGTAGATCGCGGCGGTGAGGAGAAACAGCGGATAGAGGGAGAGGACGGGCAGGAAGATCAACTCCACCACGAAAGCGGCGATTAGAAGCGTGGTGGAAGCCACCACCCGCACGACCATCAACTGCAGGAGGTGGGGCTCGAACTCTCGCTCGGACATGGTCAGCGCTGCGCCTGGAGCCGCTGGAGCGGCCCGTTCGGGCTTCTCCCTGGCTCAGCCGATCTGGCTGATGAGGGTGAACAGCGGTAGGTACATGGCGATTACGATGCCGCCGATGACCACACCCAGGAACGAGATCATGATCGGCTCCATCAACGTCAGCAGGTTATTCACGCCCTCATCAACCTCGTCCTCATAGAAATCCGCGATCTTGCTGAGCATCGCGTCGAGGGCTCCGGTCTGTTCACCTACCGAGATCATCTGTACGACCATGGGCGGGAAAACTCCGGTCTCACGCAGTGGATCGGAAATGGTCCTGCCTTCCTCGATGCTCTTGCGGGTTGTCATGATGGCATCCGCCACGATGATGTTACCGGCGGTCTTGGCGGTGATCTCGAGACTCTCGAGGATGGGCACACCGCTCGCGATCAGCGTCGACAGGGTGCGGCAAAAGCGTGCCACGGCAATCTTGCGCATGAGACCACCGATTAGAGGCATGCGCAGGACCAGGCCGTCGATGACGTGCTCGCCCTGGTTCGTCTTGTAGTAGCGGTTAAACATGATGAAAGCGCCGATGCCGCCCAGAACGAGGAGCCACATGAAACGGCCGAGGAAGCGGCTGATGGCGATAACGATACGGGTTGGCAGGGGCAGCGTTGCGCCCAGGCCCTCGAACAGGGTGGCAAAGGTGGGAATGACCTTCCACAGAATGAGCGTGACGACGCCGATAGCTATGGTGATGACGGCAACGGGGTAGATGCTGGCCGAACGCACCGATGCCCTCAGCTTCACGGCTTTCTCGATGTACACCGAGAGCCTCTGCAGAATGGTGTCGAGAATACCTCCGGCCTCACCGGCGGCCACCATGTTAGCGAACAGATCGCTGAAGATCTTGGGGTGCTTGCGCAGGGAGTCGGCGAGCGTGGACCCCGACTCGACATCCTGGCGGACTGCGAACAAGACTTTCTGAAAGGCGCGGTTGTCATTCTGCGAAGCCAGGATCTCGAGGCACTGCACGAGTGGCAGGCCGGCGTCGATCATGACCGAAAACTGACGGGTGAAGATGGCAATCTCTTTCTGAGATACGCCACCGCCGAACTTCGGAAGGGCGAACTCTTTCCCCTTCTCGGTGACCCCGGTGACAATGATCTGCTGCCGCCGCAGGGTAGCAATCACGGCGTCCTTGTTGGTAGCCTCCAGAACTCCTTCCTGCTGAGCGCCTCCCCGATTCTTGCCTTTCCAGGCGAAGGTTGCCATCGGCTATTCTCCCTGATCCCTCTTAGCGGCGTCCCGCCACAGGAGACCGCATGCCCGGCTTTTGCACTCCCGGAGCCGCGGTTCCTGAGCCACGATTGATCATGTCCTGCAGTTCGTCCGGTTTTGATGAGTAACTCAGAGCCGTTTCCAGGCTGATCATCTTCTTGAAGTAAAGCGTCGACAGGGCCTGATTAAAGGTTTGCATTCCGCTGCCGGCCTGACCTGTCTGCATCGATGAATAGATCTGGTGGATCTTGTCTTCCCGGATCAGGTTCCGCACTGCAGGGGTCGGTATGAGGATCTCCATGCAGAGCACCCGCCCCCGGCCGTTCGCCCGAGGCAAGAGCGATTGACACATGATGCCTTCGATCACGAACGAGAGCTGGGCGCGGATCTGGGACTGCTGGTGCGCCGGGAAGACGTCGATGATGCGGTTGATCGTCTGTGCCGCCGAGTTGGTATGCAGCGTGGCGAATGTCAGGTGTCCCGTCTCAGCAATGCGAAGTGCCGATTCGATGGTCTCCAGGTCTCGCATTTCCCCAATGAGCACCACGTCGGGATCCTCGCGGAGGGCCGACTTGAGAGCGGCCGCAAATGAATGGGTGTCTGCGAACAGCTCCCGCTGATTGACGAGGCATTTCTTGTGCCCGTGCAGGTACTCGACCGGATCTTCGATGGTGATGATGTGCTCCTGACGCTCGGTGTTGACCTTGTCGATCATGGCGGCCAGCGTCGTCGATTTTCCGCTACCCGTCGGGCCCGTGACCAGAACCAGGCCGCGCGGCTTCCGGGTGACCGCCGCGACCACCTCGGGCAGACCCAGATCCTTGAAGCTCTTGATCTCGTACGGAATCGTACGCAGAGCGGCCGCCACCGCTCCACGCTGGTTGAAGATGTTTGCTCGGAAGCGGGCCAGGCCCTTGACCCCGAACGAGAAGTCAAGCTCCAGGTTCTCCTCGAAACGGTGCTTCTGGTTGTCTGTGAGCACGCTATAGACGAGCTGCTTGGTATCCACGGGAGTGAGCGGCGGCAACTGCAGGGGCACGAGCTTCCCGTCGATGCGAATCTGTGGCGGGGAGTTGGTGGTGATGTGCAGATCCGTCCCTCCCTGTTCGATCAGGGTTTTCAACAGTTGATGCAGCGTGACTGGCATTCACTTGTCTCCTATACCACCCGGGGGGATAACCGAACTCATAGGACAGTTTCGCGTACGACCTCCTCGATAGTGGTCGATCCTTCACGCAGTTTCTGCAGTCCGCTGCCGCGCAGGGTGAGCATCCCGTCTTCCACGGCCTTGTTCTTGAGCTCGGTCGTGGAGGCACCGGTCAGGATCATTTCGCGCAGGCTTTCGGTGATCTCCATGACCTCGTAGACGCCCACGCGGCCCTTGTAACCCGTGTTGTTGCAGGTCGTGCAGCCCCGCCCTTTGTAGATCCTGATCTTCGGGGCTTCCTGCTCACCGAAACCGATGTCAACCAGTGCCTGGGGCGGCACCTTGATGTCCTCCTTGCAGTCCTTGCACACGCGTCGGATGAGACGCTGGGCACAGATCAGGTGGACCGAAGTGGCCACCAGGAACGGCTCAATGCCCATGTTCATGAGGCGGTTGATGGTGCCGGGGGCGTCGTTTGTATGCAGGGTCGAGAGCACGAGGTGTCCCGTGAGGGCCGCCTTGACCGCGATCTCCGCGGTTTCGAAATCACGGATCTCGCCCACCAGAACGATATTCGGATCCTGTCGAAGGAAGGAACGCAGGGCCGCGGCAAAGTTCAGACCGATTGACTCCTTCATCTGCACCTGGTTGATCCCGTGCAGGTTGAACTCCACGGGATCCTCGGCCGTCATGATGTTCGTCTCCGGCGTGTTGACACGAGAGATGGAGGAGTAAAGCGTGTTCGTCTTGCCGCTTCCTGTCGGGCCGGTGACCAGGACCATGCCGTAGGGCCGGAAGATAGCCCGCTCGAACTTCTTGAACGACTCCTGCTCGAAGCCCAGTTTGGTCATGTCCAGCATCAACTTGTCTTTGTCGAGAAGCCGGAGCACAATCTTTTCGCCAAACAGCGTCGGCAGGCAGCTGACGCGATAATCCATCTCCTTGTTCTTGCCGCTGAGCTTCATCTTGATCTTGATGCGGCCGTCCTGTGGCAGGCGCTTCTCGGAGATGTCGAGCTTGGCCATGATCTTGACACGGGAAGTGATCGCGTCACGAAGCTTCAACGGCGGATTCATGATCTCGTACAGCACGCCGTCGATGCGGAAGCGCACGCGGAAATCCGTCTCGTACGGCTCGATGTGGATGTCGCTGGCCCCCCGCTTGATCGAGTCGGTGAGGATCAGGTTGACGAGCTTGACGACCGGCGCTTCCTCTGTCGAGGCCGCCAGTTTCTGGATGTCGATGTCCTCCTCGTCGTCCATGACCTCGAGGTTGGCGTCCTCGGCGCTCTGGCCGAGGTCGGACATTTCTTCCATCACCTTCTTGAGCTCGAGCGCGTGGGAGGATCCGTAATAGCGGTCGATGGCTTCCTTGATCGAGGATTCCGCGGCCACCACGGGCTCGACGTTGTATCCGGTCATGAACTTGATGTCATCCATGGCGAACACGTTTGTCGGATCGACCATGGCGATAGTGATGGTGGCACCGTGCCGGTTGACGGGCATGATCATGTATTTCTGGGCTACTTCCGAGGGCACCAGCTTGATGACGGTCTCGTCGATCTCGTAGTCGGAAAGCTGGACCGCTGGCACCCCGAACTGTTCGGACAACACCTTGGTGATCTCGCCTTCCTTGGCGAAGCCGAGCGTCACCAGATTCGAGCCCAGCTTGCCTCCATCTGACTTCTGCCGCCCGAGGGCCTCCTTCAGCTGGCCGTCAGTGATCAGGCCGGCCTTGACCAGCAGCTCGCCGAGTTTCATCGCCATGATTGTGCTGGCCTCACCGCTCCGAAGGTTTTTGCTCTAAGTCCTTATGAATCAAGCAGGTGCCCACTTTCAAACCCGGTGTAATATGGGTCCCGCTCCCTTACCTGTCAAGAAAGGGCCCGCTGGCGTCATGCCAGGAGCAATCGGGCCCAGGCAGCAAATATATTTCCCGAACAGCGGAGTTCAAGCCAGACGTCCCTCGGGAGGAGCCCTGGCTTGTTCTTGAGCGCGATCGTCCCCGTCTACAACGAGGTCAGCACGATCCGGAAAATTCTGGAACAAGTGGCAGCGGAGCCAGGGGGGGGGTACGGGGCCTTGGAGGTGCGGATCTTGTGCAGCGGCCCTGTGGCGCGTCCTCTGCTGCCGCCTCACCCGCCCCTGATCTGCTGGGACCCTCCCCTCCAGGAGCGTTCGGAACGGGTCAGTTTCGGCTCAGAGAGTGGCCCTATCTTGCGGGACCTTGTCTGCTGAAGATAACCATCTTTTGTGAGGGATGCTCATAGTCATCTTTGATCTCCGGCCGCAAGCCTGATTTCTCTGCCATGTCCATGATTCTCTCGGCCGGATAGTAGTAATCCACTCCCCTCGATTCACCAAACTCATTTCTTATCCAGAAAGTCGCCAAAAACTGAGACGAATCATGCATATGCTCTGCTGCTGCTCTCATGATCACGAGAGTAGTGTCAGGGTCGGTGTGGGTGAACACGCTTTGCGCGATAATGTAATCAAATCTCTTGTCGAAGGGGATACCCGATCCCTTGATATGGCATAGGGAAGGCGTTGACGGGGCAAGATCAGACTTGGCAACAAGGCGTTGGGAGTAGGCTACGATGCTCTCAGATATGTCCAGTCCATAGTACAAACCCGGCTCGAGGAAAGGTATGACGTACCTCCCCAATCGCAGGGCTCCACATCCATAATCCAAGAGGTTGTTCTGAGGTTTTAAACCTTGTTTCCTGAGATACTCGAACTGCAATCGACCAACCTTGATCGGGGCTGAGCTTTCGTGCTGGCCGATGGCGAGTTCCGGGTTAAAAAATGTACGCACCTTCATGAACCGTCGGTATCTCTCCTCTTGCTTCAAGCGGGGATGAACGAGGTCGAGGTATTTCAACGTTGTCCAGTTGATGAGATTCCAAAGACGCCCCAATTGAACCAGCTCAGCCATCGTAGCCTCCGTCCTGTGCCTCCGAGGTCTGGCGTCAATCTAGAGTGAGGCCCCGAACGTAGTCAAGAATTTCGGGCTCACTCGTCGCGAGTTCAGACACCCGTCTCGAGGCGCCGGGCGAGCAGGGGCGGGAGGTTCGCCTGCAGGATCTTCTGCGAGGCCGTGGCGATATCGTAGGTCACGCGGTAGTGCTCCACCTGGCCGCCCTGCGTGTCCAGAATGGCGTAGGCGGCGCGCGGATCCCGGTCCCGCGGCTGCCCGACCGATCCGGGATTGAACAGGTGCCTCTCCCCCGGCCCGAGCTTGAGGCCATCTGCCGGGGGTGGAACCTGGCGGCCGATGCGCCCCGCACGCAGGCTGAAGACGCAGGCGATGTGGCTGTGGCCAATGAAGCAGAGGTTGAAATCGCACGCATCGAACTGTCTGGAGGCCGCTCCCTCCTCCAGCAGATACTCGTCCTCATCGAGCGGGGCGCCGTGTGCCACCCAGACTCCGGGCGCCGCCACCGCAGGCCCCTCCGGCAGGGCGCGCAAATAGGCGAGGCTGTCCTCACTCAGGGCACGCTGGGTCCATTCCACCGCGGTGCGCGCAGCGCTGTTGAACCCGCTGGCCGATTCAACTCCGCAGATCACCTTGTCGTGGTTCCCCCGCACCATGAACGCGGGATTCAGCGCTCGCAACTGCTGCACGGCGGCTTCGGGATCCGCCCCGTATCCGACCAGATCTCCCAGAAACCAGACCTGATCCCACCCCCGTGGACGGGCCGCGGCCAGAACCGCGCTCAGTGCCTCGAGGTTTCCGTGGATGTCGCTCAGGACGAGCACCCTCATCCTCCTCTCCTCTCCACCCATGCAAGAATTCGTGCCGCCACCCTTTCTTCATCGAGCCGCGCGGTGGGGACCTTGAAATCAGACTTCGAGTAGAGCGCCTGCCGCGTTCGATACAACCTCCGACTGAGGCCCCGATCGCGCATCAGTGGCCTCTCTGGCGCCCCCGGACCCCGACAGCGTCGTTGGAGCGTCTCAAACGACGCGTGCAGCCAGACGCTCCGCCCTGTCCGGCGCACGCACCGCACGCTGGACGGCTCTCCGAGGGCTCCGCCCCCTAGCGCGATCACTGCTTCCCGGCCGCGGCTCACGCGGAAGAGCGTGCGGCGCTCGAGGAGACGGAAGTGCGCCTCACCGCGGCGATCGAAAAGCTCAGCAATCCGCATCCCGGCGGCGCACTCAATTTCCCGATCCAGATCGATGAAAGGTCGGCTCAGAGCCCGGGCCACGACAGGCCCCACGCTCGACTTGCCAGCACCCATGAAACCGACGACGTAGAGGTGGCGCCCCTTCAGAAGCCGCTGCGCCACCACACGGCGGGCATCCCGGATCAATACCCTCACGCGCGCTTCCGCTCCTTCCGGCGCCGCGCACACACCGGAGATGATCGCCGCCGCATCGGCCCCGGCGCGCAGCACCTCTGCCAGGCGCTCGGTGTTAATTCCGCCGATCGCCACCAGGGGCAGCGCAACTTTCGTGCGTGCGCGGCGCAGCGGCTCGAGCCCGAGGGCGCGGTGCGCCCCGGGCCTGCTGGGACTGCGATAGATCGGCCCCAGGGCCACGTAGTCAACGGGCAGCCGCGACGCCCGCTCGGCCGCGGAGACACTGTGCGTTGACACCCCGATCAGCGCAGCAGGACCGAGGAGGCGACGCGCCTCCTGCGCGGGAAGATCCTCCTCTCCCACGTGCACCCCCGCAGCGCCGACCGCCAGCGCCAGGTCTACCCTGTCATTGATGATCGCCAAGGCGCCGCGTTTGCGGGCCTCGCGACAGGCTCGGCGGAAGTCTTCCACCAGCTCGGAGGCGGTGCGGCTCTTGTCACGCAGTTGCAACCAGCGCGCTCCCCCCCGCAACAGCGCCCGGGTCAGGGCCGCGTGTGATGGGGAGCCGGCCTGAGCCGGATCGGTGATCGGATAGATGCACGACGGCAGACGGCGGCGCGGCTGCACAGGTGCCGCCTAGGCCGATCCCTCGGCACTGGCCGCATTCCCTGTCACGTCCGTATCCCCCGACGCGAGGAGACGGTTGAGGTAACCGGTCGAGAGCCGGCCAATCAGAAAGTCCGGATCGTTGATGATCCGCAGGTGGAGCGGAATGTTGGTCTTTATCCCCTCCACGACCATGACCTCCAGGGAACGCCGCATGCGGAAGATGGCTTCGGCGCGATCATTGCCATGCGTGATCAACTTGGCGATCATCGAATCGTAATAGGGAGAAACATTCAGTTGCGAGTGCGCCGCGGTATCGATGCGCACCCCCGGCCCACCCGGCAGGTGAAACGAGGTAATCAATCCGGGAGACGGCACGAAAGTATCAGGACACTCGGCATTGATTCGACACTCGATGCTGTGCCCCCTCCATTTCACCTGACGCTGGGAATAGCCCAAGGTCTCGCCGGCGGCGACACGGATCTGCTCCTTGATCAGGTCGATGCCAGTCACCATCTCCGTGACCGGGTGCTCGACCTGGATGCGTGCATTCATCTCGATGAAGTAAAAGCTTCCGTCCCGGTCCAGAAGGAACTCGACCGTGCCGGCGTTCGTGTAGTGTGAGACCCGGGCGGCTGTGATGGCCGACTTGGCCATGGCCTCGCGCAGAGCCGGGGTCAGCGCGGTGGAAGGCGATTCTTCGATGATCTTCTGGTGCCGTCTCTGGATGGAGCACTCGCGTTCACCGAGGTGGACCTGGTTGCCATGATTGTCTGCCATGATTTGAAACTCCACGTGGCGCGGCTCCTCCAGAAGTTTCTCGACATACACCCGATCGTCCGCGAAGGACGCTCCGGCCTCCTGCCGCGCCACCGACACAGCAGACTCCAGGCCGTCGGACGAACGCACCACACGCATTCCTTTCCCGCCACCGCCGGCTACCGCCTTGATGATGAGAGGGAATCCGATCTCGTCCGCGACGCGCTCGACCTCCTCTCCGGATGCCAGGGCGCTGTCGCTCCCCGGCAGCACCGGCACACCGCCCGCGCTCATCGTCTGCCGGGCTCGCACCTTGTCGCCGACCAGGCGCAGGATCTCGGGGCTGGGACCAATGAATGTCAGATTGCAGGCTTCACAGACTTCCGCGAAGTGAGCCGACTCCGACAGGAAGCCGTAGCCGGGATGCACAGCGTCGGCGCCGGTGATCTCGGCAGCCGACAGAATGCTGCTGATGTTCAGATAAGAATCGCTGGCCGGTGCCGGGCCGATACAGACATCCTCGTCGGCGAATTTTACGTGCAATGAGTGAGCGTCCGCCTCGGAGTAGACGGCCACCGTGCTGATGCCCAACTCGCGACAGGCCCAGATGATGCGCAGCGCAATCTCGCCACGGTTGGCAATGAGGATTTTCTTGAACACGTGATCAGGCTGATGCCCCGGGTCGTATCCGGAAGAGCGCCTCGCTATATTCCACAGGTTGGCCGTTCTCGACCAGCACCTCGACAATTTCTCCATCCACCTCAGACTCGATTTCGTTCATGAGCTTCATGGCTTCCACGATGCACAGCACCGTTCCCTTTTGGACCTTCTGGCCGGGTTCCACGAACGCGGGCGCCTCGGGTGAGGACCGGCGGTAAAAGGTTCCAACCATCGGAGATCGCACTTCAACGAGCCCCGCCTCGAGGGGTGCCAGGACGGGCGTGGATCCTGGTGCCGGCGGGCCAGCGGCTGCGGGAGCGGGCGCCGTGGGCATTACCTGCACCCCACCCGGCTCTGGGTGGCCCGAAGCCGGCTCCTGCGACCGCTTGCGCGGTCTCGCTTTTACCAGTCGTAGTTTGAGGCCTTCTTGTTCGATCTCGCATTCTATAAAATTGCTGCGCGAGATGTAATCCATCAATTCCATCAAGTCTTTAGTTTTCATGAAATCCGTCTCCGGAACGGGTCGGAAGCCTGGAAGCAGTCCCTTTATGGGTGTGGTGGCGTTGAGTTCCCGCTCTAGCGCAACTCGGCTTCGAGCAGAGACCCGGCGCGACAGGCCACGTGGCGCGCCTGTCCGAGGCTGGCTTCGGGGCGCAGAATGATCAGCAGGAAATACTCCTTCGCGACGAGGCGCGCAACAAGCTTTTGCCGGCTCGTGGTAAGGATCAACTCCGTCGGTTCACCACCGTTGGAGTCTCGCAGAAAGGTAACCGCCTGCTTGATGAGCGACGTGTGTCCGACCGAGATCAAATCCAGGTTAACGTCGGGCTCCGAGGTGCACTGGTCGATCACCATGCCGTCGAATCCCACGACCGCCACCGCAGTGATGTCCTTGAGCCCCTTCACCAGATCCACCAGGACGGTGCCCATGGCCGGAGGTCCACTCGCAACCCTCATGGCCGCCCCGCCTGAATGGCCTTGAGCCAGCGCTCCAGTCGCTCGATGGAGCCCGCTGGGGGCTGCGTCGCCGGGGGTGAGTTCCGTGGAGCGTCGCCCGCCAGTGGAACAGGCGCTTTCATGCGCTCCTTCTTGAGCATCATCGGCTCGAGCTCACGGAGACGCCGCCGAATATCACGGTTCTCCGGCTCATAGCTCAGGATGCAGCGGTAGACATCCATCGCACGCTCGATGAAACCCTGGCGGACGTAGAGTTCCGCCAGGGTCTCTGTATTGATTCCATCCCGGGGCTTCTTGAGTCCGCCCTGTGCCTTCGCCTGGCTCTGCGCTCCAGCTGCAGGGGCTGCGCCGCCTTGCAGCGTCAAAGTGGCGGCCGGGCTCTCCGGAACCGGCGCGGGTTCGGGCTCCGGGGCCGGCTCCGGGGAAGCCGGTGAGGCGGCGGGTCGGGTTTCCTCTACCTTCTTGGCTGCTTGCACGGGAGGCGGCACAGACAGCCTGTCGGCTTCACCCGACGGACGAGCAACCGGCGACGGGGGCGTTGTCGGAACTGCTGCCTCGGCCGGCGTGGCAGCCGGAGGCCGTGCTTCAGCCCCCGGGGCCGGCTCCTCCTCTGTTGCCGGCAGGGGGCCAGGGGTGCGCTGCTGCGCAGGGGTTGGAAAGTGGGTGGTAGCCGGCCGGAGTGCCGAGGCGGCCCTGACCGCCGCGGGAGCAGTTGCCGGTCCTGCAGGAGCGGCCGGCGGCGGAGGCAAGGGGGATTGCCCTCCCTCGAGCTTCTGGATCTTCACCGCAATGTCCGGATCGGATGGGCCGTACATCTGTACCGCGCGGTAGCGCCCCAGGGCTGTTTCCGTGTCTCCCAACTTTACGAGCAGATCGCCCAGGAGCCTGTTGGCAAGAAGGTTGTCGGGTGCGGCACGCAGCACGGCCTCAAACTCGACACGTGCTTCCTCGAGCAGGTTCAGGGAGAGAAAAATCCGCCCCATAGCGACGCGCGCGGACTGGTAACCGGGGTGCTTTTTGAGCCCACCCTTGCAGACGAGAAGAGCTTCCTCAAGGAGCCCCTCCTTGCGGTACTCCTCGGCTAGCTGCAGGAAGATTTTGGAGTCAGGATCCCGGTTGAGCCGGGCTGCCAGATCTTGAATCTTCGGACTGAGAGAAGCCGCCATGATCGAAGGATCCCGCCCGCCTCCGCGACGGGGTGTGCATCATAGCGCAGGCGAAATCCGGGATTCAACCTGTCCCGCCGGTTCCGGTCAGTTACCTGCCGGTGCGGTGCGGATGCAGCAGCACAGGTGGCCCCGATTACAGGCCGAGCGTTGGTCCCACCGCGTCCCCGAAATCACCGAACTCGATGGTCAGGAAACCGACCACGGAGGCCGGATTGCCGGCAACGTCCTCGCCTGTGAAGGTGACGGTCACGCCGGCCTGCCGTATCACACCACAGTTGGCTCCGACGAATCCCCCCGCACAATCTCCAGCAAACGGGCCACCGAAGCAGCCGAGGTCGATAATCCCCTGCTTGTCCTGGATGCGGACGATTTCAATGCTAAACGACGTCGCGCTGCCGACAGTGAGCTCCTGGCTGATAGCTCCCACGAAATCCGCGGGGAGCTCTGTATCGAGCACCGCGGCATCCAGGGGCGTGAACTGGACCGCGTAAGCGGTCAGAATGACATCGTTCGGGAAGGTGGTGGCAAAATCGCCACGCTGGTTGGCATTGATGGTCACCGTGACAAAGTCAGAGCGGATTGTATCCACGCACTCGTTGAGAGGGCTCACGGGGTCGTCTTCCACCAGCACGTCAAGAACATCGGAGAACCCCACCAGTGGATTGAAGCTCACCATCGTGGGGAAGTTCGGAGAGAGATCTTCGTCGTCGAGGTTATCGTTGCACGCGGGCAGGGCCAGCGCCAGTATCGCCACCAGCGGGATCAGTTGTCGCAATTTCCACTTCATGGGCTCAGCCTCCTTGCCACACACTAGAGAATCCTCGGGGTCAGGAAGACCAACAGCTCGGTATTGTTCCTGGCCACAGTCTTGTTCTTGAACAGCCAGCCGAGAAGCGGCAGACGCCGCAGGCCCGGAACTCCGGACTCGGTGACCGAATCGTTGACCTTGTAGATCCCACCGATGACGGCCGTGCCACCGTTCTTGATCAGGATCTTCGTCTGGGCCCGCTCGGTGATGATGGGTGGCGTATCACCCACGCGGTTGACGAAGTCCGGAGAAGAATTGTCGATGCGAACGTCCAGGATGATCGTGTTATCCGCGGTGATCTGCGGCGTCACCTCGAGCTTCAGCGATGCCGAGATGAATTCCACGTTGATCTCCGTGGCCGTGGTGTTGACCACAGGGATCTGGACACCCTGTTCGATGGTCGCCTTCTCATTGTTCTGGGTGGCGATTTTCGGCGCCGAGAGGATCCGTACGCTGCCGTTCAGCTCGAACGCCTCGAGCGTCACATCCAGCATGAACGAGTCGAGCACGTTGCCGAACGAGAGGCCCAGGCTCGAGGTGGCCGCCGGGGCGGGCAGGCTCACGTCATAAATGGCGGTGGCACGGTTCGGGAACTGCAGACCGGTCTGTGTCCCCCTGGCCGGACTGGCGTCCGCCGTGAAGCCCCAGATGATACCGAAGTTCTGCTCGAAGTTCCGATCTGTCTCGATGATGCGGGCCTCGATCATGACCTGAGGTGTCTGCGTGTCGAGCGCATCGATGAGACGGCTGATCGCTTCCTTCTTCCTGGGAATATCCGAGATGATGAGCGAGTTGGTGCGCTCATCGTCGATCACATCGCCGCGCTTCGACAGTAGCTTTTTCACCACCTTCAGGATGTCCTTCACCTTGGCATAGGACAGAACCCGCGTGAAGGTGACCGGCTCGACTTCCATCTCCTGAGCCTCCTTAAGGGCTTTGCGGGCCGAGGCTTCCTGAGCCAGCTTCTGGGTGCTGGCGATGCGGATGAGATTGTTCTCGAACACCTTGTCCAGGCCGTTGTTCTTGAGGATGATGTCCAGTGCCTGGTCCCAGGGAACGTTGTCGAGAATGATGGTGATCTTGCCCGCGACACCGGGATCCAGAACGACGTTCATCCCGGAGATCTCATGAAAGAGCCGGAAGACGTCCTTGAGGTCGGCGTCACGGAACGAGATCGAAATGAGCTTCCCCGTGTAGACCTGATCCTCACCGGCAATGGTCTTGGACTCGAATGCTCTCGAGGTGAGACGCACTTCCCTGGCCGGCGCGGATTTCGTCTTCGGCGCGGGCTCCTCCAAGAAGGGGACGAACTCCGCGTCCTCGTCAGTGAAATCATCCGGGAGATCGGAGATCTCTTCAGCGCCCTCGCCCTGATCGGCGCTGCCGTCAGGGGTCGAGAGGGGCTGCACGGTGGTGCCCGTATCCCACCCATCGTCTTCGAAGTCGGAATCCCAGAATCCCTCGTCCTCTGATGAGACGGTTTCTTCCGTCCCCGTGTCCCAGAAATCCTGTTCGGCATCCGCGTCGGCTTCACCCTCAGAGTCAGCGACCGGAGGTTCGAGCACCTCGTGGGCCGGCTCCTCGTCGAGCGGCTCGGGAGCCGGCGGAGGCACCGCGGCGGCAGCTTCACCAAAGCGAACCTCGAGTGACGAACCCACGGGCAGGACCTCGTACGGCATCGAGTGGCTCAGGTCAAACACCACCCGGGCCACCGGGTCGGGAGAAGCCTTGAACTGTGCGATGCGCACCGAGTTCACCAACGGGCTCGAAATGCTCAGCTTTGGCTGCTGAAAGTGGTTGGTGACCTGCTTGAGATCCACCACGACCCGCGGTGGATTTGACAGCACAAAGCTCTCGTAATGGAAGGCGCCATCCCCATCCAGACGGATGTGAGGATTCGGTCCCCCTTCCTGCACATGAACATGGCTCAGGATTCGGGCGGCCGGAAGTCTCGGCTGCATGGCGGGGGGAGCCGACAGTGGCTCCGCCAGCTCCTCCTCCATGCCGGATCCGGAGCTGTCCACGGTGTAATCCTCGACGGGCTCCAGCTGGAAGTCTTCTTCCTGCGCGGACTCCTCTTCGAACTCGGCGACGGGCTCCAGCTCCTCGTAATCCTCGATGCCATAGTCATCCTCGGCCGCGAACTCCTCATCGTCGGCGAGCGACTCCTCCAGAGCCAGCTCCTCCTCGATGCTGCCGGGGATCGGCTCAGCCTGGAAGTTCGAAGCCAGGGGCTCCAACCCTCCCGGTGACTCCGCTGCACGCTGCGGTCCCCTCAGCTCCACGAAGAGGTCGTTTCCATCGGAACGGATTTCATGCTCGAACCCGGGGATAGTGATGAATGCCAGTCGCGTGGTCTGACCGCCAAAAGCGTCCTCGTAGAGCTCGATCCGGATGGTCTCGAGGTCCGGGGAACCAACCGGCAGCTCTGGGGAGGGGAGCAGGGAGCCGTTGGCATTCGGGAACTCGACAACCAGCGTGACTGGATCCGATGAGTAGGATGTATAACTCAACGGAAAATCCGCCTGGACGACCACTATCGTGCGGTCCTCGGCTACGATCGGCTCGATGTGCCGAATCGTCGGACCGCCAGGCAACAGCGGTGCCTCAGGTTGAATGGACGCTACTTGGGGACTGCCAGAACAGTTGACCAGTGCCCCTAGAATGGCGACCGTCAGCAACAGGTGCCATCGCTTCATGGGTTCCCCTCCTCACCAGGATTCAGTTCCTTCACAACTTCACGAAATGGTTTAATGAGGCGTGGATCGTTGACCTCCTGTCGGAGAATCACACGACCCCGCTTTGAGTCAATCCGGGTAATGGTTCCGTCGTAAAGTTTGTCTCCCACCCGCACGAAATAACCCCGGTTATCACTGCCGCTGAAGAACGCCAGATCGCCCTCCGGATCATCGACAATCCCGACCAGGTCAACCTCGGCGATGAGCATCCCGCCGATTCCCGTCGGCCGGGGCCCGTTGAATCCCATGCTGACCTTTTCCACCAGGGACCGGAAGGGATCCCGGCGACCTGCAGGCTTGTAGGTGTAGCGCCGGGTGGGCCTGATGGCGCTTTCATCGAGGGCCGCCACGCTCGCGAAGCCCCCCCTTCCATCGGGGGTTCCCGCAGCGCTATCCTCAGCGTGCGCCGTCCAGGATCCGAGGATCAGGACGAGCGCTCCGAGAAGAGCCACACGCGCTGGTGCCAGCTCACATGAACTCATGACTTCCCTTTCTTTTGTGAACCGGCATCCTTATCCTGGTCCTTGTCGTAGTAAATGAAGGTCGTCGCATTGAAAGTGGAACCGATCGTTTTGTCGCCTTTCTTGCTATTACGCTTGATCACGACGTTGTTGATGTTGATGATGCGCGAGTACTTGCTGATCCGGTCGAAGAAGATCCCCAGATCGTGATAAGCGCCCACGATGTCCATATTGATGGGGAACTCTTTGTATGTGTCAGCAACCAGCTTGAGCCGGCCCGGGGCGAATTTCTTGAGAACCAGATTTGATTGATCGGCCAGGTTCTTGATCCATGCCAGCAGATCTCCCGTCTCAGGTTCGGTGGGAAGGATCTGCCGCAGATCAGAGAGCTTCATGGTCAGGGTGTTGATCTCTTTTTCAATCCTCGGAAGGTTCTGCTCCACGAGCCTACCGGTCTTGATTTCCTGCTGCAGGTCGTCCAGCCGCATTGTCTTGCGTTCATTGCTCTGTTTCATGTCGTTCAGACCGGGAAAGACCATGTGGGCAAACACTACCAGGCCGGCCGCCAGACCCACGGACACCAGGGCCTGTCCCCAGGGGGGGAGATTCTTGAACTGCTCAGTGATTGCCATCGTTCAGCTCTTCTCCCCAGCATCGTCGGCCGGAGTCTGGGCCACCTGGCTGCTGGGTGGAACGAACGCGCAAGTGATGGAGAAGCTCACTCCCTCACCGACTTCGCTCGTGGTGCCCAGATCAACCTGCGTGAAGAACGGCGACTCTGTAAGGTTATTGTAGAAGTTCGACACTGCATTGTAGGTCGTTGCCCTGCCGGTGATGGAGAGCGTGCCGCCTCTCGTGTTCAGGTTGTCCAGCCATACGAAGTCGGGCAGGTTAAGGCTGACCTGATCCAGCAGGTGGACAGGACCCGATTGATTGTTCTTGAGGTCGGTAATCAACGTCACCTTGTCCTGGAGCTCCACGCGCTTTGCATTGAGCTCCTCACCCGTCTTATTAACGCCTTCCAGGCGCTTGGCTTCCTTCTCGCCTTCGATGATCTCCACGGCCAGCTGGCTCGCCTCCGAGCCCAGGGAGCGCCACTGCCAGCCGACATACAGCAGGGCCACTCCCAGCGCACCCGCCATGAGGAACATCTGCGCGTTGAAACTCGCATCAAAACTGATGCGGGGCGTGTGGGCACGTACAGCCTTCTTCTCTGCAAGAAGGTTTATCTTGATCATTTGTCACCCGTCCTGCGCAGGGCCAGACCGACGGCCACGGCCAGAGTCGGCGCCAGTTCCTGGATCATCTGCGGTGGAAACTTCTTCTCGTTCACTTGGATGACCTGAAACGGATTGAACATTTCGATCGGAACTCCGAAGCGCTCCGCCAGCATCTCCTGTAGACCCGGGATGCGGCAGGAACCGCCGGAAAGGATGAGCTTGTTCACTGCTTCGCCTGCGCTCGTTGCCTTGTAGAAGTCGAGCGTCTTCTGCACTTCACTGGTAACATCCTGGCTCACCTGGTTGAAGATCTGCTGAAGCCGCTCGGTACCTTCCTCCGGCTGCTCCTCGCCGCGCTTGATTGCGTCGGCGCGTTCGAACGACAGGTTGAGCTCCTTCTGGATGGTGTCGGTGTACTGGTTTCCTCCAATGGAAATGTCCCGCCAGAACACCGAACTCGTGCCCTGCATGATTGAGATGTTGGTAACCCCGGCTCCAATGTTCACGAGAGCGAGGCTGAGGTCCGGCTCCGCTGGGTAGTTCACCTCGTAAGCGTTCTGGAGTGCAAACACATCGACATCCACAACAATGGGCGCCTTTCCGGCCTGACTGAGGGCGCTCGTGTAGTCGTTGATCTTGCTCTTCTTCACCGCCACCAAAAGCACGTCCATCGTGCCCTCAGCAGCCGGCACATCACCCTGGAGTACCTGGTAATCGATGTTCACGTCCTGAATGTCGAACGGGATGTACTGCTCGGCTTCCCACTGGATTGATTCCGCCAGCTCGTCCTCGTTCATCTCCGGCAGCGACACGCGCTTAATGATGACCGAGTGGCCGGACAGCGACAGAGCGACTTCATTGACTTTTACCTTGTTCTCGCGAAACACATTCTGGATCACGTCCACGACGAGTCCGGAGTCCATGATGGCGCCATCGACGATGGCCTCAGGGCTGAGCGGTGAAACACCGAGGTTCTCGAGAGCGTACCCGCCGCCCTTACCTAGTTCCTTGAGCTGCACGAGCTTGATACTCGAGGAGCCCATGTCCAGCCCGACCAGATTGCCCCTACGTGAGAAAAACACCTTTGTACTCTCCCTTATCTACCTATTCAAAAAATACAAAACATAACTTGCTTTCGTGCGCCAACTTAATGACCGGATCCTGGACAGTCAAGTACGCTCAGTGGCGTGCATATCTCATTTCGTCATGAGCGGTGACATGAATGGGCCCTATTGATGGGAATATAGGTCCACACATCCGGACGGCAAGGGAATATGTAAATAGTGGAAGTGAAAGAAAGGCACACGGCCCCCCCGGACGGGCCCCGGATTGCTCAGGAGACCGCTGGCGTGCTAGAGTCTTTTTTTACTTTTTGGAGACAGAAGGGAAATCATGGCCAGAAGGTGCAAGATATGCGGCAAGGGACCGCATTTCGGCCACAATGTCAGTCACGCGAACAATGTGACTCAGAAGATCTGGTACCCGAACCTTCAGCGCGTGCGCATTCGCGTCCCCGGAGGTTCACGCCGGGTCCGCATCTGCACTCGCTGCTTGCGTTCCGGCCGCGTCGAAAAAGCCATCGCCTGAGCGGAATCGATCGGCCCCGCTCGTCCCCTCTTTCTTACTTCTCCCTGTAAGCCGTCAGCTCGATTTCCACCGCCGCGCCACGTGGCAGTCCGGCCACCTGCACGGCGCTCCTGACAGGCGGACGCTCCGGGAAATACTCTCCGTACACCCGGTTGACTTCCTCGAAATCACCCATGTCCCGCAGGTAGAGGATAGCCCGGATGACGTCCGTGAAGTCCGCATCTGCGGCGCGCAATACAGCGCGAGCGTTCTCCATGCAGCGGCGCGCCTGTTCGCCAACGCCTCCGTCAATGAGCTTGCCGCTTTCCGGGTGCAGGGCGATCTGGCCCGAGAGAAAGATCCAGGGGCCCAGCCTGAGGGCCTGCGAATAGGGCCCGATGGCGGCCGGGGCTCGGGATGTGCAAACAACTTCGGGTCGGATTGTCACGTCAGGGTTCCTCCCTTAATCAATGGATACCGTTGAAGTCTGGCTACCCTCGAAGTTCAGCGGGTCATTCGTTCTGCCCCCCGCACACCCGGGACCTTCCTGAGCTTGTCAAGCAGGCGCCTGAGCTGGGCGATCTCGTGCACCTCCACCCAGAAGTCCATCTGCCCGCTGTGATCGTCCCGGGCACGGGCTTCGATGTTTTTAATATTCAAACCCTCGCTGGCAATCACCGAGGTGATTTTGGCGAGGATCCCCTTACGATCCTCCGAATGCACGTGCACCTGCACCTCGTACTGCTCTTCGCCGGCCCGGTCCCATGAGACCTCGATACGTCGTTCCGGGCTCAGGAGCAGCTTCTCCACATTTGGACAGCGCTCTGCATGCACGGAGACCCCCTTGCCCCTCGTGATGTAACCCACAATCGTCTCACCCCGCACGGGTTTGCAGCACCGGGCCAGGACCACCATCAGGTCATCCAGGCCCTTCACCTTGACGGCAGGTCCCCCACCCGCCAGGCCGAGGGCCCGCCTCACCACGCCACCGAGGCCTGACTTCCTGGGAGTCTCGGCTGTTGGCTGCGGAATCACCTTCTGCACGACCTGGGAGGCCACCACCTTACCGTAGCCGATGGCAGCAAAAAGATCTTCCGGTGTACCGTGGCCGGAAGAGGTCAGATACTTCGCCATGGCAGGGCTCTGCAGGACCTGGGAGAACCTGGCGCGACAGCGCCGGAGCTCCTTTTCGAGAAGGGATCGTCCCAGGTCCACGCTGTGCCGACGTTCAGCAACGCTCAGGAAGTGGCGGATCTTGCTGCGCGCGCGGGAGGTAACCGTCAGGTTGAGCCAGTCACGCTTCGGGTGTTGACCGGGCGAGGTCAGGATCTCGATGATGTCCCCATTCGTGAGCGGCGTGCGCAGGGGCACCAGCTTGCCGTTGATGCGGGCGCCAACGCAGCGGTTGCCGACTTCGGTATGGATCGCGTAAGCAAAATCGATCGGGGTTGCGCCACGGGGGAGCGACTTGACATCTCCTTTGGGCGTGAAGGCGTAGACCTCCTGCGGGTAGAGATCCACCTTGACGAGCTTCAGGAACTCCCGCGGGTCCCTCTGCTCCTGCTGCCACTCCAGAAGCTGGCGCAGCCACTGCACGTTGCTGTCGTCGCTGTCGGAGGCAGAGCGTCCCTCCTTGTACTTCCAGTGGGCGGCAATCCCATCCTCGGCGATACGGTGCATGTCGGGCGTGCGAATCTGCACCTCAAAAAGCTGACCCTTATCGGTGATCACGGAGGTGTGCAGCGACTGGTACATGTTCGGCTTGGGCATGGCGATGAAATCCTTGATCCGCCCCGGCACGGGTCGCCACTCGCTGTGAATGATCCCGAGCGCTGCGTAGCAGTCTTGCACGGTCGGTGCCAGCACGCGGAACGCAACGTAGTCATAAACCTGTTCGACATCGACTCCCTGCCGTTTCATCTTGTTGTAGATACTGTAGAGGTGCTTGACTCGACCATGAATTTCCGCTTCGATCCGCTGAGCGGCAAGCTTTGTGCAGATGGAATCTTGGATCTCCTTGATGAATTCCTCACTGATCTTGCGCTTGCGCTCCAGCTGCTTCATGAGGTTCTTGTAGCCTTCTGGGTCGACGTAGCGCAGTGACAGATCCTCCAGCTCGGTCCGGATCTTTCCGATACCCAGCCGGTGAGCCAGCGGTGCATAGATCTCGATCGTTTCGCGGGAGATGCGCATCTGCTGTTCCGGAGTGAGGTACTCGAGGGTGCGCATGTTGTGCAGGCGGTCGGCGAGCTTTACAAATATGACCCGGATATCGCCAGTCATGGCCAGCATCATGCGGCGGAAGTTGTCAGCCTGCTGCTGCTCCTTGGAGCTGTAGTGGATGCGACTGATCTTGCTCAGGGCCTCCACGAGATCGGCGATCTCCTTGCCGAAGTAGGCGTCCAAAACCTCCCGCGTGGTAAGCGTGTCCTCCAGGACATCGTGCAGCAAACCGACGGCAACGCTCGTCACGTCGAGCTTGAGGCCGGCCAGGATGTCGGCGACGCTGAGTGGATGGATGAGGTAGGGCTCGCCCGACTGGCGTACCTGTCCCTTATGCTCCATGGCGGAGAAGACGTAGGCACGCCGTAACAGGTCGTAGTCGACCTCGGGGAGGTACGATTCAACCTTTTCCTGGATGTCCTCGTAGCGGATCATGGCGTCCGGGGTCACAGCCCTACGAGAAAAATCTTATCAAATGCCGGGGGGATCTGTGGAGTCGATCGATTCTGGAGGCCTCAGGCCTACCCTGCCCTGCGACTGCGCATCTTGTCCCACAGGAGCACAAACGGGCACGAGATGTAGATGGTGGAGTAAGTGCCGACGATGACGCCGACCATCAGGGCGAAGGCGAAATTATTGATGCGCTCTCCACCGAGCACATAGAGGCTCACGACCACGAGCAGGGTGGTCAGCGAGGTCACGACACTGCGGCTCAGGGTCTCGTTCAGGCTCCGGTTCATAACCTGCTCGAGCGGAGCGCTCATACGCCTCACCCGGAGGTTCTCGCGCACGCGGTCGAAGTTGACGATGGTGTCGTTGAGCGAGTAGCCGACAATGGTCAGGAGTGCCGCCACCACCGTGAGATCAAAGGGCCGCTGGGTGATGGCAAATAGCCCCAGGGTCACCAGGCCATCGTGGGCCACGGTGACGACGGCCGACAGACCGTACTTGGTCTCGAACCTGAACGTCAGGTACAGGAGGATGCCGATGAGCGACCCCACCACCGCCAAGATCGCCTTGTTGCGAAGCTCGCGACCGACGCTGGGCCCCACGTAGTCGAGGCTGCGTACCTCGACCTGGCCCCAGGTCTCCCCGCCCATCCGCACGGCGTCCAGCACGCGCTTCGAGACATCTCCCAGGTCCTCTCCCGGGTCATCCAGCTCTCGTCCGCCCAGCCGCAACAGAATCTCGTTATCCTGTTTCTCACCCAACCGCTGCAGGGTGATGTCGTTCAATCTCGCACCCTCCAGGCGCGAGCGCAGCTGGGCGACATCGGGGCTTTCCGAGAACCTGATGCGAATCTCGGTACCGCCTCGGAAATCAACCCCGAAGTTCAGGCCCTGAACCCACAGCGCCACCAGGCTCGCCAGGATCAAAGTTCCCGACAGGACGTAAGCGTAGACCCGTTTCCCCAGGAAGTCGTATCGGGGTGAGGAGAAGATCTGCAGCATGTTTCAGATGCTCAGTTTGGTGATTCCAGGCCTATTCTTGAGCACCACTTCGAAGATTGTGCGGCTCACGAAGATGGCCGTGAACATGCTGGCCGTCAGGCCGAACGTCAGGGTCACAGCGAATCCCTTGATAGGGCCGGTGCCGAAGGTGAACAAAAAGATGGCTGCAATAATGGTGGTAATGTTGGCGTCGAGGATGGCGCTCATAGCTTTTTTGAAGCCTGCCTCCACGGAGGCCCGTACTGTCTTGCCCACCCGCATCTCCTCCCGGATGCGCTCGAAGATGAGCACGTTGGCGTCCACCGCCATACCGATGGTGAGGATGAGGCCGGCAATCCCGGGAAGTGTCAGCGTCGCTTTCACGTAAGCCATGAAACCGAGCACGAACACCAGATTGAGGATGAGCGCCAGCACCGCGTTGATGCCGGAGAGCCGGTAATAAATGAGCATGAAGAACACCACCAGAGCGAATCCAAGAACGGCCGCCTGCACCCCCTGCTGGACCGAGTCCATTCCGAGGGACGGACCAACGCTGCGCTCCTCCAGGATCCGGATGGTCGCGGGCAGGGCACCCGAGCGCAGCTTGAGCGCCTGATCTTCCGCCTCCGCCACCGTGTAGTTGCCGCTGAGCTGTCCGTTGTTACCTATCTCGTCCTGGATTGTCGCCACGGTCAGTACCTTGCGATCGAGAAGCACCGCGAGCGGCTGGCCGATATTGTTGCGGGTCATCGACAGGAACCGGCGGCCCGCTTCAGGGGTCAGAAAGAACTCCACGACCGGCTCACTGAACTGTCCCTGGCCGCGACGGGCGTTGGTGAGATCCCGGCCGCTGATCGGTGATGCCTTCTTGAGGGGCCAGTAGACGGTCACGGGGCGCCCGTCAGACCCCACGGTGTGCTGGAGGTAGACAGCGGTATCCGCCGGCAGCGTGCCACCGAAGGCTGCCAGCAGGCCCTCCCGGGTGTCGAAGGCCCGCAAGGCGGTGGCTGTCTGCCCTGGCGGCGGGGAAACCAGCTTCCACTCCAGGAACGCCGGCTCCACCATGATGTCCTTGACCCTGGCTGGATCATCGACGCCCGGCAGCTGCACCAGGATCCGCGTGCCCCCCAGTCCCTGGCGCTGGATGTTCGGCTCGGCAACCCCCAGTGAATCGACGCGCTCGCGGATCGTCTCCAACGCCTGGCGCACGGACTCATCGCGGACCTGCTGCTCCAACAAGTGCTCCAGCGTGAGCCGCCAGATCCCCTGCCCCTCGCCCACGGGGTTCCAGCCGGGAAGCTGCTCGTCAAAGACCTGCCGTAGTGCGTCACGCTCCGCCGGCAACGCGCCCGAGATCAGAAGCACGGCGAGTCCTTCGCGCGAGACCTTCTCGAAGGTAATACCCCGGCTGCGCAGCTCCTGGCGCAACCGTTCTTCGGCCTGATCCGCCTCGGCCTTCACGGCATCGTCGGTTTCGACCTCCATGACGAGGTGGATGCCACCTTTCAAATCAAGGCCCAGCGCGATACGCTCCTGTGGCGGGATGAACAGCCACAGGGCAATGGCCAGTATGGTGAGGATGAAGCCGCCTTTCAGCAGCAGAGGGTTGCGCATTCGGCGGCGATCACGTGGAAAACAGGAATCTCAAGTACCCGGCTTCTCCTCCCCCTGGAGGCCGGCCACAGCGCTCTTGAGGACATCAATCTTGACCTGATCGGAGATCTTGAGCTGCACGATACGGTCGGTCACGGCCACCACAGTGGCCAGAACCCCGCCCGTGGTAATCACCTTGTCGCCGCTCTTCAGGCTACTGATCGTCTGTTGCAATGCCTTCTGGCGCTTGCGTGCAGGCGCGATGAGAAGGAAGTAAAAGATGGCAAAAACAATCACCATCATGGAAAGCGGATTTCCGAAGAACTGCGCGAACGGCGGTACGGCTTCCGGGTCTTGCGCCTGTGCCACGAACCCGCCCAGCGCCTGAAGCATTCCTACGTTCACTCGATCCTCCATTTTTCGCGCGACTTGGCGCAGCCTACCATTGCGCCACTCTTCGGGAACGCGTTAGGATGCCGCAGAGGTTGCCATCGTGTCAAGATGCGTGGAATTCAGCCTGCAACCGGTCGCCGTGACCTGGGAAGTGCACCATGGCCGCCATGCCTGCAGAGCCCCCCTGTGGCGACATCGGACGGGGCCGGAGCACCAGTTTCTGGGCCGTCCCCTCGCGCCTGGAGCGGCGCGGGAGGTGCCGCCGCAGGCTATCCGGAAGGGCCATCTGGCAACGCTCCGGCAGGAGCATGGCACATGCATTCACCGTGTCGGAGGCACCTCGGAGTGGTCGGGCCCGGCGGGTGACGGCTTGTCAACCTCCGATCCGGGATGGACTCTGGGCGTGCAGACGGCGGACTGCCTGCCAATCCTGCTGGCCGATCCCGGCCGGGGAGTTGCAGCAGTGCTGCACGCGGGCTGGAGGGGTTCCGCACAGGGCATCGTCCTCAAAGGGATCGAGCACCTGCGGAGTGAGTACGGCTGTCGGCCCACGGATCTCGAGGCCGTGCTCGGACCCGGGGTGGGCGGCTGCTGCTACGAGGTGGGTGACGAGGTGCTGGAGGCGTTCCGCAACGGGCCGCTCGCCGACGTTTCCCATTTCCGTCCGCACGGTGCGGCCCACTGGATCATCGATCTGGCCCAGACCAACGCACGGGCGCTGATCCGAGCCGGAGTGTCTCCGCACAAGCTCCAGGCTCTGGACGCGTGCACGTGTTGCACCAACGACCGACTGCACTCCTACCGCGCCGAGGGTACGAGCGCGGGCCGCAACTGGTCGCTTCTGTCCCCAGGGCATCCGGTCGTTTGATTAACGGCTTCATCGAGCCGTACCCTATAATGACGGCATGCCTTCAAGAAAAGCTGCTGATCGCACGTGGATCGACCAAGCAGTGTCCGAGCACCTGGAGACGGTGCAACGTTTCATGCGCGAGAGCGGAGATGAAATCGCCGAAACGGCACGCTGGATGGCCGACTCACTGGCCGCTGGATCCACACTGCTTTTTTTCGGAAACGGGGGCAGTGCCGCGGACGCGCAGCACATGGCGGCGGAACTCGTCAACCGGTTCCGCGCGGAACGCCCTGCTCTGCGCGCCCTCGCGCTGACCACCGATACGTCCGTTCTCACCAGCATCTCGAACGACGCAGAGTACCGCGCGGTCTTCTCACGCCAGATTGAGGCGCTCGGCCGAAAAGGCGATATCGCCGTCGGCATCAGCACCAGCGGCTGCTCTGCCAACGTGATTGAGGGGCTGCGTGTGGCGCGCCAGCGCGGCCTGCAGACACTGGGGATCCTCGGGAGGGATGGGGGGACGATCCGCGCTCTCTGTGACAGGGCCCTCGTGGTCACCAGCCAGGATACGGCCCGCATCCAGGAGACGCACCTGCTTATCTACCACCTGCTGTGTGAATGGATTGATCGAGCCTTCAGCACACCGCCGGCCGACTGAGATTCGGATCCGTCCCCCCCACCTGTGCGGCCGGACGCTCCCGCTTACTTGCTGAGCTGCGCGATCATTCCCTTGGCAGACGATACGTGCTCGCCGTCAGGCTCCAGGGACAAATAGGTTTCGAAGTGGCTCACGGCTTCGGGAAACTGGCCCATGCCCACCAGGCAGGTGCCCAGCTGGAAGTGGGCCCCAGGGTGGTTCGGATTTGTCTCCAGGGCTTTCTCGAAGTGGGCTGCCGCTTCTTCTCGCCGGCCGGCGTTGAAGGCGATTGCCCCCAGGTTGAAGAAGGTAACGTCCGCGTTCTCGGGATCCGCCTCCACCAGCCGGCGGTAAGCATCCTGCTGCATCGCCGTGTCACCCTTGCGCCGATAGATGTCCGCCAGCTGGCTGAGAGCCGCCGCGTTGTCCAGGTCCTCGACGAGAAGCTCTTCGAGCGTGGCCTGGGCCTGGTCCAGGGCGGCGGGATTTGTTTTTGACATCGCCACCTGTGCGTTGGCAATGTACCCGAGCAGGCTGCTCTTCCTGTCGGGCGAAATCTCGATCTCCTTGCGGTATGACTGGATGGCGGCCGCGTTCTTGAAATTGGCAGCCTGCGCACGACCCAGGTAGTAATAGGCGGAAACGTAGTTCGTGTTAACGGCTATGAGCTTCTTCAGCGTCGTCTCCGCTTCGAATGTCAGGCCCATCTCGATCTGCGACCGCCCCAGAGCATACAGGGCTGCCTGATCGTCCGGCACTTCATCGAGCCTCAACTCAAACAGCGGGATGGCCTCCTGATGCTTCCCAGTCTCGGCCAGAACGCGCCCTTGCTCGTACGCATCGTCCTTACCGCCGCCCAGGGTGGACGGAGCCAGGGCATCGGCGGCAGGCGCCGCCACGACCTCATCACTGGCGGCTGGCTTCCGGAGCGCGCGCAAGGCCTGACGGTAGTCTTCTTCATTGACCATGGTGACCTTGATCTTGCAGTAACCATAGTCGCCCGTTTGGGGCAGGTCCACGACCGGCATGGGGTCCTTGGGGCCCAGGATATATTCCTTCTGGAAGGGCTCGGTCTCGCTCTCTCCGCGCTGGTCCACCGCCAGCTTGAGGATGCGGTAGCCGGGGAAATTCACCTCGAAGATGTACGACCCCTTCTCGAGGAACGGAAACGTGTACTTGCCTTTCTTCTTGGTGCTTCCCTTCTGTATGCGGCTCTTGTAGTCCTGGTTGATGGCAACGATCTCGGCCTTCTTCAGGCCATTGCCTTCGTTGTCAACCACCACGAGCTGCACCCGGCTGCGGATCTGTGCCAGCGCCGGCACCCCCGACGCCACAGCGCACACAGCAACCATCACCACCAGGGATCGCATCAGAAATCGGCAACTGAGACGCATCGGCTCTAGACCCCTCCTCGGTCAACTCTCCAGTTTTTCAGCGTCCACACCGGCCGCCCCCGCGGTCCGGCCGGTGCCAACGATCAGCATATTTTACCCACGCTCCAGCGTTCGGGCAACACCGGGCGCGGCCTGGGGGGTGGACTTCTGCCCGGCCTCGGATTCAGCCGCCGCCTTCAGAGCCTGCCGCGCGAGAACAACGTGCACCACATAGACCAGGATAAACATGACGCTGCTCACCACGTGCACTCCCACCAGGATCTTACGGGTGAGCACCTCGGAGGCGACCTGCAGTCCGTATCCCGAGAGGATCATGGGCACCACGAGCAGGGCACCCGTCAGCCCGCTCCGCCGGCTGGGCACGGGCGGTTCGTTCTTGATGCGGGCGAAAATGTGATCCTGGGCAATCAGTCCCATGGCGAACACCAGTAGTGGAGCTGCCATGACATGCCAGCTCAGCGCCATGGGTTGCCAGGGATGGTTGACCACGGAGAACGGATCATCGCTGTGCATGAAGTATCTCATCCAGCCGTACACCAGACCGGTTCCGGCCACGGCCCAGGTGGAGCCGTGAATGAGGACCTTTTCGGTGCGGGTCATCGCGAACCCTCCCCGACGGGGGCCGGAGCGGACCCCGACTCGCCTTCCCGGATGATGACCTGGAAGAGCGCAAGAACCCGGCGGGCAGCCTCCGTCACGACGCGTGAGGAGATCGTCGCACCGGTGAGGGTACGGATATCCTGCTTGAGGGAGAGGCGGTCATCGAGCGCCTGCTGCTCGAACTGCTTCAGCCAGCGGGGGCTCGGCAGGTATTCGGAGGGTTCGTCAAACGAAAGGATCTCGGTGGACCGGATACGCCCCGCGTCGTCAAGGGCAAACAGCACGCTCTCCGGCAGCGTGCGCACGAGATGCGAATCGGTGAAGGCGTAGCCGATCACCTTTTCCTCCACCCGGCCCACATAGTACGGGACCACGTGCCCCTGAAGAGATTCCCCGGACAGCTCCTCGACTCGCCGGGCTTGCTCCTCGGTGAGGTAGGCGATGTGGCGCTCGATGGTGGCCGGAGGAGGTAGAAGACGCGCGAGCGCTTCCTGCTGGGTGGCGTAGACGCGAGCCCATGTCGCCGGGACAGCAGCCAGGACCAAGGTGCCCGCTGCCAGGAGCACCCGGGCACCCCAGGGTTGCGCAGCTCTGGGGCCGGAATTCATCTCAGAACAGGTAGCCAATTGCCACATTGTATTGATTGGTGCCCGTACCGGCATCGTTATCGAAGTTCTGGTAATCCACCTTTATTGCGATGTTAGGGATCGGCCTGTAGGTCAGTCCGCCCGTGAACACTGTCCGATCCGTGGAGGCGTTACGATCAAAGCCGGGAGGCACCCGGTGCTGAGTGTCAATCCGCTCGTAACGCACGAAAGGAAAAAGTTGCTGGTCGGAGTTGCCCAGAGGCGAGAGAACATCATACGCGATCTGACCATACCAGCCCAATAGCCTCTCACCGACGGTCTCATCGCCGACCAGCAGATCCGCGTTGCCGTCGCTATCGAGGTGTGCGTCGTTAATCGTCTCCACATCACTGATGATGCCCTGGCTGACCAGCCCCCGGAGCTCGAGCCCGCGCCACTTCCAGTCCACGTGGACATCCACCAGTGTCAGGCGGCCGCCGTCGAAGGAGTCGAGTCCGGAATCACCTGAGTAGATCGAGGCTCCGGCCAAGAGGCCCGGCACGCCGGTGAGATCCAGGCGGACAGCAATGGCCAGATCTTCGACATTGGATCGGGAGCCGTTCTGGCGGGAGCTGCGCAGGTTCAGGCTATTGAACTCGCGGCCGTCGAGTGGCGCCATGACGTAGGCGCGGTAGGTCCAGAGCCCGAAGTCTCCGAAAATGCCCACCCCGTTATCACGCCAGGTCGTGGGAATGATCTGCGTCTCCACCTCCGGCCGACGCGCTCCATGGAACACCGGTGGCTCGTGCAGCTCGTTGACAAACCCGATCGGTGCCAGCAGAAGTCCGGTGCGCACATTGAACGAATCGTGAACAAGAAAGTCGAGGTAGGCGAACTCGAGTGAAACCTCTCCCTCCTCTTCATCCCCGGCTCCGGTCGTCGCGTGCTCGTACTCGATCTCCGAGTTGAAGAGAACCCGGTCATTGAACTTGTAGCCGAAGTAGAGCACGGCACGTAGAAAGTCCAGGGTCTCGCTTCGGTTCGATCGCGATCCGTCGTCCCTGCGGCTGGCGGGCGCCTGATAGAGCATCTCGCCGTAGCCGCCGACCGAGAGCCCTTTCTTCGTTCCGTAGATTTTGGAGGCGGCCGGTCCGAATCCGTGCTTCGAAGTGTCCACGCTGACCTCCGCAGCTTCACCGATCCTCAAGCGCTCCAGATCGCGGGTCAATACTTCAATTCGGCGTCCCAGCTCCGCCAGCGTCGTGGAATCCACACCGCCTCCGGCGCCGGAGCCCCGCAGGCGCTCGAGCTCGCGCCGGAGCTGGTCGATCTTTTCCTCAAGGTCGTCCACCCTGCGCTCCAGTCCCTGTTCCGACTCTGTCTCCGCAGCCTTCACGTGCGTGGCCGGTGCGGCTGCCAGACCGACACCCAGCAGACCTACTCCGATGATCCTTCCTGCTCTTCTCAGCACGGCCTCCACGCTTTCTCCCATTTGGCTCAGCGAGTCGCTCGTTGTACTTCTGTGGCCGCGCGATATTGTTCAAATGAGTCCGTCATCCATAGTTGAAGCTGGCCTTCCGGATCCCGCTCCAGGAACACCGCCGCAACATCCTCACGTCTCTCGGCCCACGCCAGACCGCTTCCGGGGCCCATCACCAGAAGGGCGGTGGCGTACGCATCCGCCCGAGTCGCGTCCGCCGCCACCGATGTGGCGCTACCCTGAAACGATGCCGAACGACCGCTGTGTGGATCGAGCACATGTCCCATCCACTCTCCGTCCCGCCAGACTCCCCGCTCCGTGTTGGCTGATGTCGCGACAGAGGCATCCCGGACTCTCAGGCGCAGAACCGGACGGAACCGCTCGCCGGGATCAGCCACCTCCACCATCCAGCCGTCCTCACCGGGCGGGGCTCCCAGCGCCAGGACCTGGCCGCCGAAGTTCAGCAGGGCGTTTCGAACTCCCGACTCGCGGAGCACCCGGCCGGCAGCATCGAGTGCGTACCCCTTGCCGATCCCGCCGAGGTCGAGCCCTGTTCCGGCCCCGGAAAAGCTCACGGTTCGCCCGTCGCGATCGAGTTGAACCGTTCCACCCGGCCCGGGCACCCGCAACGAGGGACCGATCCCCTGTGCCTCAGTCTCCAGGCCCGTGTCGCGCAGGCCCAGAGCCCGGGTCCAGGGCTCGAGGCCCGGGTCAAAGGCACCGCCCGTGGCAGTGCGGGCTCTCAGTGAAGCCTCAATGACGTCAAACAGATCCGTGGAGCAGTGCACCGGCGCCGAGGTAGCTGCACGGTTCAGCCTTGAAAGCTCGCTGTCCTGCTTCCAGTTGCTGAGAACAGCGTCGAGCCGCTCGACCTCATCGAGCGCGGCCTCCAGGGCGCGCACCGCCGCGGCCTGTCCCGATTCGTGTGCGAAGGTGCGCACATCGAGCGGCGATCCCATGACGTAGCGGGCGCGCGCTACCAGAACCGTATCTTTGGGAGCTGGCTGCACGGGAGGCCGCAGGCTCGTGTGGCCTGCAGCCGAGCAGGCGCAGAGCATCCCAAGGGTGCCTGCAGCGGTGGCAATACCGCACGCGATCAAACCGCTTCTCTGAAATCGCAGTCTTCTCACACTGCTCCGGTGCCCGGTGCGACCTATCGTCCGCGGTCGCTCTACGTACCGAGCCGGCGTACCTGAATGCCGGCCGCCACAGCCCCCCTGGCCAGTTCAACGGTGGTTCCGGGGTAGTTGGAGACGATGGTAGAGGTTCGGGTCAGAACGTTGGACAGGTCGCTCTTGCCGACGTTCGCCTGTCCAATGAGCAGAACGACCGGCTCCGCCGGGTGGGTCTGATCACGAACTGGCGCCTGGGAAAAGACGCTCATCAGTAAGATTCTGCTGCCATCTTCAACTGCTCGATTGGCACGATTCGCAGGTCCCCAGAATCTGATAGGAGTGGCGAACAGGCCGGAAGTTGAACTCTTCACATACAAAGTTCTGGAGCTTTTGAATCGTCACGGTGCTGAACTCGACGACTTTGCCACATGCAACACACACGAGGTGCTCGTGGTTCTCCCGGCCCAGGGCGTGTTCGTAGAAGGCGCGGTTCCTGCCCAGATCGACCTGCCGGACCAGCTTGGAGTCGAGCAGGTGCTTGAGGGTCCGGTAAATGGTGGCCCGGGAGACGAGGTGCTTTTTCCTCCGCAGCCGGAACAGGAGTGTTTCCACGTCGAAGTGGTCGTGGGTGGAGAAGACCTCCTGCAGAATGCGGATCCGCTCCTGGGTACGGCGCAGGTTGTGCCGGCCAAGGTAGTCGTTGAAGTGCCCGCGCTCGACTGTTTCGGCGGTGCTCTTGCTATTGCGTCTCATTCTCAATATGAGCGCGGTAGTCTATCATACCGTGCCGAGGCGCCATCAACGGGCCGGAGGCCGTCCCGACAGAACCGTGAGGCGCGGAAACCTCTAGAAATTCAATAGGTTAGAAGTCCATGCGGAAGAGGATCTCGCGCGCCTGGGGGCCGGGCTCCGAGGTCAACTGGGAGAGTACCTCGATCTGTGCCAGGAGACGCTTGAGGGAGCCGATCGAGCGGGCCAGATCGCCGCTCAGCAGGCTCTCGACGAGCCCCTTCTCCTTCGGGTAATACTCCAACTTCAGCGGCCGGTCGGCATCGATTCCTGCCAGCTGGCGAACCTCCTCGAGTGCCGCATCGAACCCTCCGAGCACGTCCACCAGCCCTAACGCCTTGGCCTGGGTCCCGGTCCAGACCCGGCCCTCGGCCGCCTCCTTGACCTGCTCCATGTCCAGCCCTCGGTTCTCGGACACATGCACCAGGAACTTCTCGTAGACCGCCTCCATCTCGGAGCGTAGAAGCTCCCGCTGCTGCGGGCTGAAGGAACGGTAATCCGAGAACAGATCGGCGTTCTCCCCCCGCGTGATGATCTCGCGGCGCACCCCGAGCCACTCGTAGAAGCCCTGGAGGTTGAACTTGCCGGCCAGCACCCCGATCGATCCTGTGAGTGTGCCGGCGCGCGCCACCACCCGGCTGGCGGGAGCGGAGATCCAGTATCCGCCACTGGCCGCCACGTCCGACATCGAAACCACGACCGGCTTCTTCTCACGCGTGAGGGCAATCTCGTGGCCGATCAGGTCACTAGCGGTGACAGACCCGCCCGGGCTGTCGACGCGCAGCACAACCGCCTTCACGTCATCATCCTCCCTCAGATGGCCGAGAATCTCAGCCATGGTGTCAGACCCCAGGGTCGACCCTTCAGTGAGGCCCCCGCTGCTGTGGCCGGGCATGATGTCACCCGTGGCGTACACCACAGCCACACGAGTGCCGCGGCTCGAGGGGCGCAGGCTGTCCTCGTATTCCGCGTGAGAATACGGCTCGAGATCGGCCCCAAGACGCTCTTCGAGGGCCTTCAGCACCTCATCTTCATAGAGCACCGCATCGGCCAGCCCCACTTCCAGCGCCTGGGGCGCCCGGTAGATGGCCCGATCGATGATGGCTTCGACGCGCGAGGGTTCGAGGTTTCGCGCCTCTGCAATGGTGTCGCGCATCTTGGCGTGCAGCTGATCCAGCAGCGAATCGATGACCTCGCGATGGGCCGGCGACATGTCGGTGCGCGTGAAGATGTCCGCGAACGACTTGTATCGGCCAATGGACACGAAGTCCGGAACAATGCGCAACTTGTCCAGCGTGCCTCTCAGGAACGGCACATCAGCCATCGCGCCGCGCAGGAACAGCATCCCCTCGGGTACCAGATAGATCTGGTCGCATGCGGAGGCGACGTAATAGTCGAGGGTGCTGCCCATCTCCATCAGCGCCACCACAGGTTTACCGGTCTCGCGAAAGTGAAGGATCTGATCCCTCAGGTCTTCGGCCTTGGCCATGCCAATTTGCAGTCCTCCGACCTTCACGAGAAGCGCGGAGATCCGGCCATCCTTGGCTGCAGCATGCAATAGGTCTCGCAGGCCGAGTATGGTGTCCGCCCGTCCCTCGAGTATCCGCTCAATGGCGGAGGTCGAGGGCTGCTCGCCGATGGGACCGTGCAGCCTGAGAACCAGCACACTGTGATCCGGAACACCTCCACCGCGAACGGCCAGAACCACCATCACAACGAGAAAACCGGCCACAGCACAAACCCCGATGAGCCAGTACTTCGCCTTGCGAGTCATTTTCGTCCTCCACGGCGCCCGCGGGCGCCCTTGACCACTCTATGGACCCATCATACCATCGCACCCATGCCAGCATGCGGCCAGCGCCGACGTCCGGCCGGACGCCGCCCAGCCTCGTCACGGGTGGTGATGACCTCGGTGGTGCTGCCTACCGACACCAATACCCGCGGCACTATCTTCGGCGGACGGATTCTCGAAATGATCGACAAGGCGGGTGCCATCAGCGCCATCCGGCACTGCCGTTCCGCGGTGGTGACGGCGAGCATCGACCAGGTCCATTTTCTGTCACCGGTGCATCAGGGTGACATCGTGAGCCTGGAAGCATCGGTGAACCAGGTCTTCCGCTCGTCGCTGGAGGTGGGGGTGAAAGTCTACTCCGAAGAGGCTTCTTCCGGGCGGCGCTGCCACACCACCACCGCCTACGTGACCATGGTGGCTCTGGACGAGAACGGTGAACCGAAGGCGATGCCCCCTCTAAAGCTGAGCACGCCGGGTGAGCGTGCCCGGGCGAGGGCGGCGGAGCATCGCCGGCGCTGGCGGCTGAAAAACCGCAGCCACGCGCGCTCCTGAGAGAATCATCGTCCTCAGCGCCCCCTCTGAGATTTGCTCTCATAGCATATAGATGGTTCTTTATTTAGAATAACTTACGCCTTGTTTGCGGAATTATATAACCCCCCTCTAACACTCA
This sequence comes from Acidobacteriota bacterium, assembly GCA_027295505.1. Taxonomy (GTDB): domain Bacteria; phylum Acidobacteriota; class Polarisedimenticolia; order JAPUKU01; family JAPUKU01; genus JAPUKU01. The sequence continues at coordinate 54,591 of JAPUKU010000047.1, forward strand.
GGGCAGAGCGGGCCGCAGCGGCCTCCTCATGCATCTCATCGTCGGTATGCATGTAGGTGTCTACGACGCTGGCAGTCGTATCTCCAATCATCTCGCCAATCATCTTGGGGTGAGTACCAACTTTGACGCACCGGCTAGCGAAGGTGTGGCGAAAGGACCGGAAGGTGATACCCGCGATGTCTGCGGACTTCAGGGCTTGACCCAGGACCTTATCAAGCTGTGTCGCTTCTACTGGTTGCCCCTCCTGGTTCAAGAAGATAATGCCGTCCTTGTGGCGAATCTTCCGGGCTTCTGCCAGCACTGCCAAGGCATCCTCGTCTAGCGTCTGTTTGATTAGCTTCAGGTTCTTTGGCCGAATGATGCGCAGTTTGTAAGGCTTCTCCCCCAAATCGACCCAGCGCAGCGAAAGGACGACACCGCGATCCAGGCCGGTTGCACATGCCCAGCGAATAATCCCTACAAGCCAGCCGGGGCTGTTATCAAGCAACCGGACAAGCTCTTCGTTAGTTACCGCCCGATTGCTGGTCTCTGGCTTTGGTGGGCGCTTCACCTTATCCGGGTGGGCCGGGTTACCTTGCCATAGCCCTCGGCGTTCGGCCCACTTAAACACGGTACCAAGCGCAACCAGATCCTTTAATACGGTGCCTTCTCTGCAATTTTCCTGCCGGGCAATCTTGAAGTCCTCAACGCGGTTGGGTGTAATCTCCGTGAGTGGCGTATTGGTCCCAAAAAAGCCTAAGAATATTGGGGCGCGGTTGGCGTAATAGTTAGTTCTCAGCTTACGCTTTGAGCCCCTGTATTCCTTCAGGAACCGCCCGAATAGCCACCCAAAGGTTTTACCGCTGGCCGTGGGGGCCTTCCTGCGAAGCTCAGCCTTGAACTTGGCCGGGTTATGGTTGCCTGTATCCAGATCGTTCTGTATGCGGCGCAGTACCTTCTGGGCTTCCTTCTTGTACTTGCTGGCAAAGTAGGCAATGCGCTTGCCTCCACACTGATCACAGATATACCAGCGAT
>JAPUKU010000048.1 GCA_027295505.1 Acidobacteriota bacterium
TCCCAGTCGCTGATCGTTTTGACCGCCTCGACCTTCTGGTCGCGGCTCATTCTCCCGAGGCCGCGAGCCTGACCGCCTTGTGGATGAAGCACGCCGGGACGACGGAACTCCCCGTGCTTTTAGAGCTTGATGCCACCGGCAACTCACCCGGCAGAAGTTCCTCCAGCTTCCACGATCTCGAGCCGCTCCTGGAGGTTCTCCGCACCGCGGGCGGGGCACCGCTGTTGGCGCTGCGATGTGGCCCGGAGAGGAGCGGCACCGAGATGCTTCACCGCCTCGCCTCGTGGCTCCGGGAAGCCGGCCTGGAGTGCCCCCTGCTCCTTGCGGAAGAGGCGCCGCCGGAGCCAGCTTATGAACTCCTGCGCCCTTCGGTCCGCCTCGGGGGGTTGCTCTGCGATGGCCTCGGCGATGCAGTACGGATCGACGGCACCCAGGATGCCCGCTGGCGCCTCGACCTGGCTTACGACATTCTCCAGGGGGCCCGCGTCAGGCTCTCGAAGACCGAGTTCATTTCGTGCCCCTCCTGCGGCCGCACACTGTTCGACCTGGTGACGACCACACAGCGCATCAAGGAACGCACGGCCCACCTGAAGGGGGTCAAGATTGCCATCATGGGGTGCGTGGTGAACGGACCCGGCGAGATGGCGGACGCAGACTTCGGTTATGTCGGCGGTGCACCTGGCAAGGTCAATCTTTACGTGGGACAGGAGTGTGTGCTCAGGCACGTCCCCGAGGAAGAGGCCGACATCCGGCTCGTCGACCTCATCAAGGAGCACGGCCGCTGGGTGGATCCACCGGCCACGGTTGTCTCGGAGTTGAGCGCGTGACCCACTCGGGGCGGCCGATGGCATTCTGGACAACGTTTGACCGCCATTGCGCGGCGTGGGTTCTGCTCGCTACCCCGATCCTCCTGTTCGGATGGGCGCAGCTGAAAGCCGGCGAGACCCCGCGGAGCGAACCCTCTCGCCTCCCCACTCTGGAGGACGTGCAGATCAGCTCCAGCGATGACGTGGAGGTCGTCGTCTTCGTGACCTCCGGCGAGGAGCCGAGCTGCTCGCTGAAGCGTCTCGAGGATCCCCCCCGTCTGGTGCTCGATTTCCCTGGTGTGCGCAGCCTGGTGGGTGAACGGCCCCTGCCCACAGAGATGCGCCTCCTTTCCGATCTGCGCATTGAGGAAATCGGGCTCGGCACCGCGCGCAGAACTCAGGCCGTGCTGTACCTCAAGGGTCCGGTACAGGTCGATATGGCCCGCGCACCTGGACTCGTCACCCTTCTGCTGCACCCGGAGCCGCAAGCGCAATCGCCCGCAGTCAGTATGACGGAGCTCGCACCATCCGGGGAAGTAACCGCTCCGGCGGGCGAGCTGATCCCCCTGTTCCTGGCTGAGCCGGACGCCGCACCCTCGAGCGGGCTCGAGGCGAAAAGAAACACCACCGCGCGCACCGAAAAAGACGCGGCGGCTCAGGTCGATTTCGATTCAGGTGAGATCCACCTCGGACCGCACGACCTGCTCACCGTGAAGGTCTTCGGCGTGGAGTCCCTCGACCGGCGGACCCGAATTGGTTCTGATGGAATCCTGAGCCTCCCTCTGGTGGGAGAGGTACTGGCGGCAGGCATGACGCGTCGAGAGCTGGAGGCCGAGATATCCCGGCGGCTGGCCGACGGGTTCATCCGCGATCCGCAGGTCAGCGTTCTCGTTGAGGAATATCTCAGCCGCCAGATCTCGATCAGCGGCGCCGTGCGCAACCCGGGTGCAGTCGAGCTTCTTCGAACCACCAGCCTCCTCGAGGTGCTGGCGCTCGCTGGCGGCATTCTCGATAATCGAGCTTCAGAAGAGATTCTGATCGTTCGCCAGCAGGCGGACGGCCCGCCGCGATCGATCCGGGTGCAGCGCGGGCCCCTCGAGGCCGGACGGCTCGAGGCGAACATGCTGGTTCAGCCCGGCGACCTGATCCACGTTCCCTTCGAAGAGATGTTCGAGGTTCTGGTCCGTGGGAGGGTGCAACAGCCTGACCGATACCGCGTGCCCGTGAGCGACGGTGTCACGGTGCTCCAAGCGGTGATGCTCGCCGGAGGCACCGGCCGGCGGGCGGAGATCCTCAGGCACCTGGAAAACGGACAGGTCGTCACCCTCAAAATCAATCTGAAACGTATCCGGGACGGTAAGGACCCGGATCTTCCCTTGGAAGCCAACGACATCATCGTGGTGCACTGAGGTCCCCGTGTCCCTCATCCTCCGCCGCAGCCTCGCACTGACCCTGCCACTGGCCGGCCTTGGAATCGCGGCGTTGAGCCTGGCTCTGGCGCCTCCCGCCTACCGTGCTCGGGCCGTGGTCGATCTGCTCCCGCTCGAGGGAGTCGATGCGGTTCCCGATCCCAGCATCCTGAGAAGCGAGAGGGCCCGCGCCACCCTGCGGGAGTTGCTCTCTTCCAGCGCCTCCCGGCCCGATGCGGAGCCGGATTCCGGGGAAACGGCGGAGGCCGCAGTACCGGAGGAACGGCTGGAGCGTTTTCTCAGGCGCCTTTCGTGGAGCAACGTCGACAGCACTCCTCGTTACAGAATCCTGTTCGATCATCCGGACCCACAGCGGGCCGTGCAGGGAGCCAACCTGGCCTCGCGGGCGCTCGAGGAACTGCTCTCACCGCGGCTTGCTGAGGCGCCTGAAGTGCGCGCCCGGCTCAAGGAGCTGGAGTCTGGAATTCTGAGCCTGCGCGGCAAGGACGAAGACCTGTCCCTATTGCGCCAGCGCCGCGCCGCGGCCCGGCAGGCCAGCACCGCTCTGAGCGAACTCTATGCGAGCGCCCGGACTGCGAGGCTCGATCTCGAATCCCGATGGAAGGCGCTGGCCCGGAGCACTTCGCCCCTGTTCCTCGACTCGCTCGATTCGCCCCTTCTGCAAGCACTGGCCGCCGAACGCAACCATCTGGAAAATCGCTACGAGGAGCTCTCCGTCCGTTTTGGACCCCGCTGGCCGGCGATCGTGGAGCTCAAGGGGCAGATCGCCGCGGTGGACGAGCGCATGGAAGCCGTGGCCGCCGACCTTGCCGAGGGAACACTGCGTGAAGCGGAGGCAGACTACCGGCAGGCGCTGGCCCACGAGCGCGAACAGGATCATCTGCTGAAGCGTCAGCACCAGGAGATCCAGCAGCTGGACAGGCTCGAGAAGCAGCAGGCCGCACGCGAGAGCCGCCTCGAAGAAAAACAGCGGGAGCGTGCCAGCCTCCTGGCCCGGATCGAACAATCCTCGAATCCTGAGTCCTCGGCCCACGTGCGGATCGTTCTGCCGGCGTCTCTACCGCCCGAACGACACGGCATGTCCGCATCCGCCCGGTTCGTCCTCGGGGCGCTGGCCGGACTGTTCCTGGCGCTAATCACCCAGCGTGTCCTCTGGCGCCTGGATCCACCCCTGAACTCCCTGGCGGCGGCCGAAACGATCCTCGGCGCTCCGTTTCTGGCTTCATTGGCCGAGATACCGGGCGGCGCCCCGGCCGGTCCGCTTCGCCTCGAGAGCGCACCCGCTATCGGCACCGAAGGTCCGATCACTCCGCTCGCCGAGGCCGCGCGCGGCTTTCGTGATCTGCGCACGGGCGTACTGCTGGCGCAGGGGGGCGATGCCGCCCGCGTGCTCCTGGTGACCGCGTGCCGCCGTGGCGAAGGGAAAAGCTTCGTCGCCAGCCACCTGGCTCTGTCGCTGGCACAGCGCGGAGCTCGCGTCCTCCTCATCGATGCCCACCTGAGGCGGCCGAGGATACACCGGATATTCGGGGTGGCACCGGGCCCAGGACTGATCGACGCTCTGGCGGGCAGGGTTCGGCTGGAGGAAACCGTCAGAGCAACGGACCGCCCTGGCCTGTTCATCCTTCCGGCAGGGGATGTCAACGGCGGGGGTCACGAGTTGCTGGACGCAGCGTCCCTGCGCCACCTGCGGGATCGGCTGCTGCAGCCAACGCGGTTCGACCATCTGGTGATCGACGCCGGAGACATCAACTCTTCCGCCACACCCGAGCGGCTGGTAGTTGCCTGCGCGGGTGTGCTGATCGTGGTGCGTGCGGGCCGCACTCTGGCCCGGGAGCTTCGAATCTCGGCGGCAACCATTCGCCGGTACGGCATCTCATTCCTGGCGGGAGTGTGGATTGGCGGCGAGCCTTCCCGCGGGCGCACCCGGCAGGCAGCGCCGGATCCTGTCAAGACCTCGATCTCGAGCCCCGCCAACAAACCTGTTTCTACGCCACAAGCCATACCCGCCAGAGGAGATGTGGCCCCAAGCCTCGACGGCGACGGGCAGGATCCTTCTCTCTCGCCAGCCGACATCCTCGACCCGGGGGTCGCCCGCCGCCTCGAGCGCCTGCGTGGTCGTTCTGGCAGAGAGCGCGGCTCTGCCTGATTGCTTATACGATTCGCCGCCGTTTTGACTTCCGAAGAGTGGGTAGGTTAACATTCATAAATCACCCGCGAGGGCTGCAACCCATTGAAGCTCCCGGCGATCGGCGTCATCCCGGTCCGGTTCGCTTCTACACGCTTCCCAGGCAAAGCACTGGCAGATCTCGGCGGCAAGCCGATGATCGAGCGTGTGTGTGAGCGGGCCCGGCAGGCGCAGGTGCTCGAAAGGGTCCTCGTTGCCACGGACGACGAGCGCATCTTCCGCGCCGTCGAAGCGATCGGCATCGAGGTGTGCATGACCTCGGCAGGACACCGAAGCGGCACCGAGCGTGTCGCCGAGGTGGTAAAGACCCGGAAGGAACCCATAGTCGTGGTAATACAGGGGGACGAACCGCTGATCGACCCGGATGGAATCGACCGCAGCGTCGCTGCGTTGCGCCAGGAACCCGATCTGGCCGTTTGCACCCTTGCAGAGGTGATCGACGAACCGGAAGAGGTGTTCGACCCGAACATCGTCAAGGTGGTGCTGGATGGGCAGGGTGACGCCCTGTACTTTTCACGCAGCCCTGTCCCCTACCTGCGCGGCGAGGGAGACCTGGAATCCAGAGTCCGCGCCGTCCTGCTCCGGCGCGAAAAAGGACAGACACGCTATCTCAAGCATATTGGACTGTACGCTTTCAGGCGGGAGAATCTGCTGAAATTCGTGGCCCTGCCGGAGTGCGAATCCGAGAGGACCGAAGCGCTCGAACAGCTGCGCTGGTTGCATGCGGGCGCCCGCGTGCGTACCCTTCTGTCCCCGGGGCGGTCCATAGGTGTGGACACCCCTGCGGATCTGGAAAAAGTCCGGCGCTTGATGACATCTGAGTCGCAAACCCACTGATGCCGCTGGCAAAAACCAACCCGACCAAATACATCTTCATAACCGGCGGGGTGCTGTCGTCCCTGGGCAAGGGGCTGGCCGCCGCCTCGATTGGCCGCCTCCTGGAGGCCCGCGGGTTCCGGGTCACGCTGCAGAAGTTCGATCCTTACCTCAACGTCGACCCGGGAACCATGAGCCCCTACCAGCATGGCGAGGTGTTCGTGACCGATGACGGCACCGAGACCGACCTCGACCTCGGACATTACGAGCGCTTCACCAGCACGGTCACTACAAAGAATCACAACTTCACGACCGGCAAGATCTACCACAACGTGATTTCCAAGGAACGCCGCGGCGACTATCTGGGTGCCACGGTGCAGGTAATCCCGCATGTCACTGATGAAATCAAGGAGGCGATCCGCACCGTATCCTCCGGGGTTGACGTCCAGATCGTCGAGATTGGCGGCACCGTGGGCGACATCGAATCCCTTCCCTTTCTCGAGGCGATTCGCCAGTTCCGGCAGGATGTCGGCCCGCGCAATGCAATTTTCATCCACCTCACCCTGGTGCCATACATTCGCACATCTCGCGAGCTCAAGACCAAGCCCACGCAACACTCGGTGCGTGGGCTCACGGCCATCGGCATTCAACCGGATGTTCTCATGTGCCGTACCGATCGCCCCCTGCCCGATGATCTCAAGAACAAGATAGCTCTCTTTTGCAACGTCCCGACTGAAGCGGTCATTACGGCGCAAGATGTCGAGTCGATCTACGAGGTGCCGCTGGCGTTTGCGAAGGAAGGCCTCGACGCGGTGATCCTGAAGCTGCTTGACCTTCCCTATCGCGACAAGAACATGCGCGACTGGGAAGAGGTTGTGGAGATTCTGCGCAATCCCCGGGACCGAGTGGTCATCGGCATGGTGGGTAAGTACACACACTACGAAGACTGCTACAAGAGCCTCAACGAAGCGCTCGTGCACGGGGGAGTTTCGAACCATGCTGCCGTCGAGCAACGCTGGATCGAGGCCACCGATCTCCAGAACGGTGAACTCACGGCAAAGCTCGACGAGGTCGACGGCATTCTAGTGCCGGGCGGCTTCGGCCTGCGGGGCGCCGAGGGAATGGTCAGCGCCATCCGGCATGCCTATGAGAAGAAGATCCCGTTCTTCGGCATCTGTCTGGGGATGCAGTGCGCGGTCATCGAGTACGCCCGCGAGGTGTGCGGCCTCGAACAGGCCAACAGCACCGAGTTCAATCCGGAGTCCCCCAATCCGGTGGTCTTCAAGCTGCGCGATCTGCTCGGAGTCGAGGAGATGGGGGGCACCATGCGCCTCGGCGGCTACCCCTGTGTGCTGGCTGAAGGTTCCCTCGCGCAGCAATGCTTTGGACGGCGTGAAATCCGCGAGCGGCACAGACACCGTTACGAGATCAATCCCGCCTTCGTAGAGGAGCTCACGCGCCGAGGATTGCGGATCTCCGGAACATCCCCGGACCGCAAGTTCGTAGAGATCATCGAGCTTCCCGATCATCCCTGGTTTCTGGCCTGCCAGTTCCACCCGGAATTCAACTCCAAGCCCCTGCAACCCCATCCACTCTTCAAGAGCTTCGTGGCCGCCTGCCTGGGGCGGCGCCGGAGGAGAGAGGCCTGAGAAAGCAGGCGCGTTTCCATGAACGCTCCGGTCCCGATCACTGATTCACTGAGCGTCGGAGGCGGAAAACCTCTCCTCCTCATCGCCGGCCCATGTGTCATCGAGAGCGAGGCACACTGCTTGGCTCTCAGCGAAAAGATTAAATCGACCGCCGATGAACATGGCTTCCCGCTCGTCTTCAAGGCATCCTTCGACAAGGCCAACCGGACTTCCGTGCGCTCGTACCGCGGACCGGGTCTCGACAAGGGACTGGAGATTCTGGCGCGGGTGCGGCGCGAGACCGGTCTACCCGTGCTGTCCGATATCCACGAGCCGGCCCAGGCTGCGCCTGCCGCCGAGGTTCTGGACGTGATTCAGATCCCCGCCTTTCTGTGCCGTCAGACCGACCTGCTGCTCGCAGCCGCAGCCACGGGCCGCACGCTCAACATCAAGAAGGGGCAGTTTCTTGCTCCGGGCGATGCTGCACCCATTATCGAAAAGGTACGCTCCGCCGGCACTTCCCGTCTGCTCCTGACCGAGCGTGGCACCTCGTTCGGTTACAACAACCTCGTGGTCGACCTGCGCTCTCTGCCGATCCTGCGCTCATTCGGGGTTCCGATCGTGTTCGACGCCACCCATTCGGTGCAGCTTCCCGGCGGCCAGGGCGAGCGTTCGGGCGGCCAACCTGAGTTCATCGAACCGCTGGCGCGAGCCGCAACCGCGGTCGGAATTGACGCCCTATTTTTAGAGGTTCATGACGATCCCTCCCGAGCTCTTTCCGATGCCTCCTCGGCACTGCCACTCGATTGTCTGGGTTCGCTCCTGAAGAAGGTGCGTGCCGTGGACGCTGCCATCCGGGAGTCCTCGTGAGCCTGGACATCGCACGGCGCATCCTCGAAATGGAAGCAGAGGCAATCCGCGATCTGCTGCCGAGGCTCGGCGCCTCTTTCGAGCAGGCTATCGACATGATCACCCGCTGCCGCGGGCGGGTCATGCTGACCGGAATGGGAAAATCCGGCATCATTTGTCAGAAGATCGCCGCCACGTTCGCCTCGACTGGCACCCCTTCCCATTTCCTTCACCCTGCGGAGGCCATCCACGGAGATCTGGGCATGGTGGTTTCGGGCGATGTGCTGGTCGCCGTGTCACACAGCGGTGAAACACCGGAAGTGCTGAAACTCCTGGAGACCCTGCGCCGGCTGGACGTGCCGATCATCGCCCTCACCGGGAACCCTGAGTCCACGCTGGCCCGGCACAGCGCCGTCATGCTTCACGTGGGCATCCGTGAAGATGCCGGACCTATGGGCCTGGTCCCGACCGCCAGCACCACAGCGGCCCTCGCCATGGGAGATGCGCTAGCCATTGCGGCTCTCGAAAAACGCGGGTTCCAGGCGAGTGATTTCGCCCGCCTGCACCCCGGTGGCCGGCTCGGTAAGCGCCTGCTGACCGTCGAACAGGTAATGCACACGGGAGAACAGGTTCCCCGTGTGCAGACCGGCACCGCTCTCAAGGACGTGATCTACGAGATGAGCCGCAAGAGCCTGGGAATCACCAGCGTCGTGGACGACCAGATGCGGTTGGCCGGAATCATCTCTGACGGCGACCTCAGGCGTTTGCTCGAGCGCGATGCCCACCCGCTCGAGCGTACAGCCGGTGAGATCATGCACCGCAATCCGGTGACCATTGACCGTAAGGAGCTGGCCTCCCACGCGCTGAGCCTCATGGAGCAACGCAAGATCACCGCCGTGCTGGTGCTCGACGGCGACCGCCGCGTTGAAGGTGTCGTCCACCTGCATGATCTCTGGCGGACACAGCTGATTTAACGCACCCTACCCGATCATGAGCGCCCGCAAACACAGTGCCGCCCCCCGCGGCCGCCCCTCCCGCCGCCGGACTGGCACAGCTCCCGCCGAGGTACGCCGCCGGGCGCGGCACGTCCGCATGGTGCTGATGGACTGCGACGGTGTCATGACCGACGGCAGCATCATGCTTCTCGGCGGCAACGGGGAAGCCAAGTCCTTCGACTCGAAAGACGGGATCGGCATGCGGGTAGCGCAGAACCTGGGCCTGGAGGTGGGCATCGTCACCGGCCGGCGCTCGGAGGCGGTACGCCGCCGGGCAAGAGAGCTGGGGCTGCGCGAGATCCACCAGAAGGTCTGGGACAAGCTGAAGCGAGTGCGCACCATTCTCCGCCGCAAGAAGATCGCCTTTGAGGAGCTGTGCTTCATCGGTGACGACATCGTGGATCTACCCGTGCTTCTCCAAGCGGGCCTAGCGGTCGCGCCCGCTGATGCTCACCCCGAGGTTCTCAAGCGCGTCCACTGGGTAACGCGGCAGCCCGGAGGCAGGGGCATGGTGCGCGAGGTGCTGGACACCGTCATCAAAGCCCGGGGACTGCAAGACAAGTTCATGGAGCCCTTTCTCAGATGAAAGTTCTCGTCGTTCTCATCATCACGAGCCTGTTTTTCGTCGCGCTGCTGTTCTGCGTCCAGAACCTGGACCAGGAAATCACGGTTACCTTCTGGCCGTATGTATCACCGCCGCTCCCGGTCTATGTCGTCACCGGGCTCGCGGTGCTCCTGGGAGTGGCCGCGACCGGGCTGGTCGCGCTGATCGAGGGCGTGAAGTTGAACGTGCGCAACCTGAAGCTGTCGCGCCAAGTCAAGAAACTTGAAACTGAGCTCGATTCGCTGCGCGGCCTGGCCCTCGGCTCCGGGGCACCGGAGGCCGAGGATGAGCCGACGCAGGCCGCGCCCGGGGATGAAGGGGACGAACCCCGCATCCCAACAGCCTGAGCCATGCCGACGCGATGGCTGGAACGCCTCGCAAGCAGCTGGGGCCAAAGCTTTGAACCCCGCGAAACGCCGGAGGAACGACCCGCCGCCGGTAAGACCTTCCAGCGCCTGAGTCAATCCGCCCTCGTTCATTCCGCCTGCGGCCGGCGTGACGAGGCGATCCGAGACCTCACGGCAGCGCTCCGCCTGCGCACGGATGACGCCGCGCTCACACTGGTTCTAGGACACCTCCTGCGTCTCAAGGGCCAGTACGATCGTGCCATTCGACTGCACCGCATGCTGTTGCTGCGGCCCGACGCTGATCGCCACAGCCGCGTGGGTGCTCGGGTGGCTCTGGCGCTCGATTACCGCACTGCCGGCCTCCTGAAGCAGGCCCGCCATCACGCGGAGCAGGCGCTGGAAATCGACGCGCGCGAGCCCACGGCGCTCGATCTCCTGGCCCGCCTGCACGAGACCGCCGGTGAATGGCAGGCAGCCCTGCAGCTCGAGGAACGCCTGCTGAAGATTTGCCCGGGACGCAGTGGTCTCACCTGCGGGTTCCTGCACTACCGGATTGGTTGCGAGCATCACGAACGGGGCCAGACAGGTCGCGCCGCAAGGCGTCTCTCCAGAGCCCTGAAGGTTCATGAGCGGGTGATTCCCGCCTACGTGCGACTGGGCGACCTGCACTACGAAGCCAGCCGGCCCGATCGGGCGGTGATCTACTGGGAGCGTCTGCTCGATTGCCAGCCGCGCCACGCTCACCTTGTTTTCGAGCGCCTCGAGGGTGCCTACTCGGCGCTGGGCCGGGCGGGGAAGCTGGAGGAGGTGTGCCGTCGCCTGGCGGAGGCGGATCCCGCCCACTGGCGGTCCAGGCTGTACCTCGCTGAGGCGGCGGTGCGCCGCGGGCTCCCCGAGGAGGCAGCCCGTTGGAGCCTCGGGGCGCTCGAGGCAGTGCCCCGTTCCCTTGCGGCCCATCGCGAGTACTGGCGGGCAGCCGCCCCCCCTTCGACGCTGCCGCCGGTGGCCCTGCGTGACTTCCTGAAGGCGACAGCCGGCCCCGGGGCAGGAGACGATCCGCATGTCTGCACCCAGTGCCGCTACCGCGCCTCCGAGCTGCTCTGGCGCTGCCCCCAGTGCCGTGCCTGGGGCTCGTTTCTGGAGGATCGGGGCTGATGATCCTCGAAAGGGCCTTAGATTGACCTCAATTGCGCCTGACCCCTGCCCCCTCTCTTTCTCGATTTGACCCAACTCATTCTGCCCCTTAAGTTTGGATAGACTTCTCCGCCTCGGGCCCCCTTTTCGGAACCGGAACGGCCGGGCGGGAGGAGAGGCTAGCCATGGACTCCAGCCCCAAAAGCGCCATGAGCCTGGATCTCGAGGGGGAGCTTCACTCCTACACCCTTCCCTCGTTGCTCTTCAGCGTGTGCCAGAGCCGGGAGACCGGAGTGCTCACGGTGGAACAGCTGACCGTCGCCATGAAGCAAACCTGCAAGACGATCTACATCCAGGACGGCGAGGCAATCTTCGCCACCTCCAACGATCGTGAGGATCGGCTCGGCCAGCTCTTCTTGCGGCGGGGTATCCTCTCCATGGAGCACCTGGTCACCGGGATCGACCGCTCCCTTTCGGAGCGCAAGCGGCTCGGCACCATCCTCGTTGAGGAAGGCTGGATACGTCCCGTCGATCTAGTCTCGGGGATCACCGAACAGGTCAAGGAGATCATTCTCAGCCTCTTCCAGTGGACCGACGGCTGCTACAAGTTCGTCATGGGAGATCTGCCGACCAAAGAGATCGTCACGTTGCAAATGAGCATCCGGAACCTGGTGCTCGAGGGGATCAACCGCATCCAGTCCTGGTACCGGATCCAGGAAGCTCTCGGCGGCCTTGAGACGTGCTACCAGACCAGCCCCAACCTCAGCGAGCTGACCCAGGATATGAACCTCTCACTCGAGCAGTGGAGCCTCCTCTCCGTGTGTGATGAGCCGTCGTCCCTCAAACAGATTTGCGCCAGCTCGGCCCTCAAAGATTTCGAGATCTGCCGGCTCATGTGGGCCTTCCTCGCCACCGGCATGGTTCGCAAGATCGTCTGATCCTCCCCCTACCGCAACACACTGCATTGCCCGTCCGCAGGCGGGGCCCACCGTCTCCGGTGTATGATCCATTGCCCCTCTGGAGAACCAAAACCCATGAAGCTCCCCATCTACCAGATCGATGCCTTCACCGGAGAGGTGTTCTCCGGAAACCCCGCCGCCGTCTGCCCCCTGGGACAGTGGCTTCCCGCGGATCGTCTGCAGGCGATCGCCACCGAGAACAACCTCCCGGAGACGGCGTTCTTCGTCGAGCGGGAGGCCGCTTACGAGCTGCGCTGGTTCACTCCGACCACGGAGGTCGATCTCTGCGGGCACGCCACCCTAGCCTCCGCCTTCGTCATCTGGAATCACCTGGGGGCCAACCTCGACGTCCTGAAGTTCGAGACCCGGAGCGGCCCCCTCTCCGTGCGCCGCACGAGCGACCTGCTGGTGCTGGACCTGCCACGGATTGCTCCCGTGCGCGGCGATATTCCAGCCGACCTCCCGCAACATCTCGGAAAGCCCCCGGCAGAGTTGTGGACCACCCCGCCCTCGGAGAACGGTGGAAATTATCTGGCGGTGTACGGATCGGAAGAGGAGGTGCGCACCCTGCAGCCCGACCTGGCCGCCCTGGGCCGTCTGGCCGACATGGGCGTCATCGTCACCGCACGGGCCGAGAAGGTCGATTTCGTTTCGCGCTACTTTGCGCCGGCGTTCGGCATCCCGGAAGACCCGGTGACAGGCTCCGCTCACTGCACCCTGGTTCCCTACTGGGCGGAGCAGATCGGACGCACACGCCTGCAGGCACTGCAGGTTTCGCGACGGGGCGGAGAGCTGTTCTGTGAGCTGAAGGGAGAGCGGGTGCAGGTCGGAGGTCGGGCCGTTTGCTACCTCGAAGGAACGATCACTCTCTAGCGCGGGAGAGGAAGCGCTCCACATCCTCCGCGGTCCGGGGCAAATCACCGCTCAGGCTTCGCACACCGTCCCGGCCCATCACCACGGTGTCCTCCACGCGGATACCGTTGCCGGTTTCCGGAAAATAGAGCCCCGGCTCAATCGTGAACACCATGCCCTCCGCGAGCGGCACGGTTCTGGCGCCCACATCGTGCACCTCGAGCCCCACGTAGTGGCAGCAACGGTGGCGAATCCCCTCCCCGTAGCCGGCATCCTCGAGCGCGGCGCGAACCTTCTCGTCGATCGATTCCAGCGTCGCTCCCGGTCGCGCGGCGCGCAGACCCGCTTCCTGGGCCTTGATGACAGTGTCGTAGATCTTTCGCTGCTCCCGGGTGAACTTGCCCGACACCGGAAAGGTGCGCGTCACGTCGGCTGCGTAACCGTCTTTTTTGGCACCCGCATCAATCACCACCAGCGCTCCCGCTTCCAGCCTGGCCTCGTTGCGCATGTAGTGGAGGACGGTTGAGCGCGGGCCGGATGCAACGATGGTCGGAAAGGCAAGTGCCTGTGCTCCCTCCCTGAGGAAGGCCGCCTCCATCTCCGCCTGAATGTCCCGCTCCAGCGGACCCGGGCGTATGAGCCCTGCCACACGCCGGAAACCGGCCAGGGTAGCCTTCACCGCCTGTTCGACACGCTCGATCTCCTCCTCGTCCTTGACCAGGCGCAACCTGTCCAGCTCCTGCCGGGCATCCAGGGTGCGCAGGGCAGGGTAGCGATCGCGCAGGCGCGCTACGAGATCGAGATTCGGAGTCAGCGGAGTCTCCAGTGATACCGGCCTGGCCGCCACGAAGAGAGCGTCGGCCCCCACGAGCGCGCCCTTTAGCCAACCATCGAGGCGGTGCATAGTTTCGATCGTCTCGAACCCCGTCGTCTGCCGCGCCGACTGTCTTTCCAGATCGTCCTGGCCCGCCTCCCAGTCGAAGCGGCCCGGCACGAGCACCGGGCTGTCAAAGATCCGATCGTGTGCGGTCGGCTCGTTCAGGAACAGGACTTCCGAGCGCTCTCCAGAGCCGATGCTGAGGGCCATGGCAGCACCGCCGACATCGACGCCGGTGAGGTAGAGAAAGTCCGGGTTCTGTTGTGGCTCATCGAGATAGGCCTCATTCCCCGTTCCCAGGAGCAGGAACCATCCACGCTCCCCAGCCTCGAGCTGGTCGCCGAGCTGGTCGGCCAGCCGCAGACGGCGGCCAGCGTAAATGGATTCCGGCAGGCTGAGGCGGGACCTTATGGCGGCGGGCGTGTCATCCGTGGGGGCCGCAGGGTTTGCCCAGGCCGCTGGCCAGACCAGCAGGATGGCGAGAAGTACGAGATATCTGAACATGCTCAGAGCCTCATTTTTTCTGCCTGCCTGGCGGATGTCAAGGCGGGTTAGAATGACTCCTCCTCGGCAACGGACCTGTAAAAGGACCCACCTCCGGCCGGTCGTCTGCCGGTGGCCACCGATGTCCGCCAAGACCCGATCATCCGAGACAACTCCCCCTGTGGCCGCACGGCGGAGAGCCGCGCGCCTCCGGAAAGAGATCGAGCGTCACCGCCGCCTTTATTACGTCGAAAACGCCCCCGAGATTACCGACGCTGACTACGATGCCCTGGAGCGGGAGCTGCGCGGCCTGGAGGATCGCCACCCCTCGCTGGCAACCCCCGATTCGCCCAAGACAACCGTGGGGGGTGCGCCGGCCGCGGGCCTCACCGCGGTGCGCCATGGCGTGCCGATGCTGAGCCTGGAGAACGCCTACAGCGAGGACGAGGCGCGTGAGTGGCAGGCCCGCCTCTACCGGGTTCTGGAGATCTCCGGGGAAGAGCCTCTGACCTACGCTACCGAGCTCAAGATCGACGGGCTGAGCATCTCGCTGATCTACGAGAAGGGAGAGCTACGGCAGGGCCTCACGCGGGGAGACGGCCGGACGGGAGAGGACGTGACATCCAACATCCGCACTGTGCAATCGATCCCACAGAGCATCAAACACGCTCCCGAGAGGCTCGAGGTTCGCGGCGAGGTCTTTTTCCCTCTCTCCGAGTTCCGCCGCCTCAACGAGCAACGCCAGGAAGCGGGACTGCCCCCCTTCGCCAATCCCCGCAACGCCGCTGCCGGATCGATCCGCCTGATCGATCCGCGGCAGACAGCGGATCGCCGGCTCGATGGGTTCATCTACCAGGCCGTGGGAGCGCGAGGCGCGGGCTTCGAGCGCCACTCCAGGATTCTCGAACGTCTGCGCAACTGGGGATTCCCGGTCAACCCGCATGGTGGTCGCTGTGCCTCTCTGGAGAAAGCGCTCGAGTTTTGCCGCGAATGGCAACGGCGCCGCAACGAGCTCGATTACGAGATCGACGGAGTGGTCCTCAAGCTCGACGACCTGGAGCTTCAGGAAAAAGCCGGCGCCACCGCCAAATCGCCTCGTTGGGCCATGGCCTACAAGTTTCCATCCGAGCAGGTCGAGACGCGTGTGCGTGACATCCGGGTACAGGTCGGACGCACCGGCGCCCTGACGCCCGTGGCCGAGCTGGAGCCGGTCGGCCTCGGCGGAACCACCATCTCCCGCGCCACCCTGCACAACGAGGAGGAAGTCCGGCGTAAGGACGTGCGGGTGGGCGACGCGGTGATCATCGAGAAAGGCGGTGAGGTGATCCCGAAGGTCGTGCGGGTGCTGGAGAAAGAGCGCCCGCGCGGCACCGCACCGTTCCGGATGCCGGAGCAGTGCCCGGTCTGCGGAAGTGACATCTTCCGGGCGGAAGACGAGGTCGTGTCTCGCTGCACGGGAGCCTCCTGCCCGGCCAAGCTGCGGGAGTCGGTGCTGCACTTCGCCTCCCGCCGTGCACTCGACATCGAGGGGCTCGGTGAGGCCCTTGTGGATCAGCTCATGCAGAAGAGACGGGTCAGGGATTTCGCCGATCTTTACGGGCTGAACCGAGACGGGCTCTCCCGCCTGGATCGGATGGGGCAAAAGTCGGCCGACAACCTGTTGCGCCAGATTGACAAGAGTCGCCGGCTCCCTCTGCACCGCCTGCTATTCGGGCTCGGAATTCGTTTCGTGGGTGAACGTACGGCGCAGCAGATCGGGCGCAGGTTCGGCACGCTGGATCGGCTGCAGGAGGCCACACAACAAGACCTGGAGGGAGTGGAAGATGTGGGTCCACGCGTGGCCGCATCGGTGCGGGCTTTTTTCGCCCAGAACTCGAACCTGAAGCTCATCGAACGCCTGCGCTCCGCCGGCTTGAACTTCACCGAGCCGCAGGCCGGGGCTCCGCCCGCCTCAGGACCCTTCGCCGGCAAGACATTCGTGCTCACCGGCACCCTGGACGGTTTCACCCGGGACGAGGCTGCGGAGCTCATCCGAACCCACGGCGGCAGGGTGAGCGGTTCGGTCAGCCGCAAGACCCACTACGTGCTGGCCGGTTCGGCCCCCGGTTCCAAGGTCAAGAAGGCCCAGGTCATAGGCGTGACGCTTCTTTCCGAACGGGATTTCCGCAAGATGCTGGGAGAAAGTTGAGCGCCCTTGACGCTCTCCGGAGTGTGGACTATTCTCTTTTAAAGGTCAAAGTTCACGATAAAAAGGACATGAGAGAGATTACTATGCTGAATCTTCCACGCCAACTCCGCCGTCCAGCCAACCGGGTGCTACGCTGCCTGCTGCTGGCAGCTTTCATTCTGCCCCTGATTTCCTCCGGTGCCGCAGCCCAGGCAAGGGACATCCAGGCACCGGGCCTGGCCCTGCCAAACTTTGCCGACATCGTCGAGCGTATCAAGCCCGCGGTGGTGAGCATCACTTCGACCGAAATCATTTCCCCCGAGCGGCAGAAGCAGGACCGACGAAACCAGCCGTTCCACGATCCGTTTGAGTTCTTCTTCGGCCCCGAGCGCGAGCGACGGCGGTTCAATGAAGGGGAGGAGCGCCGGGAGGACAGCGGCGGATCGGGCTTCGTGGTGAGCGATGACGGGTTTATCCTGACCAACTACCACGTCATTGAAGATGCCGACCGCATCCTCGTGCGCTTCGCCGACAAGACCGAGCTTCCGGCCGAGGTAGTGGGCACAGATCCCCCCACAGATCTGGCACTTCTGAAGGTCGATGCCGGGAAACCCCTGCCGACGGTGCCGTTCGGTGACAGCTCGGTGGTTCGCGTCGGCGAGTGGGTTCTGGCGATTGGAAACCCCCTGGCCTATGAGCACACGGTCACAGTGGGCGTGGTGAGCGCCAAGGCTCGCAAGCTGCCTGAGCTCTCCCGAGATTTCGCTCTCGACAATTTCATCCAGACCGATGCGGCAATCAATTTCGGGAACTCGGGCGGCCCGCTCCTGAACACACGAGGTGAGGTAATCGGCATCAACTCGGCCATCAGCCGTTTCGGACAGGGCATCGGTTTCGCGGTGCCGATCAACATGGCACAGGAGGTCATGAAGCAGCTCATGACTTCGGGCCGTGTGGCGCGCGGCTTTCTGGGAATCAGCATTTCCGAGGTCTCACCCGAGAAGCAGGAATACTTCGGGCTGAAATCGCGCGAGGGGGCCTTCGTGGAGGCAGTGACCCCGGGCTTTCCGGCCGAGAAGGCAGGATTGCGAAAGGGGGACGTCATCACCTCGGTCGACGGTAGGCGCGTGGCCACGAGCGATGAACTCATCCGGACAATCTCCTCCAAGGCGCCAGATTCGAAGGTCCGCCTGCAGTTGATCCGGGAAGGTAAGGAGATGCAGCTCACCGCGATGCTGGCAGACCGCAAAGAGGGCCTGAACGCGGCCCAGGGCCGCCCGCGGGGCCCAAGGTCAGATCCCCAGGAAGGTGCACCGCTCGACAAGGCCCTGGGAATGGTCGTCGAAGATCTCTCAGCCGAGAGCCGGCGCTACTACGACATCCCCTCCGGCATGGAGGGCGCACTGGTCACGCGTGTCTCTCAGATCGGACCTTCCTTCGAGCAGGGAATCCGCGAGGGCGACATCATCACGGAGGTCAACCGCACCCGGATCACCGACGCCTCCCAATACCGCGCCCAGATCAGTAGAGCCGAGCCCGGAGATATCATCGCGCTTTACGTGGAGACACCGCGCAGCGGCGGACGCCGCTTCGTGACACTGAGGATCCCGAAGGAGTGAAGCGAGTCGTGGCGCCTCCCCTGGGCGCTGCCTGCCGCCCCCTGTAGGGCATTGCGGGACATGAAGCGCTCGGTTCTCGTCATCGATGACGAGGAGGCCATTCGCTCCTCACTGCGCATGATCCTCGAGTACGAGGGCCTGCACACACTCGAGGCCGCCGACGGCCCTTCAGGCCTGGAGACCGCCCTCAGCGAGGAGCCGGATCTCGTGCTCCTCGACATCAAGATGCCCCGCATGGACGGTATGGGTGTCCTGCAGGAGCTCCGCCAGCGCCAGTTTCCCTCCCCCATCATCATGATCTCCGGGCACGGGACGGTGAGCACCGCCGTCGAGGCGATTAAGCTCGGGGCGTTCGATTTTCTCGAGAAGCCGCTGGAGAGGGAGCGTGTGCTCCTGACTCTTCGAAATGCTCTCCAGCATCGGGACCTGCGCAGCCGAGTCCAGGGTCTCGTGCAGGAAGTCGATGCACGCTACCAGCTGGTTGGTGAAAGTCCGCCGATGCGTGAGTTGCGGGACGCGATTACCCGGGCGGCGCCCTCGTCGGCGACCGTACTGATCACGGGAGACAGCGGCACCGGGAAAGAGCTGGTGGCGCGTGCCATCCACCGGGCAAGCTTGCGGGCCGCAGCTGCGTTCATCAAAGTCAATTGCGCCGCTATCCCTGAGGATCTGATCGAGAGCGAGCTGTTCGGGCACGAGCGCGGATCCTTCACGGGTGCCAGCCAGAAGCAGGCGGGTAAGTTCGTGCGCGCCGACGGCGGAACGATCTTTCTCGATGAGATCGGCGACATGAGCCCGCGCGTGCGGGCGAAGGTGTTGCGCGTGCTTCAGGACGGGGAGGTTGAGCCGGTGGGCGCCGGCCGACAGATCCACGTCGACGTCCGGGTAATCGCGGCAACCAATTTCAACCTCGAAGCGGCCATCGCCCAAGGCCGTTTCCGCGAGGATCTGTATTTCCGCCTCAACGTGCTGCCCATCCCGTGCCCAGCGCTGCGCCAGCGGCGAGAGGACATTCCCCTGCTCGTCGAGCATTTTGCACAGCTCTATATGCATGAGAACGCCAGCCCCCAGAGACGCTTTAGTCTAGAAACCCTCGAGATTCTGAAGGACCTGCCCTGGAAAGGAAACGTAAGAGAGCTCAAGAATTCCGTCGAACGGGTGCTGATCCTGACGGACCAGGAGGAGATCCGCCCGGAGGATGTGCAGCCCGTTCCGGCCGCGATCGCTGCGGCGCCGGCGCAGACATCCGCTGAGGATGGAGTCCCGCCTTCCGCGACAAGCGGGAACAACCGGACGCTCAAGAACTTCAAGGAAAATGCCGAGCGGGAGTTTCTTGTACGCATGCTGCGCGAGAACAACTGGAACATCACTCGGACTGCAAGATTCATCGACACCCCCCGTAGCAACCTTTACAAGAAGATCGAACAGTACGGCATCAATCGAGAGCGCGACGACGCATGACGGTGCGGACGCTGTGCGACATTTTCCGGCACAGCGTGCTGGAGCATGACCGTCCGCGGGCTGCGGGACTGGCCTCCGATCCGGCCCGGCCGCCGACGTGGGTGCCATCCTCTCAGATCGCGTCGTGCGTCGAACACCTGTTCCACTTCTGGGTGTCCTGCGGCGTGCGACCCGGCGACCGCGCTCTCCTGTGGCTCCGCAACCGTCCCGAATGGGCCATGGCCGACTTCAGCCTGCTGGCAGCCGGCGCCATCGACGTTCCCATCTACCTAACGCTGGCCGCCAGCGATGTGCGTACCATTCTGGAGAATTGCCGCCCGCGCCTCGCGGTGGTGGATGACGCGGACCTCGAGGCCCGGCTTCTGGAGGCAGCGGGCGGAGATCTACGGCCGGAGGTAGTCGTCAGGTTCGAGGAACCTGGCTGCCAGGGCGAACGGACGATCCCGTGGCGCGAAGCGCTGGTGGCGGGTGAGCGCTCGGGTGGAACGGAGGGTCGCCGGAACTTCGAGGCGGCGCTAACCCGTGCACGACCTGATGACGTGGCGACTCTCATCTATACCTCCGGCACGACGGGCACACCGAAGGGAGTAGCTCTCACGCACTCTAATCTGGTGTCCAACGTGCTCTCGTGCCTGAAAATTATCGACCTGGGCGTCAACGATGTGGCGCTATCGTTTTTGCCCCTGTGCCATGTCTACGAACGCATGCTGGACTACTGCTACTGGCTGCGCCGGGCGGGAGTCGTTTACGTCGGTGATCCCCGCACCGCCGGGGATTTCCTGCCCTGCGTCCGCCCCACCGCGCTGGGCGCGGTTCCGCGTTTTTACGAGAAGGTCATCGAGCGCATCGAGGCACGCCGGCGAGGACTCGGCCCCTTACCGCGGCGCCTCTTCGACTGGGCTCTGCGCACCGGTCACGAGTGGAACAGTTGGCGCGAGCAGACCGGGGCGGTTCCGCCCGGCCTGAGGCTGCGGCACCGACTGGCGGGCCTGCTGGTCTACCGACGCATCCATCGTGCTCTGGGCGGTAATTTGCGCCTGCTCATCTCCGGAGGAGCGGCGCTCGCCAAGGAGGTGGCCGACACCCTGTGGGCTCTCGACCTGAGGGTTCTCCAGGGGTACGGGCTTTCGGAAACCTCACCGGTCATCACGCTCAACCCGCCCGGGCGAAACCGCAACGGAACGGCCGGCCCGCCGATCCCCGGCACCCAGGTTCGCATCGCCGACGACGGTGAGATTCTGGTGCGGGGTCCGGGCATCATGAAGGAATACTTCCGGAGTCCCGAGGCGACCCGCGAGACCATGGTGGAAGGCTGGCTTGCCACCGGAGACGTTGGTGCACTGGATGCAGATGGATATCTCACTGTCACCGATCGCAAGAAAGAGCTTCTCGTGACCTCGGGCGGCAAGAACATCGCTCCTTCGCCCATCGAAACACGACTGGAAAGGAACCCTATCATTGCCCAAACCATGCTCATCGGAAACGACCGGAAATTCCTCAGCGCGTTGATCGTGCCCGATTTCAACGCCCTTCGTGAGGAGGCGAAGGCTCTCGGTGTGACTGCCCACGATCGCGAATCCCTCATCGAGCACCCACGCATCCTTCAGCTCTACCAGGATCGAATCGATCAGCTCCTTGCGGGCTGGGCCCGTTTCAAACAGGTGCGCCGCTTCACGCTGCTAGCGAACGAGTGGACTCCCGAATCCGGAGAGGTGACTCCGACCCTGAAGATCCGCCGGCGGGTGCTTCTGGAGCGCTATCGCGAACAGATTGAACTCATGTATAAAGAAACTGCAGGTGACCCGGCAGCAACCAGACACGAGGCATGAACTCATGGTCAACGGCAACGGAACGCGAGCCGCCATCCTGGAAGGCGTGCGTACGCCTTTCTGCAAGATGGGCACGGCGCTCAGCCAGGTGCCTGCCCAGGAGCTGGCCCGCGTGGCGATCCAGGAGGCCCTGGCTCGAGCTGAGGTCGATCCCGGAGATGTCGATGAGGTGATTGTCGGCAACGTCTGCACGCCCGCCGACGCAGCCAACCTGGCGCGCGTGGCCGCGGTCATGGCCGGGGTGCCCATCTCGAAGCCGGCATTCACGGTCAGCCGTAACTGCGCTTCCGGTCTGGAGTCGGTGGTGGAGGCGGCGCTGCGGGTGCAGGTAGGGCCGCACCGCATCACGGTGGCCGCCGGCACAGAATCGATGTCGAGGGTTCACCTCCAGGCGAGCGAACCGCTGCGCGAAATCCTCGTGCGCCTGCGCCGCAGCCGTACACTGGGACAGAAGCTGGCCACCCTGGCCTCCTTGCGACCGGCCCACCTGCGCCCCGTCGTCGCTCTGGAGCTGGGGCTGACCGATCCTCTGTGCGGGCTCAACATGGGCCAGACGGCCGAGGTGGTGGCGAGGGATCTCGGAATCACGCGCGAGGATCAGGACCGCTATGCGCTCCGCAGCCACCAGAAGGCGGCCGCAGCGATCCAGGCGGGGCGACTGGCTGAGGAGATCGTACCCGTGTTCCCACCCCCCAGGCACGATCGCGCCGTTATCGAGGATATCGGTCCGCGTGCCAACCAGTCGATGGAGCAGCTGGCCCGCCTGCGCACGGTCTTCGATCGGCGCTTCGGCAGCGTCACTCCAGGAAACGCCTCACAGATTACCGACGGCGCCGCGGCGGTTGTGGTAGCCCGCGAGGACGTCGCCCGCGCCTTGGGGGTCCGGCCCCTGGGCTACCTGCGCGCCTGGGCCTTCGCCGGTCTCGATCCAAAACGCATGGGCCTGGGGCCGGTGTTTGCGACCCACCGCGTACTCGAGCAGGCCGGCATGACCATGAAGGACATCGACCTCATCGAGTTCAACGAAGCGTTCGCAGCACAGGTACTGGGCAGCGAAGTGGCGTTCCGCTCCGCGCGATTTGCGCAGGAGCACCTGGGCCGGCAGGTGCCTCTGGGCGAGCTCGACCTGGAGCGCACCAACCCGAACGGCGGTGCCATCGCCCTGGGCCATCCGGTGGGGGCGTCCGGCACCCGCCTGGTGCTGACCCTGCTCAAGGAGATGCGACGGCGCGGGGCCGGAACCGGCCTGGCGACACTGTGCGTCGGCGGCGGCCAGGGTGGAGCCCTGCTGTTCGAGGCGGCCTGACGGGAGACGAGCTTTGGCAACGCTAGAGACGACACAGGCCACGGGACTTGAATTGCAGATTCATGCCGGCGGTGTGGCGGCCATCGAGTTCAACCTCCCCGACTCCAAGGTAAACAAGCTCACCGGCAACATCCTCATGGCCCTGGACTCCGTGCTCGCCAGCCTCGAGGGGAATGAGCAAATCCGTGGGGTCATGCTGACCAGCGGCAAGCCGGGCAACTGGATTGCTGGCGCCGACATCGAAGAGATTCGCCGCATCAAGACCGCTGAGGAAGGCCACCAGCTGGCCGCCAAGGGCCAGCGAATCCTTGAACGCCTGGCACGGCTGCGCGTTCCCACGGTCGCGGTGATCAACGGTTCCTGCCTGGGGGGAGGCCTCGAGCTCGCCCTCGCCTGCCGGCTGCGGGTGGCCACCACGTCGCCACGCACGATGCTCGGCCTGCCTGAGGTCCGTCTCGGAATCGTCCCCGGTTTCGGAGGCACGCAGAGGCTTCCGCGGCTCATCGGCCTGCCCGGGGCCACGGACCTGATCCTGAGCGGGCGCAGTCTGGATGGCCGGCGTGCGGAACGGATGGGCCTGGTGGATCTGGCCTGCCCACCGGAGGTGGTGTGGGATCAGGCCCGCACCCTTCTGCTCCAGGTTGCGGAGCGTGGGATGCGCCGGGTGAAGACCCGCCGCGCAGCATGCCGCGGGCGCGGTCGTTGGCTGCTGGCCCTGCCACCGATGCGCAGCGTGTGGTTCCGCTGGGTACGGCATCTCACCGAGAAAAAAACGGGCGGAAATTATCCTGCTCCCATGGCGGCGCTGCGCGCCCTCAGAGCCTCCGGCGGCAGCCTGAACCGGGGACTGAGCCTGGAGGCACATCTGCTCGGCGAGATGGCGGTGACGGACACCAGCCGCAATCTGGTGTGGCTCTTCTTCCTGAACCAAGCGATCAAGCGCAATCCCGGCATCTCTGAAAGTGACGTCCGGCCGCGCGCCATCCGTCTCGCGGCCGTGCTTGGTGCCGGCGCCATGGGCGGAGGTATCTCCCAGGTTCTTTCCCAGAGCGGCGCCCGCGTGCGCATGAGAGACATTGATCCCGACGCCCTGGCACGTGGTATGGGCGCGGCTTCCTCTGTCTATCGGGATCTGGTGCGCCGCAAGCGCCTGAGCCTCGAGGAGGCCCGGCACGGCCTGCACCGGATAGGTGCCACCCTATCGTATGACGGGTTCCGAAATTGCGGCCTGGTCGTCGAGGCGGTGGTGGAGGATCTTGGTCTCAAGCGGCGCGTGCTCGAGGAGGTCTCCACCAAGGTTCCAGACGACGCCATCATCGCTTCCAACACATCGTCCCTGTCGATCGATGCCATCGCCGAAGCGGTTCCCAGCCCCGAGCGCGTGGCGGGTTGGCATTTCTTCAACCCGGTCCACCGCATGCCTCTGGTGGAGGTTATTCGAGGACGCTTCACGAGCCCGGAGGCGGTGGCCACGCTGGTGGCGCTCACCAAGAAGCTTGGCAAGATACCGCTGGTGGTTCGCGACCGGCCCGGCTTCCTGGTCAACCGCATCCTGACCATCTACCTGATGGAAGGATCGCGATTATTCGAACAGGGCGCCGCGATCGACTGGGTGGATTCAGCGCTCGAGCGGTTCGGCATGCCGATGGGGCCGGCGGCTCTGCTGGATCAGATCGGCATCGATGTCGCTGCCAAGGTGTCCGAGGTTCTCGGTCAAGCCTTCCCGCACCTGCAGATGAACTCGGACCTGATGCAGCGCCTGGTCAAGGGAAACCGCCTGGGCAAGAAGACCGGCTCGGGCTTCTACACCTACTCGCGCCAGGGACGACGGCGGCTCTCGAAATCCGTATATTCGGTGCTGGACAGCGATGGAGAAGGACGGCCGGAGGCATCACAGATCCAGGATCGCCTGATCCTGCCGATGGTCAATGAGGCCTGCCGCGTCCTGGCGGAAGGGATTGTGCCCGGTCCCAGCGATGTGGACACCGGCATGATCTACGGTGCTGGATTCCCTCCGTTCCGGGGCGGGCTGTTGCGATACGCGGACGCCCTGGGCCCGCGTGAAGTGGTCGCCCGCCTGGAGCGCCTCGCTGATATCCACGGTGAGCGGTACGCGCCCTGCGCTCCGTTGCGCGAGCGCGGACAGCGGGGCGAGCGCTTCTACGCCGAACCCTGACGCGGTCTGCAGCAGCTTCGCTGACCGGTGTCGATCTATAATGTGTATTCCATTTCGCGCCGACATCAATTTCCGGGCGCGACCGTTCCCACTGACTGCATGAGCGAGTACGAAACCATCATCGGACTGGAGGTGCACGCCCAGCTCCGCACCCGGACCAAGGTCTTCTGCGGCTGCACCACACAGTTCGGGAATCCTCCCAATCGCAACACCTGTCCCGTGTGCCTTGGCATGCCGGGGATCTTGCCCGTGCTAAATCGCAGGGTTGTGGAGTTCGCCATGCGCGCCGGGCTAGCCTTGAACTGCACCATCCAGAACCGCTCGGTGTTCGCACGCAAGAACTACTTTTATCCGGACCTTCCAAAAGGCTACCAGATCTCCCAATATGAACTGCCTCTGGCAACGGAAGGATACCTGGAGGTCGAGATTGAGAAATCCGAGCGCAGGATCGGCATCACGCGTGTGCACCTCGAAGAGGATGCCGGCAAGCTCGTGCACGAGGGATTTGCCGATTCCGATCGGCGTTCCCATGTGGATTTTAGCCGGGCAGGCGTGCCATTGATTGAGATCGTCTCGGAACCCGATCTGCGCTCGCCTGACGAGGCGGCTGCCTACCTGAAGCTGGTGCGCAGCATCCTTCGAACGCTGGAGGTATGCGACGGCAACATGGAGGAGGGTTCGCTGCGCTGCGACGCCAACGTGTCGATCCGCCCCAGAGGATCGGATCAGTTCGGCACCAAGACGGAACTCAAGAACCTGAACTCGTTTCGCAACGTTCAGCGCGCCCTGGCCTATGAGGTAGAGCGCCAGACTCGCATTCTGGACGAAGGGTCACGCGTCAAGCAGGAAACCCGCCTCTGGGATGCCGCAGAGGGACGCACTGGCTCGATGCGCAGCAAGGAAGAGGCTCAGGATTACCGCTACTTTCCCGATCCGGATCTGCTGCCGCTGCAGATTTCCAATGAATGGATCAAAGCCGTTCGCAAAGACCTCCCCGAGCTGCCGACGGCCCGCAAGCATCGTTTCATCAATGATTACGGACTGCCCCGGGGCGACGCGGAAGTCCTCACGGAAGACCGACTGCTGGCGGACTATTTCGAAGAGGTGGTCCGCATCAGCGGCAATCCAAAGATTTCCGCCAACTGGGTCCTGACAGAACTCCTGCGCGAAATCAACGCGGGTGACGGCAACCTCGAGAAAATGCCCGTGAGCGCCGGCCATCTGGGAGCGATGATCAAGCTCATCGAGAATAAGACGATCAGCGGCAAGATTGCCAAGACGGTCTTCGAGGAAATGGTGCAAACGGGCAAGGAACCTTCGGCTATCGTGCGTGACAAGAGTCTCGTGCAGATCGTGGACGAAGAGGCGATCCTCAAGATCATCAATGAAGTCATCGTCGAGAATCCCAGACCGCTGGCCCAGTACAAGGACGGAAAGACGACAACATTCGGTTTCTTCGTGGGCCAGGTCATGAAAAAGACTCAGGGCAAGGCGAACCCCCAGAAAGTCAACGAACTTCTCCGTCGTCGCCTGGGCGACTGATTCTCTGGCGGCAAATGTTCGCTGCCATACCTCGCGTGCCCTTCAATCGATTCACCCGGGGTGGGGTCAACCGGGTCGCAGCCCTCCTGGTGCCGTGGCTCTGCGCCGCCTCGGTGGCTGCCGCGGACAGCGCGTTCTTACAGATCGAACGCCCTCCCTTCACCTACCTGTACACCGATTCCCGTGAACGTCAGATAGAGGAACTCGACGCGCGTCTGCAGGAGCGTCTGCCGGAAATATCACGCGGGCTCGGCGTCGGGGCGCCCGGGGCCATCACTGTTCTTCTTCTCAGCCCGAACCGGGAAGAGGCATTCTTCGGCGAGCAGGCCGACGTACCCACCTGGCTGCAGGGTCTGGCGATTCCTGAACGCTCACTGGTGGTCGTCCGCCTGCGACGTACCGGCAACTACCCTTATAAGGACATCGGTTCCGTGGCGGAGCACGAGCTGGTGCATCTGTTGGTGTTCGAGGGGGCGGCGCCCCATGCGCATCGCCTGCCCCGCTGGTTCCACGAAGGAACGGCAATGCTCCTGGCACGCGAGTGGCGCTTCGGGGATCGCTGGAACCTGTTCTCCGCCGCCATGGGCGCACGCCTTCTACCGATGTCCGCCATCGACCGGAGTTTCCCCCGGGACACCCACGGCGCCCACGCCGCGTATGCCGAGGCCTTTTCCTTTGTGCGCTACCTGGTACGGGAGCACGGACACCCTTTACTCAGCGGTTTGCTGAAGGGCGTTCGGGAGGGCGCCACGCTGGAGGCTGCCTACCAGTCCCTGACCGGCACGACGCTTGCCGCCGCAGAGCGGCGCTGGCGACGTAACGTGCACATCATTTACCGGTGGATCGCGGTCGGCAGCTCGTCACTGGTTCTCTGGGGTGGAATGTCCGTCCTACTGGTCGTGGGCTATATCAGAAAGCGGCGCCTGACGCGCGCTACGCTCAAGCGCTGGGAAGAGGAGGAGGGCCCGGATCACTCCTGGGATTCAGACGAGGCCATCCACTAGATGCCGGCGCCCTTATCGAAAGAAGGCGCCCGCGCGGCTGCCTCCGCTGCGCTCTCGCTCATGGCCTTGAAGGCCTGATCGACGTCCCCCCGGGAAAGCCCCGGCGGCAACGCCACACGCGACGGGGTCTGGCGCAGCTCGCTCACCTGACGCTCGAGCTCCCGTACCTGCTCGTGAAGCGCGGTGATGGCCCGTGCCACAGGATCGGGCAGACGGTCATGCTGCAGCCGGTCCCCTGGTTCTTCTTCGTGCGGCTTCTCTTCGAGGATGCGTCCAGGGATACCGACAATGGTCGAGTGGGGTGGTGCCGACTTGATCACCACGGAGCTCGAGCCGATTCGCGAGTGGTGGCCGATCGTGATGTTGCCGAGCACCTTGGCGCCTGAGCCGACAACCACGTTGCTCTCCAGCGTGGGATGCCGCTTCTCGCGCTTCAGGCTGGTGCCACCAAGCGTCACTCCCTGGTAGATAAGGCAGTCATCACCGACCTCCGCGGTCTCACCAATCACCACCCCCATGCCGTGATCCACGAACACACGGTTCCCCAGCTTCGCTCCCGGATGAATCTCGATGCCGGTGAGCCCGCGGGCCAGGTGCGACAGGAACCGGGGCAGGACCGGAATCTTCCAGTTCCAGAGCCGGTGGGCCAGACGATGAAACCACAGTACGTGCAGACCCGGATAGCACAGCAGTATCTCGACTGTGTTGCGCGCCGCGGGATCGTTGCGGCGGATCATGCGCAAATCCTCGAGCAATTTCATCATGGACACTCCAGCTCTAGTGCGCGGCGCCTCTGTCTTCCATCAAAGCCGAACCGGTGCCTGCACCTGGGATCGAGTCCTTGTTTTGGAGCAGGCCCCGCACTTCGCTCCTCACCAACTCGAACCACAGCTCATGTCCGACGGGCGAGAAGTGCACATCCAGGTTCCCCCAGTGCTTGCGTGATGCCTTCAGTCGCAACCCGGGCAGCAGATCGACCAGATGAACGCCTGGAATCCCCTCGAGTCTGGGGACGATCCGCTGGGTGCTGAGATCAGGGTCAAAATCATCCGCGTAGGCAGGGAAAGCTTCCCGGGTCTCGGATCCGTCCGGATCAAGAACCTGGAGACGCAACGGGATCAACGTGACGAGAACCGGCACACCCGCCTCCCTGGCTCTCTCCACGACGGCACGGACCTGCGAGAGGGATGGCTCGAGCACCTCGTCGGTTAACCGTGAGGGGCGAAGAACGCTGGGGAAACCCCAGATGCCGACATTCGTGCCCCGAGACCGGATCCGGCGTATGGCCGCTCGCAGGCCGACATAGGCATGGGAGCGGGATTCCAGCCACTGGTTGTAGGGATAGAACCAGTCCCGGAGATGTCCTGTCCGGAGGCCCGCCGGAAACAGACGGAGGGGTCTTCTCTGCACCTCGCCTGGCGGGGGGATCTCATCCGCTGTGTCGGTGAAGTCATTTCCCACATACAGATTGAGAACGACGAGATCGATTGACGCGCCCTGAGCAGACAGGCGATCGTACACGAGCTTCCGGTACTGGGAGGGCTTGTATCCCCCCACTCCCGCCACCTCATAGCAAGCGTCCGAATCCTGCTCCAGCAGATGCCAGACCGTCTGCTCGAACGGGATCGCAACCGCCTCTGTATATGAATCCCCGACCACGAGCACTTTCTGAGGGCAGGGAGAAGGAGGGCCCGTCAAACAGGAGACTCGATCGCCTTCCTGGTCAATGCAGATATCCACATCCCGATCACCCGTGTTGATGTTCACCCGGGCGTTTGGTCGGTGGCTCCAGCCAATCGCCTCGTCCGGCTGCCAGAGGTCGGGAGCATCGTGCGTGAGCACCTGGGGTTTGAGGATCCTCACACCCACTTCGAACAGCAATGCCAGGGCCGCCAGGATGCAGAACTCGAAGACGATGATCTTCAACCACCGTTTCCGACCAGGTCTCTCCAGCGTCTGCATGCCCGGAATTATCCGGCCCCCTGGCTGCACCGCCGGGCGGGATCCCGCCTGAACGCCGGCCCTTTCACGAGATCAGATGGCTGCGCCTGCGCTCCCGCCTTCTGCCTCCGGAAAATCGAACAATGGCGTCGACAGATAGCGCTCACCGTGGTCCGCGAGAACAGCAACGATCAGCTTACCCTCCATCTCGGGCCGCTTCGCAATCTGTATGGCCGCCGCAGCGATTGCACCTGAGGAGATACCGACCATGATTCCCTCTTCGCGGCAGAGTCGACGGGAGACTGCAAACGATTCCTCGTTGCTGACCTGAACAATCTCGTCCAGCAACTCGGTCTTGAGCACCTGGGGGATAAACCCTGCACCGATCCCCTGGATCTTGTGAGGACCCGGCTTGCCGCCGGAGAGGACCGGCGAGGCCTCGGGTTCTACGGCCACGGCGCGCAAGGTAGCTTTCTTGCCCTTCAGGGCTTCGGCCACGCCCGTGATCGTACCTCCCGTGCCGACGCCCGCCACAACCACATCAACGCGGCCGTCGGTGTCGTCCCAGATCTCCACGGCCGTTGTCTCGCGGTGGATCTTGGGGTTGGCGGGGTTCTCGAACTGCCCGATGATCATCGAATCCTTGATCTCGTCCTTGAGTTCCTTGGCACGGGCGATGGCACCATTCATGCCCTTGGCGCCCTCCGTCAGCACGAGCCTGGCGCCGAGGGCCTGCAGCACCTTCCGCCGCTCCAGCGACATGGTCTCGGGCATCGTCAAGACCAGAGGAATGCCCTTTGCAGCACAGATGAAGGCCAGTGCAATCCCGGTGTTGCCCGACGTGGGCTCGATCATGGTCGTTTTGCCTGGCACAATGGTGCCCTTCTCCAGAGCATCCTGGATCATCGAGAAGCCGATGCGGTCTTTGACCGAGGACATCGGATTGAACGACTCGAGCTTCAGGACCAGTTCACCCTTGAGCCCTTTCTGCATCCGGTTGAGCTTCACAAGAGGTGTCCTGCCGATAGTGTCTACAATGCTGTCAAAAATTCGCGCCATGCCTCTTCTCTCCCTCCCCGGGAGCGTGGATATCTGCTCCGTGGAAAAGTGGTGCCGAATCGAACGGTATGTTCATATTCTAACCGAGGAGACGCGCCGGACGCCAACCCCGGAGCCCGCGCCGATCCTCGAACAGGCTCCTTCAGGTTGACAGGCGTCAAGCCCACCCCCTATCTTCTGACGAGCCGGCCTCTGTGCCACCGCCCGTGAGGCATGCCGCCCACCTCATCAATGCCCTGGCCACCTTTCCCCCGGGTCTGAAGCCCGCGGGTACAACATCGAGATGATCAACCTCCTGCATGCGCTCCTGCACTGCCCCGGCGGTGCCTGGGATCCAGTGCCCGGCGACCATGCCGACAACTACGCGGAGCGTGCCTGGCGAGATCTCAAGCCGTCGCTCGTGGATGAATTCGAAGAGCGACTGGGCAAGCTGCACGGCCGACGTGTTCTCGATCTCGGCGGCGGGCCGGGCCAGTACAGCATCGAGTTCGCCCGCAGAGGGGCCCACGTCGTCTGGCATGACGTCAGCCGCAGATACAAGGAGATGACGCAGCGCCGGGCCGCGGAGGCCGGCGTGAAGCTGCATTACTCCATTGGCTATCTGGAGGACGCGCGAAAATTTCTGAGTGAACCGTTCGATCTGGTCTTTTGCCGCCTGTGCTGGAACTACTGCCGTGGAGATCGGCCCTTCGCCGGGCTGATCTACCGACTCACGCGACCGGGCGGCGCGGCCTACGTGGAGGCCAACACCGAGACATTCGGAGCACCGCGCGGGCTGCGACGCCTCATCTACCTGTTCAACAGGTATCTTGGGTGGAAGATC
>JAPUKU010000049.1 GCA_027295505.1 Acidobacteriota bacterium
GCCGGCTCCCACCGTGCGGCCACCTTCCCGGATCGCAAACCTCAATCCCTTGTCCATCGCCACCGGCGTGATCAGCTCGATGCTCAGCGTCACGTTGTCACCCGGCATCACCATCTCCGTGCCTTCCGGCAACTGCGCCACACCCGTCACGTCCGTCGTGCGGAAAAAGAACTGCGGCCGGTATCCCCCGAAGAACGGTGTGTGCCGACCCCCCTCTTCCTTCGTCAGAACGTACGCCTCTCCCTTGAACTTCTTGTGCGGCGTGATCGTTCCCGGCTTTGCCAGCACCTGGCCGCGCTCGACCTCATTGCGCTCCGTGCCGCGAAGCAGCACACCGACGTTGTCCCCCGCCTGACCCTCATCGAGCAGCTTCTTGAACATCTCCACACCCGTGACAATCTTCTTCTGAGTCTCCCGGATACCCACGATCTCGATCTCGTCGCTCACCTTCACGATCCCCTGGTCCACGCGACCCGTGACCACCGTGCCGCGGCCCGAGATGCTGAAGATGTCCTCAATCGGCATCAGGAACGGCTTGTCCACCGCACGCTTCGGTACCGGAATGTACTCGTCTACCGCCGCCATGAGCTCATAGATAGGGCCACAGTTCTTGCAGTCGGCCTTGGCACAGGCACAGTTCATGGCGTTGAGAGCGCTTCCCTTGACGACAGGAATGTCGTTGCCCGGGAACTGGTAGGTGTTGAGCAGTTCCCGCACCTCCAGTTCGACCAGGTCGAGAAGCTCCTTGTCGTCAACCATGTCGACCTTGTTCATGAACACCACGATGTGTGGCACCCCCACTTGGCGAGCCAGAAGGATGTGCTCACGCGTCTGCGGCATCGGACCATCCGCCGCCGAGACCACCACGATGGCACCATCCATCTGCGCCGCACCGGTGATCATGTTCTTGACGTAGTCGGCGTGGCCGGGGCAGTCGACGTGCGCGTAGTGTCGGTTATCAGTCTCGTACTCCACGTGCGCCGTGGCAATGGTAATGCCGCGCTCGCGCTCCTCCGGAGCGTTGTCAATCGAGTCGAACGATCGCACCTGAATCTTGGAGTTTGTCTGGCTCAAGACAGAGGTGATGGCCGAGGTCAGCGTCGTCTTTCCATGATCGACGTGACCGATCGTACCCACGTTCACGTGGGGTGTAGTGCGTTCGAACTTTTCCCTCGACATCGAGTGCGCCATTCCGCAGCGGAGGGCGCCAGGCGCCCGCGCAGTGCGGCTCAGTTACGGGACGTGCCCTGCATGCTGGCGATTATTTCCTCGCTGATGTTCTTGGGCGTCTCCTCATAGCGCGAAAAGTGCATGGTGTACGTGGCTCGCCCCTGGGTCAACGATCGCAGGTCGGTGGCATACCCAAACATCTCACTCAACGGCACGATCGCCTTGATGATCTGCGTGCCGGCCCGGGATTCCATGTCCTGTACACGACCCCGGCGGGAGTTGAGATCACCAATGACATCCCCCATGAATTCCTGGGGCGTGACGGCCTCCACCGCCATGACCGGCTCGAGCAGAACCGGCTTGGCCTTGCGTACGGCTTCCTTGAATCCCATGGAGGCCGCGATCTTAAAGGCTATCTCCGATGAGTCCACCTTGTGGTAGGAGCCGTCGTACAACGTCACCCGGATATCCTTCATGCCGAATCCGGCGAGAACCCCGTTGTCCATGGCCTCGCGTATGCCCATCTCGACCGGCTTGATGTATTCCCTGGGCACATTGCCTCCAGTGATCTTGTTGATGAACTCGAAGCCATCCTGGCCTTCCCCCTGGGGCAGGGGTTCAATCTGCAGCTTGACGTGACCGAATTGCCCGCGGCCACCGGTCTGGCGCACATAGCGCCCCTCGGCATCGGATGCGGATTTGATGGTTTCCTTGTAAGCCACCTGCGGCTTGCCAACGTTTGCCTGCACCTTGAACTCGCGGGTGAGGCGATCAACCAGGATCTCCAGGTGTAGCTCGCCCATTCCCGAGATCAGTGTCTGTCCGGTGTCCCGGTTCATCTGCACCCTGAAGGTCGGGTCTTCCTGAACCAGTTTGCCGAGCGCCATCCCCAATTTCTCCTGATCGGCCTTTGTCTTGGGTTCAATGGCCACCGAGATGACCGGCTCGGGGAAATCTATCGCCTCCAGGACGATGGGGTGATCGGAAGCGCAAACAGTGTCACCCGTTGAAACACTGCGCAGGCCGACGGCAGCGCAGATGTCACCGCTGTAGATCGCCTTGATCTCCTCGCGCTTGTTAGCGTGCATCTTCAGAAGCCGGCCGATGCGCTCTTTGCTTCCCTTGGTGCTGTTGAGAACCATGGTGCCGCTAGTGAGTTCTCCCGAATAGACACGGATGAAGGTGAGCTGGCCGACAAAAGGATCGGTCATGATCTTAAAAGCCAGCGCTGAGAACACTTCGTCATCGGCAGTGCGACGGGTCAGCTCTGCCTTGCTCTCAGGGTCAAGCCCGATGATGGCGGGAATGTCCACGGGGGAGGGAAGAATGTCCACGACGGCATCGAGCAGCGGCTGTACGCCCTTGTTCTTGAACGCCGAGCCACAAAGCACCGGCGTGAGCTTGAGCCGCGCCGTGTCGCGCCTCAGCGCGCGCAAAACCTCTTCCGGTTTGATCTCTTTCCCGCTGAGGTACTTGGTGAGCAGGTCGTCATCGCTCTCGCATACGGCTTCAAGGAGCTTCTCCCGGGCAACGTTGACCTCCTCGGTCAGCTCTGCCGGGATGTCAACGAGCCGGTATTCCGCTCCGAGGGTCTCGCTGGAGTACTCGATGGCCTGCAGGCGCACCAGGTCGATCACACCGCGGAGGTTCTCCTCCTTGCCCCAAGGCAACTGGATCGGCACCGGACGAGCGCCCAGCTTGGTTCGCATCTGCTCCACGCACCTCAAGAAATCAGCTCCCTGGCGGTCCATCTTGTTCACGAAGGCGATGCGCGGAACCTTGTACTTGTCAGCTTGCCGCCAAACGGCCTCGGACTGGGGCTCGACGCCTCCGACCGCACAGAAGATACCAATGGCACCGTCCAGTACGCGCAAGGAGCGCTCCACCTCGGCCGTGAAGTCCACATGGCCGGGAGTATCTATTATGTTGACGCGGTGTTCGCGCCAGAAACAGGTGGTGGCAGCGCTGGTGATGGTGATGCCTCGCTCCTGTTCCTGCTCCATCCAGTCCATGGTGGCAGTGCCATCATGGACCTCACCCATCTTGTGGGTAATGCCAGTGTAATAGAGGATGCGCTCGGTCGTGGTCGTCTTACCGGCATCAATATGCGCCATGATGCCGATGTTCCGGGTGCGCTCCAATGGAATTGTTCTAGGCATGTTCGTACAGGAATCCGGGCTCACCAGCGGTAGTGCGCGAAGGCCTTGTTGGCCTCAGCCATGCGGTGCGTATCTTCCCGTTTCTTGATTGCAGCGCCTCGTCCGTTGGCGGCGTCGAGCAGTTCCTCAGCGAGCCTCTCCCGCATCGATCGGCCGCCCTTGGAGCGTGCGAATCCCAGTAACCAGCGCAGGGCCAGAGCCGTGCGGCGGTTCGGACTGACTTCGATCGGCACCTGATAGGTCGAGCCGCCGACCCTTCGAGACTTAACCTCCAGGTAAGGCTTGACGTTGTCGACCGCCTTCTTGAACACTTTGACGGGCTCCTCGCCCGTCTTCTCCTGGATGATACTCATGGCTCCGTAAAACACGCCTTGCGCCACCGTCTTCTTTCCCTTGCTCATGATCGAGTTAATACACTTCTGCACCAGCACGGACTGGTAGATGGGGTCCGGCACTATTTCACGCTTTGGAATCATTCCCTTACGAGGCATCGAACCAGTTCCTCACTTTTGTGGGCGCAGCGTTCTCATGTAATACAGAATTCAACCTCGGCCGGTTGACCTTTCAGCGGTGAGGTTCATACCGCTCAGTTCTTGGGTCGTTTGGCGCCGTACTTGGAGCGTCCCTGACGGCGTCCCTCCACACCCACGGCATCGAGCGTCCCGCGAACAACGTGATAGCGAACGCCAGGCAGATCCTTCACACGCCCCCCGCGGATGAGCACAATCGAATGCTCCTGCAAGTTGTGTCCCACTCCCGGGATGTAGGTGGTCACCTCAATTCCGTTGGTGAGGCGAACGCGCGCCACCTTGCGAAGCGCCGAGTTTGGCTTCTTGGGAGTCGTTGTATACACCCGGATACAGACTCCGCGCTTCTGCGGACAGGACTGCAACGCCGGGCTCGAGGTGCGAACCTTGATGCGTCGGCGGGGTTGGACGACAAGCTGGTGTAATGTCGGCATCTTTTGTGTCTTCGAGGCAACCTATCCCGTGTCGCTCTTTCAGCGCAACCCCCACCATCTAAAGGGGTTAACCTGCTAAATAGAGGCTGGCAGGAAAACAGCAAATTCTAACAGAAATAGAATTCTATTGTCAATCACCTTACTGGGAGTCGGCCCGCACCGATAAGGTCTTTTCCTCCTGTCGCAGAGGCACTTCCGGCTCCCCCTCGATGATCTCTTCGATCTCCCCGAGCCGCTGGGTCTCGTCCTCGGCAATCTGAATGTTCTGGTAGATTTTGAGTCCCGTGCCTGCCGGGATTAGGCGCCCCATGATCACATTTTCCTTGAGCCCCCGCAGGTGGTCCACCCGGCCGTTGATACTCGCCTCGGTCAACACGCGGGTGGTCTCCTGGAAGGAGGCCGCCGAGATGAAGGACTCGGTGGACAGCGAGGCCTTGGTGATCCCGAGCAGCAGGGGCCGTCCGGTGGCGGGCGTATTTCCTTCACTGAGGATCCGCTGGTTCTCAGTCTGGAAGCGAAACCGGTCAACCTGCTCATCGGCGATGAAATCGGTGTCACCGACCTCTTCGACCTTCACCCACCGCATCATCTGGCGCACGATGACTTCAATGTGCTTGTCGTTGATGTTCACGCCCTGCAGGCGGTAGACTTCCTGGATCTCGTTTACCAGATAATCCTGCAGTGCCTTTTCACCCATGACACTCAGGATGTCGTGCGGGTTAACAGATCCGTCGATTAGCGGCTCACCTGCCTTGACGCGCTCGCCCTCCTGAACGTTGACGTGCACGCCGCGCGGAATGCCGTACTCGCGCTGCTCACCGCTCTCATTGACGACATAGATCTTGCGCACTCCCTTGACGATATCGCCATAGCGGACCATGCCATCAATCTCGGTGATGGTGGCGGGCTCCTTCGGACGCCTCGCCTCGAAGAGTTCGACCACGCGCGGCAGACCTCCCGTGATGTCCTTGGTCTTGGTGGTCTCGCGCGGAATCTTGGCCAGGATGTCGCCCGCATAGACCTTGTCCTTGTCGTTGACCATGAGGAGCGCTCTCGAGGGCAGCAGGTACTTCTTCAGGGCCTTGCCTTTGTTGTCACGCACGATTAGCTGCGGCTGCTTGCGCTCATCGGCAGATTCGAGGATTACTCTGCGTGCAAACCCCGTGACTTCGTCCACCTCTTCCCGCACAGTGATCCCGTCCACCACATCTTTGAAGTCAGCGACTCCCGTAGACTCGGTGAGGATGGCAAAGGTGTAGGGATCCCACTCGACGAGAAGGGTCCCCGGTTCCACTTCCTGGCCATCGGAAACCTTGAGGACGGCGCCGTAGACGACCGCGTGGCGCTCACGCTCACGCCCCTTCGGATCGGCGATGACCAACGCACCAGTGCGGTTCAGGGCCACATAGTCGCCGTCCTTGTTCTTGACCGTCACCAGATTGAGGAACTTCACGCTGCCGGCGTGCTTGCTCTCGGTACTTGACTGCTCTCCGACCCGGGAGGCGGTGCCGCCGATGTGGAAGGTACGCATGGTGAGCTGAGTACCTGGCTCCCCGATCGACTGCGCCGCGATGACACCCACGGCCTGGCCGATTGCCACCAGCTTGCCGGCCGCCAGGTCGCGCCCGTAACAGCGAGCGCAGGCACCGCGCGAAGTGTCACAGGTGAGCACGGAACGAATCTTGACTCGTTCGATTCCGGCCGACTGCACTATGTTGGCCACCTCCTCCGAGAAATCCTGATTAGTTTTCGCCAGGATCTCGCCGGTGAGCGGATCGATGACGTCCTCAAGAGCGACACGGCCCACGATGCGGTCGCGCAGGGGCTCGATGACCTCCCCGCCCTCGATGATGGCACTGACATAGATTCCGTCCAGAGTCTTGCAGTCATCTTCGCTGATGATCACATCCTGGGCCACGTCCACGAGGCGGCGGGTCAGATAGCCGCTATCGGCGGTCTTGAGCGCAGTGTCCGCCAGTCCCTTGCGGGCTCCGTGCGTGGAAATGAAGTACTGGAGCACCGTAAGCCCCTCCCGGAAGTTGGAGGTGATAGGCGTCTCGATGATCTCTCCCGAGGGCTTGGCCATGAGACCACGCATACCGGCGAGCTGGCGCATCTGCTGCTTGCTGCCCCGGGCTCCGGAGTCCGCCATCATGAAGATCGGGTTGAACTCATGGGTGGTAGCCTCAACGCGCTGCATTTCCCGGAACATCTCGTCAGACACTCGGTCCGTCGCTTCCGACCAGATGGCGATGACCTTGTTGTAGCGTTCACCATTGGTGATGGCACCGTCCAGGTACTGCTGCTCGACGGCGATCTGCTCCTTGCGGGCCTCCTCGACCAGCTTGTTCTTGCTGGCGGGAATGACCATGTCGTCGATACCGA
Organism: Acidobacteriota bacterium; assembly: GCA_027295505.1. Classification (GTDB taxonomy): domain Bacteria; phylum Acidobacteriota; class Polarisedimenticolia; order JAPUKU01; family JAPUKU01; genus JAPUKU01. The sequence continues at coordinate 6,676 of JAPUKU010000049.1, forward strand.
TCGACACGCCGGCCTTGGTGGCATACAGGAAGCCAATGTCCTTGAGGGCATCGACCAGATCGACGGTCCGCTCGTTGCCGTAGTGAAGGTATCCGAAGTTGACGAGCTGCATGAGCCCGCGCTTCTTGAGAAGGCCATTGATGAAAGGCATGCCCTCAGGCAGGCCGTCGTTGAAGATCACCCGCCCTACCGTCGTGTTGATGAGCTGTACATCGACGTTCTGGGTCTCCGTGTGCAGGATGTCCTGGTCGTCATAAACCGTCGTCAGGTCGATGAGCTCACCCGAGTAGCGCAAGCGGATAGGTGTCAGCAGCTCGACCTCTCCCGCCTGGTAGGCGAGCAGGACCTCCTCGACAGAGCCCAAAGCCCTTCCCTCGCCCTTGGCGCCCCGCTTCTCCTTGGTGAGGTAGTAGACACCGAGCACGATGTCCTGGCTGGGGACCACAACCGGCTGTCCATTGGCCGGAGACAGCAGGTTTTGCGTGGAGAGCATAAGGACCTGCGCCTCCACCTGGGCCTTCGACGAAAGCGGGATGTGGACTGCCATCTGATCGCCGTCGAAGTCGGCGTTGAAAGCCGTACTGACAAGGGGGTGGATCTTGATCGCCTTGCCCTCGACCAGCAGCGGCTCGAAGGCCTGGATGCCCAGCCGGTGGAGCGTCGGCGCACGATTGAGCAGGACGGGGTGCTCGCGGATGACCTCCTCGAGAAAATCCCAGACCTCCGGCTTTTGAAGCTCGACCATTTCCTTGGCAGCCTTGATGGTCGATACAAGGCCATGCTCCTCCAGTTTGTGGTAGATGAACGGCTTGAACAGCTCCAGAGCCATTTTCTTGGGTAGGCCACACTGGTTCAGGCGCAGTTCCGGGCCGACAACGATGACCGAGCGACCAGAGTAATCCACCCTCTTGCCGAGCACGTTCTGGCGGAAGCGCCCCTGCTTGCCCTTGAGCGTGTCCGACAGGGACTTGAGCGGACGGTTGTTGGTGCCACGCAAAATGCGCCCACGGCGTCCGTTGTCAAACAGGGCGTCCACCGCCTCCTGGAGCATGCGCTTTTCATTGCGCACGATCACTTCGGGCGCCCGCAGCTCGATGAGCTTCTTGAGCCGGTTGTTGCGGTTGATAACGCGCCTGTAGAGATCGTTGAGATCGGAGGTTGCGAAGCGGCCACCGTCGAGCGGCACCAACGGGCGCAGCTCTGGCGGAATCACCGGGATCACGTCGAGGATCATCCACTCCGGCCGATTGCCGGAGCGGCGGAAGGCATTGACGACCCGCAGGCGCTTGGCGGTCTTGATGCGCTTCTGCACCGAGGTCACCTCTTTCATCACCTGGCGAAGCTCGTCTGCCAGCGAGTCGATCTCCATGCGCTTAAGGAGTTCCTTGATCGCTTCCGCACCCATCTTGGCAGTGAAGCGCTCCCCGTGTTCCTCCCGCAGGGACCGGTAGCGATCCTCGCTCAGAAGTTCTCGCTCCTTCAGCGAGGTCTCTCCCGGGTCGATGACGACGTAGGCCTCGAAGTACAGGATGCGCTCGAGGTCCCTCAGGGTGATATCGAGCAGGTGCCCGATGCGGCTCGGCAGCCCCTTGAAGAACCACACGTGGGACACGGGTGAGGCCAGTTGGATGTGTCCCATGCGCTCACGGCGCACCTTTGACTGAGTCACCTCTACACCGCATTTGTCGCAGATCACCCCGCGGTGCTTCATGCGCTTGAACTTGCCGCACAGGCACTCCCAGTCGGTCACGGGACCGAAGATCTTCGCGCAGAACAGGCCTTCCCTCTCCGGCTTGAAGGTTCGGTAGTTGATGGTCTCGGGCTTGGTGACCTCCCCGTAAGACCAGGACTGGATCTTCTCCGGGGAGGCGAGCTTGATGCGGATCGCCCGAAAATCGTTGATGGTGCGCGGCTTGTCGAAAAATGGGGAGCTTTTGTGCAAGGCTTCCTCCTGGCTCCAGGTAACCCTGGAACACTAACGTTCAGTCGTTGGGGCTGCCATCAGTTCAACGTCCAGACACAGGCTCTGAAGCTCGCGCACCAGAACGTTGAACGATTCGGGTAATCCGGGCTCCACGGTGGTTTCACCCTTTACCAGAGACTCGTAGATCTTTGTCCGCCCATAGACGTCATCCGATTTTGCGGTCAGCAGCTCCTGCAATGTGTGCGCCGCACCGTAAGCTTCCAGGGCCCACACTTCCATCTCCCCGAACCTCTGGCCGCCGAACTGCGCCTTACCTCCGAGCGGCTGCTGGGTGATGAGGGAGTAGGGTCCGATCGCTCGAGCATGGATCTTGTCATCCACCATGTGGGACAGCTTCATCATGTAGATGTAGCCAACCGTGACCTTTTGCTCGAAGCTCCCCCCCGTGCGACCGTCATGGAGCACCGTCTTCCCGGATTGCGGCAGGTTGGCCTTGCGTAGCTGTTCCTTGATATCGAGCTCTCGTGCGCCATCAAACACCGGTGTGGCGTAATACAGTCCCAGGGCGCGGGCCGCCCAGCCCAAATGCGTCTCCAAGACCTGGCCCACGTTCATTCGGGAAGGCACTCCAAGCGGGTTGAGCACGATCTCGACGGGCGTGCCGTCTGGAAGATAGGGCAGGTCCTCTTCCGGCAGGATGCGGGCAATGACGCCCTTGTTCCCGTGCCTCCCGGCCATCTTGTCACCCACCGACAGCTTGCGCTTCATGGCGACGAAGACTTTGACCATCTTGATGACGCCCGGAGCCAGTTCGTCACCCTTCTTCAACTGCTGGATCTTCTCCTGGTTCAGCCTCTTGAGAATGTCGATCTTGCGCTCTGTGCGCTCCTCGATCTTGAGCACTTCCTGAACGGAGCGTTTGCGGCTGGCGCCCTTGACCACCACACGCACCATGTCCTCGACGGCAAGCTTGCCGAGCGCCTCCCTCGTCAGTTGGGTTCCCTGGGGCAGGAGTTCCCGGGACCGGCGCCGCTCATTGAGGGGCTCCGACAGAATCTCGCCTTCGAGCAATTCGGTGATCTTGTTCCGGTTCTCCTCGCGCAGGATGCGGGTCTCGTCCCTCAGATCTTTTTCCATACGGCGGACCTGGTCTTCTTCGATTGACAGCGCCCGCGCATCCTTCTCGACACCCTTGCGGCAGAAGATCTTGACATCGACCACCGTGCCCTCGATGCCGGGCGGTGTTGTCAGCGAGGCATCCCGCACATCTCCTGATTTCTCGCCGAAGATCGCCTTGAGCAGCTTCTCCTCGGGGGTGAGTTGGGTCTCGCCCTTCGGTGTCACCTTGCCGACCAGGATGTCCCCCGAACGGACGTAGGCACCGATTCGCACGATGCCGCTCTCGTCGAGATCCTTGAGGAAATCCTCGCTGACGTTGGGAATATCACGGGTAATCTCCTCAGCGCCCAGCTTGGTATCGCGCGCCTCGATCTCGAACTCTTCGATATGGATGGAGGTGAAGTAGTCCTCCTTGACGAGTTTCTCGCTCACCAGGATGGCGTCCTCGAAGTTGTAGCCGCGCCAGGGCATAAACGCCACGAGAACGTTGCGGCCCAGGGCAAGCTCACCCCTGTCGGTGCACGGGCCGTCAGCCAGCACGTCACCGCGGTGAACCGTCTGACCCTGCCGGACAATCGGCCGTTGGTTGATGCAGGTGTTCTGGTTGGAGCGCTTGAACTTGGTCAGGGCATAGATGTCCGCCCCGAAATCTTCAGAGGGCCCGGCCTCGTCAGGTTCCTCCCTGCCCACGCGCACAATGATCCGCTGTGAGTCGAGGCTGTCGACCACGCCGTCATGCTTGCACACCACGACAGCTCCGGAATCACGGGCAGTGACCGACTCCATGCCGGTTCCGACCAGGGGGGCTTCGGCACGCAGCAGCGGCACCGCCTGGCGCTGCATGTTGGATCCCATGAGCGCGCGGTTGGCGTCATCGTTCTCGAGGAACGGAATGAGCGACGCCGCCACACTCACTAGCTGTTTCGGCGATACGTCGATGTAGTGAACATCAGAGCGCGGGATGAGCCTCGCATCCCCAGCCGAGCGGGCCTGAACGCGATCGTTAACCAGGTTGCCATCGTCGTCGATCTCGGCGTTCGCCTGTGCGATGTTGACCCGATCCTCCTCCCAGGCAGCCAGATAGAACGGGCAGGGTTCAAAGCGCGGTGGTCTGGCCTTGCGTCTGATCTGCCTCCGCAGCTCATCCTCCGCAGCCGTGCGCTCCAAAACCTGCCCCATTTCAAGTTTGGAATCGCCGGGGCGAAGGATACGCACATAGTCGACCACGTGCCCGTCGACGACCTTTCGATAGGGCGACTCGATGAAACCATACTCGTTGATGCGCGCATAGCACGACAGGGACGAGATGAGCCCGATGTTCGGCCCCTCAGGCGTCTCGATCGGGCAGATGCGGCCGTAGTGGGTGGGGTGCACGTCGCGCACCTCGAAACCAGCCCTCTCGCGCGACAGGCCACCTGCGCCCAGGGCGGAGAGGCGCCGCTTGTGGGTCACCTCGCTGAGGGGGTTCGTTTGATCCATGAACTGGGAGAGCTGGGAGGATCCGAAGAACTCCTGAACCGCCGCCATGACCGGCTTGGCGTTGATGAGGTCATGCGGCATGGCGGTGGTCATCTCCTGATACACGCTCATCTTTTCCTTGATGGCGCGCTCCATGCGGATGAGACCAATGCGGAACTGGTTTTCGAGCAGCTCGCCCACGGAACGCACACGACGGTTACCCAGATGATCGATGTCGTCCAGGGAGCCGATGTTCTTGCGCAGGCGCAGAAGATACTTCAGGATGAGCGTGAAATCCTCGATCGTCAGGATCCGGCCTTCCATAGGCGTCTCGACGCCGAGCTTGGTGTTGAACTTGAGGCGCCCGACACGCGAGAAGTCATAGCGGCGTGGATCGAAGAACATACCCTGGAAGAGCGAGCGGCTGGAATCGACGGTCGGGGGGTCGCCGGGCCGCAGGCGCCGGTAGATCTCCACCAGCGCGTCCCCCGGCGTGCGGATGGTGTCCTTGCGCACGGTCTCGCTCAGGATTTCGCTAATGTCGTCCTCCGCCGGGAAGAACACTTCGATAGTGGTGATGTTGCGCTGCACGAGGTTCTCAAGAACGGCCTCAGTGATGAGGTCGTTCGCCTCCAGGACAACCTCTCCGGTGCTCAGATCGACGATGTCACAGATGGCGGTCGCCCCCTGAGTCTCCTCGGCGTCGATGGCCACCTCCTGGACTCCGGCCTGTTCCATCTGCTGGATCAGAGAACGCCGGATGCGCTTGCCCTTCTTGGCGATGACCTCCTCGGTCTTGGGGTGGACGACGTCGGCCTTGGGCCGGCGGCCGCTCAGGCCGTTCGACACCTTCCAGTAGATCTTCTTGCCGTCGAACCGCAGCTGTTCACGGGCGTAGAAGGCGCGCAGGATCTCCTCGTTGGTGCGCATACCCAGAGCTCGCATGAAGATGCTGCCCAGGAACTTGCGCTTCCGGTCGATGCGAACGTAGAGGAGGTTCTTGGAATCGTACTCGAACTCGACCCAGGAGCCGCGGTACGGAATGACCTTGGCCATGTGAAGCGTGCGGTCGCCGGTCGTCTGGAAAAACACTCCCGGCGAGCGGTGGAGCTGGGAGACGATGACGCGCTCCGTTCCATTGATGATGAAGGTGCCGTTTTCCGTCAGCAGCGGAATGTCTCCGAAGTAGACCTCCTGCTCCTTGATGTCACGGATGCTCTTCTGCCCAGAGGTGGTGTCCCGCTCGTAGACGACGAGCCGGATTTTGACCTTCAGGGGCACGGCGAAGTTCATCTCGCGCTCCTGGCACTCCGAAACATCGTACTTGTGCTTCAGAGCGACGCTGTCGCCACAGTGATCGCAGAAAACGACCTGGTTGGGGTTCGCCGAGCCACAGTAGAGGCAGCTCACCGTGGTGGCCTTGGGAGTCTGGACGATCCAGCGGCGGCCGCAGCTCTTGCAGGCATTGCGCAGGTTCTCGATCCCGTCGAGATTCCCGCACTTGCACTCCCAGTTCCCGATCGAGTACTCCACAAACTCCAGGGAGCAGGTCTCCTTGAAGTCGGTAATCGGGAACACGGACTTGAAAACCGCCTGCAGCCCGACATCTTCCCGATCGGAGGGCGCCTGGTACATCTGCAGGAAACGCTCGTAAGAACGTTTCTGAACCTCGATCAGATTCGGAATAGGAATCGAACTCTTGATCTTGGAAAAATCTACCCGCTGTATTTCGTTACCATTGGCCGAAGATGTTGTCACTCTCCTGGACCTCCCAGTCGAATTTCGTGTCGCACGTCGTGGGCTTGCAGGAACAATCTGGCCTTACTTGACTTCGACGGTCGCGCCTGCTTCGGTGAACTTCTTCTTGATCGTCTCGGCCTCGTCCTTCGACACGGCCTCCTTGATGCTCTTGGGGGCCCCGTCGACAAGGTCCTTAGCCTCCTTGAGCCCCAAGCTCGTCACTTCGCGCACCGCCTTGATGACGTTGATCTTCTTGTCACCCACCTCCTTGAGAACAACCGTGAACTCGGTCTGTTCCTCGGCGGCGGCGGCTCCCCCGGCGGCGGCGGCCCCAGCGGCGGGTGCAGCCGCGAAGGCAGCAGCGCTGATCCCGTAGTGATCCTCGATCTGCTTGACAAGACCGTTGAGCTCCAACACGGTCATGGAGTCGATCTGCTTTATGAAATCCTCGGCAGCTACCTTACTCATTTCCATGCTCCTCTCTTCTTCACGTTCAGGGCCGGGCGCCGGACTCCCCGTCCACACGCCATTCCTGAGATTTCAATTCGCGTTGACGGTCTCTTATCCCTGCTTGCTCTTGGCCGCTTCCAGTTGCTTCAGAACAGCCAGCAGGTTGTGCAGCGGTGACGACAGCACCCTCAGCAGGCGTTGTTGCGGTGACTTGAACAGGCCCAGCACCCTGGCGACGAGCGCCTCGCGCGTCGGGAGGCTTGCCAGGGTCTCAAAAGTGGCAGCATCGATGGAGCGGGTCTCGGCCACGCCGGCGCGAAACACGAGCTGCGGGTTCGCTTTCGCGAACTCGACCAGCACCTTGGCCAGCGTCGCCGGCTCACCCGAGTTGTAAGCCATCGCCAGCGGCCCCTCGAAATGGGGCGCCAGCTCGGCCAGAGGCGTGCCGACAGTGGCCCGTGCGGCCAGCCGGTTCTTGAGCACCTTCATGTGTGAGGAGGTCGCCTTGATCTTGCGCCTCAGGTCGTTGATCTGCTGGACGTTGAGCCCTTGGAATCCGACGAGGAACGCGTTGCGCATCTCGCCGAATTCGCCCTTGAGCGACTCGACAAATTTTTCTTTTTCCGCGCGGATCACGATCTATCCTCCAAGGTGCTCATGCCGCTATGGTCTCGAGACTGGCGACATCAATGCGCACGCTCGGCCCCATGGTCGAGGATATGTACGCGCTACGCACGTATCGTCCCTTGCTGGTGGGCGGTTTGGCACGCAGCACCGCATGGATGAGAGCGCCGCAGTTGGCCACGAGCTTTTCGGGCTCGAAGCCAAGCCTACCGACGGAGCAGTGAATGATTCCCGTCTTGTCGACACGGAACTCCACCTTGCCCGCCTTGAGATCCCGCACCGCCTTGCCTACGTCGAAGGTCACGGTTCCCGCCTTGGGGTTCGGCATGAGGCCACGCGGCCCGAGAACCCGTCCGAGCCGTCCCATGTCCTTCATCACGTCCGGGGTGGCCACCACAGCATCGAAATCGAGCCATCCTCCCTGTATCTTCTCAACCATGTCTTGTCCGCCGACGAAATCGGCGCCGGCGGCCTCGGCCTCACGCACCTTCTCGCCAACGGCCACCACCAGCACCCGGACCGAGCGCCCCGTGCCGTGCGGCAGAACCACGGTGCCGCGCACGTTCTGATCGGCTCGTTTCGGGTCTACACCCAGCCTCAGGGCCAGATCGAGGCTCTCGTCAAACTTGGTGAAGGCCATTTTCTTGGTGAGCAAAACCGCTTCGCCAATGGAATAGATCTGGCTCTCCACCTGATCGGCTGCTGCCTTGAACTTCTTTCCTTGCTTCGCCATTTCTTCGTCCCCGTGGTGCCGACTCAGGTGCCGCTCAGAGCGGCGGTTCGATGTTGATCCCCATGCTGCGTGCGGTTCCAGCCACAATCTTCATGGCCCGGTCCACATCGGTGGTGTTCAGGTCCGGCAGCTTCGTGCGGGCTATCTCCCTGACCTGGTCCTGCGTGACCGTGGCCACCTTCGTGCGGTTTGGCTCGCCGGAACCCTTGGCGATGTTGGCCGCCTTCTTCAACAGCACCGCGGCCGGAGGGGTCTTGGTGATGAAGGTGAAAGTGCGGTCGACAAAGACCGTGACGACTACCGGGATGATGAGGCCGTCCTGCTTCTGCGTCTTCGCATTGAAGGCCTTGCAGAAGTCCATGATGTTAACCCCGTGCTGGCCGAGCGCCGGGCCCACTGGGGGCGCCGGGGTGCCCTTGCCTGCCGGAATCTGAAGCTTGATCAGTGCCTTTACCTTCTTTGCCATGTGCGCTCCTCAGACCTTCTCAACCTGCAGGAAGTCGAGCTCGACCGGCGTCGGACGGCCAAAGATGGTGACCATGACCTTGATGGTGGAGCGATCGGGGTTGACCTCCTCGACGCTGCCGGTGAAATTCGAGAACGGGCCATCGGTGATGCGCACCGGGTCGCCCTCCGTGAAAACAAATCGCGGCTTGGGCTTCTCGACCGAGCTCTCCACCTGGTGGATGATGCGATCGACCTCCTCCTGCTCCAGGGGCGTGGGGCGGGTGGGGCTGCCGACGAAACCGGTCACTTTAGGGGTGTTCTTGACCAGATGCCAGGCATTGTCGGACATCACCATGTTGACCAGGATGTAGCCTGGGAAGAACTTCTTGGAGGAGACCACCTTCTTGCCGTTGCGCATCTCCACCACGTCTTCGGTGGGGATCAGGACCTCCCCGAACTGCTCCGACATTCCCAGGCTATCGACGCGCTGCTTGAGGCTCTCCCTCACCCGCGCTTCATATCCCGAGTAGGTGTGAACGATGTACCACAGTTTGCTCATAAGCTCCGGGTCCTAACGGACAAAAACCTCGAACAGGTAATCAATGGCCTTGCGAAGTCCAAAATCGACGACAAACAGAAATGTCGCGAAGATCATGGAGGTGACGATCACCACGATGGTCGTTCCCTGCACCTCTTTTCCGCTTGGAAAAGTGGTGCGCTGCACCTCACCCCTGACGTCGGTCAGGAAGCGGTTGAGCCGCTGCAGACGCTCCTTCACGTGTATCCACCCCGAGTACGAACGAGACTGGCAGGCCAGGAGGGACTCGAACCCCCAACATCCGGTTTTGGAGACCGGCGCTCTAACCAGTTAGAGCTACTGGCCTGGAAACCGCCCCGAGACTACTTGACCTCCTTGTGGGCCGTGTGCGCACGGCAGAAGCGACAGAACTTCTTGAACTGCAGCTTATCCGTAGTGCGCTTACGATTCTTGGTGGTCGAGTAATTCCGGCGCTTGCACTGACCACACTGCAGCGTGACGATCTCCCGCATGACTACTCCAGGACCTCGGTGACGGTGCCGGCTCCCACCGTGCGGCCACCTTCCCGGATCGCAAACCTCAATCCCTTGTCCATCGCCACCGGCGTGATCAGCTCGATGCTCAGCGTCACGTTGTCACCCGGCATCACCATCTCCGTGCCTTCCGGCAACTGCGCCAC
>JAPUKU010000005.1 GCA_027295505.1 Acidobacteriota bacterium
AGGATCCCCACTCCGAGGAGGATCACCTTGCCTGCCATCAGACACTCACCGCGAACCGCATTGTATGAACGGGTAGAATGCATGTCAAGCAACCTGCAGCAACACAGAACCCGCGTGAGGTACCCACCAGCGGGGCGTTTCGCCGATCCAGCCACACGCCAACCGCGGGACACGATCCATGTCTGCCGCGGCGATCATGCCAGTCACTTCCACCTGCTCAGCGGCGAGTTTTGACACCAGGATCACACGCAGCCGTTGAAGCTTCGCCATCGGGTCCGTCGGTGACTGAGTTGATGATGAACGCATGACCGAGCCTTGCGGCGGCCTCTTCCATGTCCAGGTGAACGGGGTCGCCATCGAGCAGGGCGGGCAGCAAATGTGGCCCCTACCGAAAAGCAGTTCTGGTTGAATCAAGCCAGAAGCTCTTCCAGGCGTCGGAGGCCGAGCGCCAGACTATCCTGCGCGAGGGCGTAAGAGAAACGCAGGTGCCCTGGAGCACCGAACGCTTCTCCCGGAACAACTGACACCAGTGCTTTGTCGAGAAACTGGCGCGCCACGCCCACGGAATCTTTTACTTTCAGACGTTCATATAGACCCGTCACGTTGGGGAACGTGTAAAAGGCACCCTGAGGTTCCCGGCAGCTCACGCCGGGAAGTCTCCGCAGGCCGTCGAGCATTACCGCCCGGCGTTTCTCGTACTCACGCAGCATGGCGGGCACCGACTCTTTCTCGGCGGCAATGGCTGCAATGGCGGCCGCCTGGGCCACATTGGAGGCATGGGTGACAGTATGGCTCTGCAGCTTGTTGAGAGCGCGGACAAGGCTCGGAGTCGCCAGAGCGTACCCCACCCTCCAGCCGGTCATGGCGAACGTTTTGGAGCACGACCCCACGACCACCAGACGATCACCGAGCCTGTCGGCAAGCACCGCAGGTGTCTCATGCCGTGCCGGCGGGTACACGAACTTTTCGTAACATTCGTCGAACACCAGCGTCAGGTCGTGCTTGCGGCAGAGTTCCACGAACCGTTCGATCTCGGCGCCCGGTATGACCGCCCCGGTCGGGTTGACCGGCGAGTTCAATATGAGGACACGGGTCCGCGAGTCGACGGCGCGCACAAAGTCCGCGGCCTGCGGCACAAAATCGTCTTCTTCGCGCGCCGGTACGATTTCGGGAACGCCCCCTGCCAGTTTCACCTGCTCGGGAAAGGTGACCCAGTAGGGTGAGGCCAGGAGAACCTTGTCACCCGGGCCTACCAAAGCCTGCATCAGGGTGTACAGCACCATCTTGCCGCCGGCCGAGATGAAGATCTGTTCCGGCGCCACCTGCAGCGGGTAGTCGCGCTCATAGCGCCCGGCCAGCGCCTCACGCAATGCCGCCAGACCGGCTGTGGCCGTGTAGTGGCTGAGGTTGTCCCGGATGGCCTGATGCGCGGATTCCTGGGCGCTCAGCGGCGTATCGAAATCCGGCTCACCGGCACCGAAATCGATGACCTCCTTACCCTCCGCGCGCAGGCGCTGCGCCTCGAGCATCACCGACACCGTTGGTGACATCTCCAGCTGCTCCACGCGCTTCGCCAGTCTCATCGGTTCCCCTTCCGTGGCTGGTTCCGTCCCACGCGCTCGACCAGGAGCTCTTCCACCTGCGGAGGAACAAGACCGCTGACCGATCCTCCGAGTTGCGCCACCTCCCTGACCAGCCGCGATGAGAGATACGTGTACGCCTCAGCGGGCATCAGAAATAGGGTCTCCACATCCTCACATAAGTGCCGGTTCATCAGCGCCATCTGGAACTCGTACTCGAAGTCGGACACGGCGCGCAGCCCACGCACGATGGCGCAGCCGCCGACGGAGCGCACGTAGTCCACGAGAAGACCGTCGAACCGATCCACACGCACATTCTTATAAATGCTCAGAACATCCTTCAACATGCTCTGTCGTTCGTCGACGCTGAACCAGGCGGCTTGTTTGTCCGTGTTCTGCAGAACCGCTACCACCAGCTCATCGAAGAGAGAGGCTCCGCGGCCCACAATGTCGAGGTGCCCATTGGTGACCGGATCGAACGATCCGGGATACACCGCAATTCGCTTCATGGTGGAGTCACCTCCCGGCGACGAACCCACTCTGCAGCAGCTCGCCGACCCACTTCCCCAGCACGCCGACCGCCCATCATTCTCATAACTTCCTCCACCCTCTGGGAGGTACCCAGTTCCCGCACCCGCACCTGCGTCCGGCCCCGCTCCACCATCTTCTCGACCCGGAGGTGGTGATCAGCCACCGCGGCAATTGGGTGCAGGTGTGTCACGCACAGAACCTGGTGTGAGTGCGCCACCCTGCGTAGGCGCTCACCTATGGCGATTGCCACGTCGGCGCCCACTCCCGCGTCCACCTCATCATAGACGAGCGTACGCGGCTTTTCCGACTCCTCGACGCTGACATGCAGCGCCAACAGCACCCGTGACAGTTCCCCGCCCGAGGCTACGCGGGCCAGGGAGCGCTCCTCTTCGCCCACGTTGGCTGCGAGGCGGAACTCCACCTCATCCGCCCCGGCAGACCCCGCTTCCGGCCTGAACCCTGGCTCCCAGGGCGGCTTCGCATGCGCGAAGCTGACGTGGAAGCGTGCCCGCTTCATGGCCAGCGACGTAAGCTCCCGTTCCACAATCGCCGAGAGGCGTGAAGCGGCCTTACGCCGAGATGTCGACAGAGCCTCGGCAGTCTTCCAGTAGCAGATCCTCGCTTGCTCCATTTGCTCCTGCGCCTGCGCTCGATCCTCGGTGAGGCGTTCGAGGTCTGCCAGTTCCTGGCGCCGCTGCTGAGCAAAGGCCAGAACCTCCGAAAGGCTCCCTCCGTACTTGCGCTTCAGGCTCTCGATCATTCGGTACCGTTCCTCGATCGCCTCGAGACGGCCGGGCTCGAATTCCAGGCCGTCCTGATAGGCAGACAGCGAGTGCGCCACCTCCTCCAGCATAGCGGCAGCCTCGCTGAGAATGGCCTGGCTCGACCCCGCCTGCGGATCCAGCCGGGAAATTTCCTCCAGGCGAGACCGCGCGCGTCCCAGCAGTGCGACGGCTGACACGTCGTCTTCGTAAAGGGCCTGCAGGGCTTCCGAGGAGACCTGGCGCAGGCGTTCCGCGTGCCGGAGTCTCTGCCTCTGCGCTTCCAGCTCGCCGTCCTCACCGGCGCGAACCTGTGCCTGGTCGATCTCCTTGATCTGGAAGCGCAACAGATCAGCGCTCTGCAGCCGCTCGCGTTCCAGTTCCGCGGCACCGGCAACCTGTTGCTCCAGGTGACGGAGCTCCGCAAACAGGCCCGCCACGCCAGCCCGCTGCTGATTGAGGCCCGCGAACGCGTCGAGCCAGTCGCGCTGTCCCGGGGCTCCCAGCAGATCCTGCTGGCCGTGCTGGCCCTGAATCTGCACCAGGACAGTGGCCACCTCTTTCAGTCCGCTCAGGGTGATGGGCGATCCCCCGATCCAGGCGCGGGAGCGGCCATCGCGCCCCACCTCGCGTCGCAGGAGAATTTCCCCCCCCGACACAGGCTCCGGAGAATGGTCCTGCAGCCAGCGGGCGGCCGGAGTGCGCGGCTCCACCTCAAAGAGGGCTTCAACCCGCAGACGTTCCTCATCGGTACGCAGCAGGTCGGCGCCCGCACGTCCCCCACAGAGCAGGCCAAGCGCATCAACCAGGATCGATTTGCCTGCCCCCGTTTCGCCGGTTATAACGTTCAGTCCGGGGTGGAATTCGACGCTGAGTTGGCGGATGACCGCGAAGTTGCTGATGGCAAGCGATTTCAGCATGTCCGCGCCGAGGGAACCGAGTGGAGCGCATCGTACCACCCGCCTGACGGAGCGTCAAGGAAGCCTGGAGGCGTATCCCCGCTCTTATCAACGGGTTGGGGAAACTGGACCGTCCGACCCGCGTTTGACAACGACTTCTGGCTGTGCTAGAAATACCGGCGCTCATCGAGCCGTCCCTGGAGGCCTTATCCTCTTAAATTTCAACGTCTTGCAAGCAATTCCTGAGACAGTAGGGCTCGATGGAGGCGTGCTTCAGCTCGTTCTCCAGTCGGGACCTGTCGTCAAGGGCGTCCTGCTCTCCTTAATCCTGTTTTCGGTCTTTTCGTGGGCCGTCATCGCTGAACGTCACCGGCTGTATAAGACCGTCCAGAGACGCAACGAACGTGTGGTTCGAGCATTGCGCCAAGTGTCCCGCCTCTCCGATCTGCGCTCCCTACTCGAGTCTCTTCCTGCTTCCCCGTTCGCCGGCCTGTTGAGGATGGCCGCAAGCGAGATACGCTCCCTGGCGCAGTCACAGACGGTGGTGCACGTCCCGGCCGACACGACCGATCTGGAACGCGCTCTTCGCCAGGCGATCGTTGAGGAATCCGGTGGGCTTGAAAGACGGCTGGGTTTTCTGGCCACAACCGGCAGCGTTTCACCCTTCATCGGACTGTTCGGCACTGTATGGGGGATCATGCACGCATTCCGCGGTATCGGTGCGGCCGGTTCGGCCAGCCTGGCAACGGTTGCTCCGGGCATTTCGGAGGCCCTCGTGGCCACGGCGGCCGGCCTGGCTGCGGCCATTCCGGCAGTCATGGCCTACAATTATTTTCTGGCGAGGGTGCGTGGAATAAGGAACGGGATGGAAGGATTCGCCCTCGAGGTGCTGCGCTGGGGTTCGCGCGTGGCACGGGCAAGCGCCGTGCCGGCGCGGGAGGAACGCTAGATGGGCATGATGATGGGCAACTCCGGGGAGGAGGGCCTGGGCCCGCTCTCCGAGATCAACGTCACTCCCCTGGTCGATGTCATGCTCGTGCTGCTGATCATCTTCATGGTCACGGCACCCATGCTGCAGCGCAGTGTCGATGTGCAGCTGCCCAAGGTGGAGAGCGGAACGGATGCGCGGGACCAGAACACCATCGTCACAATCGACCGCCAGAACCGCCTCTACCTGAACCAGCGGCGGGTGCACCCGGACCTGCTCGGCAAGCGCCTCAACGAGATTCTGGCAACGCGCCGCAACCCGTTCGTTTTCCTGCGCGCCGATGAAGCGGTCTCCTACGGCCGTGTCATGATGGTGATGAACGAAATCAAACAGGCGGGTGTGGAGCAGGTCGGCCTGGTGACCGAGCCCCCCGCACGCAAGCGCAAGCGCTGAGGGGGGCGGTCGCGGACGCGGGTGTGATATTACGGTTCAGCGGGCGCCGTGCCGGGGGGGAGGGCGCCTTAGCATCGATGGTCACCGTATCGGTGATCGGGCACATGGCGGTCGCCGCCGTGGTCTGGACCTCGCCCGGCTGGCTGCCCCGGCGTCGGCTGCCACCGCCCATTCTGGTGGTTGACCTGGTCACCTTGCCGCCCGGCAGCGGCATCCTCAAACGACCGAGCCGCAGGCCGAAAGCACCGGCGCCCAAGAAGAAATCTGCACCGGCGCCGCCTGCGCTACAACCGAAGCCCAAGCCGGAGGTGGCGGCGAAGCTTCCCGAACCGGAGGCAAAACCGGTGCAGGAGCCGGAACCGGAGGCGCCGCCGCCGGAGCCAGAGGCAAAGCCGGAGCCCGTGCAGAAGGCAGAGCCGCAGCAGCCCGCCACCGAGGGAACCGCGCCTCCGGCCGGCGTCGGCGGGCAAGACACCGCCGGCCTTGGCGGCGTCGAGGAGGGAGCCATTGGCGCCCTCGACGACGAGGCATTCGAGTTTGCATGGTACCGCCAGGCCCTGACCCAGAGCCTGCGCGCCGCCTGGCAGAAGCCGGATCTGCGTAACCTCGAAACCGCGCTCCGGGCCACGGTCTACTTCAGAGTGCGCCGCAATGGACAGATCGTGAATATTCAACTGGCAAGAGGCAGTGGACTGGACATGCTGGATCGTTCGGCCCTGCGCGCGGTATATGATGCCAATCCCCTGCCCCCGCTGCCGTACGCCTACGAGGGGGATTCCCTTGGAGTGCACTTTTACTTCGAGTTGACATCCGAATGAAACGGATTTTTCTGGTCTCCATCATCATTCTGTCGATTGGCGCGACCGCGACGCGGGCGCAGGAACGAGAGCTGCACGCCGGTGTGTCGGAGAGCGGGTTTTCTCCGATCCGACTTGCCCTGCCGGACTTCACCAACCGCTCCGACGCCACCCCCGTCGAAGCCGCCACCCACGATCTCCTGCGGGTCCTGTGGAACGACCTGGACTTCAACGGCTACTTCCGGCTCGTGGAGCGCGGCTACTATGACCTGGTCCCCGAGAACAGAACGAACGGCATCCCGTTTGACGACTGGACGTCGATTGGTGCGGATTACCTGTTACTCGGTGAGATCGATCTGGAGGGCCAGCGCCTGCTGGTGGAGAGCAGGCTCTATGACACGGAACACTCGCAGATGATCTTCGGCAAACGCTACCGCTCGGAGCCCGATGTCTGGCGCACGGTGTCCCACCGCCTGGCCGATGACATCGTGCTGCACTTCACGGGCAGGCGGGGCATCAGCCAGTCCAAGATCGTTTACTCCGCGCGCAAAGGCGAGGGCAAGGAAATCTTCGTGATGGACTATGATGGGGCGCACCAGCAACAGATTACCCAGAACGGCTCCCTCAACCTGTTTCCGACCTGGTCTCCGGACGGCGAGCAAATCGCTTTCACTTCGTACCTGGAGGGCTGGCCGCGCCTCTACGTGCTCGATCGCGACGGCAAGCAGAGCCGCCCGCTGCCCGGTTGGGAAGGAGAGCTGACCGCCGCCCCCGAGTGGTCTCCCGACGGCCGCTGGCTAGCGTTCGCGGCTAACCGGGATGGCAACTCCGAGATCTACAAGATGAAGATCTCGAGCGGCCGCCTCGTCCGCTTGACCCACCACCGCGCCATCGACTCGTCGCCCTCCTGGTCCCCGACCGGTCGTGAGATTGCCTTCACCTCCGATCGCGGCGGCAGGCCACAGATCTACGTCATGGATGCCGAGGGCCTCAATGTCAGGCGGGTGACCTTCGAAGGCAATTACAACGACCTCGCAGCCTGGTCGCCCCAGGGAGACAAGATTGCCTACGCCGGACGGGATCGTACGTTCGATATCTTCGTGCTCGATCTGGCCACGGAGGCGGTGCAGCGCCTGACATTCGGGCCCGGAAACAATGAGAGCCCGCGCTGGTCTTCCGACGGTCTGCACTTGGTTTTCACCTCATCGCGCGGAGGGGACAACGCTCTCTACATCATGGATGCGGCAGGCGGCAGACTGCGCCAGATAGGCCCGCCACACGGGGCCGAGGGCCCCGATTGGTCGCGTTGATCGGGTGGTGGCCCCCCCCCTGGCCTGGCTAGGGGCGCTGATCTATAATGTCGGCCGCGGAGAGCGCTCGTCACCCATCTTTACCTGACTGAACCCGAACCTTCGTGACACCAACATTCAAACCGTTTTCATACCAGGGAGGATTGATCACCATGAGGAACTTGTTCAACGTCGTTCTGGCGGCATCGCTGTTGCTGGCTCTGCCGGCGTTCGTTTCCTGCAAGGCGAAGCCGTCGTCTCCGGGGCCTGGCCCAGCCCCATCGGTCGAGATGGAGACGGAGGATGTTACCGAAACGCCTGCCCCGTCACCGCGACGCCCGACTGAGATGGAATCGGAGCGGATAGAGTCCTCCCTCAGCGCCGAGGCTTACAACCGGGAGAATGTCCTCAAGACCGTCTATTTCGACTTTGATCGATCCAACATCAAGGACGAGTACAAAGCGGCGCTGCGCCAGAACGCCAGCTGGATTAAGGAGCACACAGAGTTCAGCGTGATGATCGAGGGGAATTGCGACGAACGAGGTACCAACGAGTACAACCTGTCCCTGGGTGATCGCCGGGCTAACTCCACCAAGCAGTATCTGACCTCCCTGGGCGTGCCGGCTAACAGGCTGCGCACTATTTCGTACGGAGAGGAGCGTCCCGCCGTGCGCCAACACAACGAATCGGCATGGTCGAAGAACCGGCGCGCGGAATTCCGCATCGTGGATCGATGAGCCCCTTCCTGGCGGGTGGGGTGGCCTGCTGGACGGCACGTGCGTGCCTGATAGCGGTGGTGTGCTGGGCCTCCCTCCTGCCAGCGACAGCGGGCAAGACAGAAGACATCCTGCTCGGAATTGAGGATTTGCAGCAGCAGATGCTCCTTCTGACTCGCGAGCAGGCCCGCGCCGCGGAATCGCTGGCCAAGATTGAGCGCAGGGTCGGCGAACAGGCGGATTCGGTGCACACCGTGCAGGCCGACCTGTTGCAGAAGGTCGACGTCCTCATCGAGGAAATGCACATCCTTCGCCAGCGTCTGGAGGACACGGGCTCGCGCCTCGTGCAACTGACCCAGGAGATGCGCCGGAATCAGAACGGCGCGCCGGCAGCTGTCCCCGGCGGATCCGGCTCGGACGTACGTCCTGCCGTGTCCTCCGATTCGAGCCCCAACCAGGTGTTCAGTGGAGCCTACGCTGACTTCAGCAAGGGAAATTACCAGCTCGCGCTCTGGGGGTTTCAGGATTTTCTGCGAAAATTCCCGTCTGACCCGCGCGCCAGCGACGCCCTGTACTGGATCGCCGAGTGTCACCTCAGCCAGAATGAGTACGCCAAAGCGGTGGCCGAATTTGACCGTCTGATCCAGCAGTATCCGACCAGCTTGAAGGTGGCCGCTTCCTACCTCAAGAAGGGTCTGGCGTTGCTCGAGGCCAGTCAGGTCGCGCAGGCTGTTGTCCAGCTGCAGCATGTGGTTCAGAACTACCCACACAGCGACGAAGCCCATATCGCCCGCCAGCGGCTCGAGGGGTTGGGCTTGCGCTGACTTCTCCTGCCGGCACTTTTCCCTTCTGCCGAACCTTCCCGTGAAAGGCCTTTTCAGCCGTAATGGCCGCGTTCTGCCCTACCGGCGCGCCATGGTCTCCGCTCTCGACCGGGGATTTCTCTACGGTGACAGCGCCTATGAGACCCTGCGCTCCTATGAGGGCCGGCCCTTTCTCTTCCGCGAGCACTGGCGCCGCTTGCGGGCTTCGTGTGCCCGACTGGGAATCTCCTTTCCCTGGAAACGCGACGCCCAGGAAGCGTTTGTAGTGGGGCTTCTAAAACGCGCTCGCCTGAAATCAGCCCACGTACGGATCATCGTCACGCGCGGGGAAGGAGCGATCCGCATGGCACCCGAGCGCGGACTACGCCCCAATCTACTGTATTACGTGCAGCTCTTCACCCCCCTGCCTGCTTCGCTTTACCGGCGCGGGGCCGCCGTGGCGCTCGTGGGCCTGCGCCGCAATCCAATCGAATCGCTTGATCCGCGTATCAAGTCTTCTAACCTGCTCAACAATGTCCTGGCGTCCATCCAGGCGGGACGGCGGCGTGCCCTCGAGGCCCTCATGCTCAACTCAGCCGGGGATCTCGTGGAAGGCGCCAGCAGCAATCTCTTCTTGGTGCGGCATGGAGTGGTGCTCACTCCGCCGCTGAGTGAGGGACTGCTGGGCGGGATCACGCGGGCGATCGTCTTCCGAATCGCGCGCCGGGAAAAGATCGAGATTCGAGAGCGTGTGCTGGGTGAGCGCGCTCTGCGCCACTGTGACGAAGCCTTCATCACCAGCACGCTGAAGGAAATCCTCCCCGTGCGTTCGTGTAACGGACGCCTCCTGGGCAACGGACGGCCCGGGCCCGTCACGCAGCGTCTAGGCTGCGCTTTCCAGCGCTTCAGGGACAAGTGGATTTGCCGCGCATCGGGCCGCTGAGCTTGTCGATCCCAGCCGCGGGCTCGTAGATCCAGCCGACCCGCTCCTGCTGCCAGGCCGGCACGACCGTGGCCCGGCAGGCCCGGCCGCCGCTCTCCTCCTGCCACTCCCAGAGTCGGTGGAAGTGCCCCACGAAGAAGCGCTGCGCACCGGAGGCGAAGACCTCGCTGGCCCTCGCTCGACAGAGGCTCTCGGGAAAGACCACGCGGTGTGCGGCGTTCGTGCTGCAGAAACGCCTCTCGAGCACCGCCGACATGCGGCCCACGAGTGTGGGCGGCAGGACGGAGACGCAATGACGGATCCAGGGCCGCCTTGAGAAAGCTCTCCAGCGCAGATAGTTTCGGTCCTGAACGTTGATCAGGTCTCCGTGCTCAAAGCATACGCGCACATCGGCAGCACTCAACCACAACCGATCCCCCGCCACCTCGTCGAACGGCCGCGGATGAAAGGCATGGGAGATGAAGTAGTCGCGGTTCCCCTCGACGTACCGGAGGCACACTCCACGGCTGCGATGACTGTCGAGGGTCGCCAGAACCCGCCGCTGGTGCTCTCTCTGAAGGGATTCGAGACCGAGCCAGAAATCGAACAAATCCCCGAGCAGGACCAGATCGGTCTTACCGGTGAGGTTCTCCTCCAGGAAAGCCATGAACACCTCGACATCGCCCGGGATCGATCCCAGGTGGGCGTCTGCAACAACGAGGAGTCTTAGGCTCACCGGAACAGAATGCCCACGCAGCTCGTTCTCAGCGTCAGTTCGCGTAATACCTGGCCGCGCTTGAGGAAATCCATCAGCAGCGCCAGGGCAAGGATCTCCGATTCCGCCTCGAACTCCCCGGTGCAGGCACGCCGCAGCGCGCTGGCCCGATCTTCATGGCGCATTCCACTGATCGGACGCCCATCCGGAAGGGCCTCCGGCAGGGTCAGATCCTTGCTACGCTGGACGAGCCGGATAGCGTACTGGGCCTCCGTGCGCCCCTCGTCCCCTTCCAGACGACGAAGCGATCGCACGGCGCCGACATCGTCACCCAGACGCAAGCGCGCCACACCCGCGAGATACCAGGCATCGTTGGCGGTCATCGAGAGCGACGCGGCGCGCTCGAGTCGGTCACGGGCACGCTCATAGTCGGCCGCCTGGAACGCCTTCTCACCCGAGACCGACAAGGCTTCGGTGGCGTAGGCCGGTGGCGGCGCTTCCTCGACGGCAAAGCGCTCCGCTGCACGCTCCATCCAGCGCGCCGCATCCTCCGGCCGCTCGGCGAACCCGGCCAGCCTGGAGGCTCTGAAACACTCCACACCATTGAACTCCTCGCGCTCATCGATCCTCGCCAGCCCCAGCACGGCCAGATCGCGGGCCTTTTCCTTGTTGCCGAAGTCGAGACCTTCCAGGGCAGCCAGGTAGTAGTACGGCTCCCAGCGCTGTGATCTCTCGGCCTGCTCGCCGAACAGCTCCCGCGCGCGACGCTTGTGCTCCAGGGCCTGCTCACGATTCCCGGTGCGGTCCAGGGAAAAACCCAGCTGGTAATGAACGAGCGCATCATCCGGGAAAGCTCGGGCCGCGTTTTTCAGGCCTGGCAGGGCTTCCTGCCACTCCTGACGCAGGTAGGCTGCCCGGGCTGCCTGCAGCGCGGCCTGAGCTTCGTCGGTTCCCGGCACGGCGCCCTCCACGGCCGGTGCGGGTCGCGTCTGGGTCGAGGATTCCTGCGACTGCTGGCCCCGTAAAGGAGGCTCAAGGAGGCACCCCAAGCTGATCACGGCCACGCAGAGAGCGGCCCGGTCGAACCGGCTCCGGCACAAACATAAGCTCATATCACTTCCCCCCTCGTAGCGGCACAGGCGGATCCCGGGTACCGCTTCTGTTTGAGCTCCTGCAGCCGGCCTTCCTCGATAGCCGATCGAATCTCTCGCATGAGCTGTTGATAAAAGTGCAGATTGTGAATCGTATTGAGAATCCCCGAGAGCATCTCCCGGGTAACTGACAAATGCCGGAGGTAGGCGCGCGAGTGGTTGTGGCAGGTGGGGCAGCCGCAGTCCTCTTCGGGTGGTCTCGGATCGGCGCGGTATTCCTCACGCTGGATGTTCATGCGGCCCGCACGCGTGAACAGCATGCCATTTCGCGCATTTCGGGTGGGAAGCACACAATCAAAAAGATCAACACCAGCGATGACCGCATCCAGAATCTCGGAGGGGGTTCCGACTCCCATGAGGTAGCGTGGACGCTCCTCCGGCAGCAGCGCCGCAGTATGCGCGGTGATGCGCGACGCCAAATCCCGATCCTCCCCCACACTAACGCCACCGATCGCATAACCATCGAAACCAATCTCCACGATTTCACGGGCGCTGCGCTCGCGCAGGCCCGGATCGGTCCCTCCCTGAACGATCCCGAAGAGTGCACCCGGTCCCCTCCACACCTCCCGCGAACGCCGGGCCCAGCGCGTGGTGCGGTCCACGGCATTCTCCAGTTCCGTTTTGGCAGAGGGCAAAGCCGGGCATTCGTCCAGTACCATGGCGATATCGGAACCGAGCGACACCTGCACGGCCAGGCTGTCTTCCGGGCGAAAACGATGCAGGGTTCCGTCAAGGTGCGACCGGAAAACGACAGCATCATGTTCCAGATGGCGGAAAGGCGCCAGGCTGTAAACCTGGTAACCCCCGCTGTCGGTGAGAATGGGCGCGTTCCAGTTCATGAACCGGTGCAGCCCGCCAAGCGTTTCGATGACCTCGGCCCCGGGGCGCAGGAACAGATGATAGGTGTTGGTGAGGATCATCTGGGCTCCGGTTGCGGCCACTTCCTGCGGCCGCATGCCTCGCACCGCCGCCCGAGTTCCCACCGGCATGAAGGCCGGCGTATCGACGACGCCATGCGAGGTAGTGAGCCTGCCGCGCCGGCCCGCCGTGCGGGAATCACGCGACATCAACTCAAAGCGCATCGGGCTCCCCACGCTCCGCCTGAATGAGCATGGCGTCGCCGTAGCTGTAGAACCGGTAGCCAGAAGCCACCGCCGTTCGATACGCGGCAAGAGTCGTGGAGACACCTGCGAAAGCGCTCACCAGAACCAGCAGCGTGGTGCGCGGCAGGTGGAAGTTCGTGAGCAACGCGTCTACAACCCGGAACCTATGCCCGGGGGTAATGGTGAGACCGCACGAACCTCTTCCGCCCCGCACTTCTCCGGCATCGGTCGCCCGAGCCTCCAGCACCCTGGCGCAGGTCGTGCCGACCGCAATGACACGGCCGCCCCGGCGGCGGGCCGCCGCCACCGCGTTTGCAGTGGTCTCGGGCAGGACATACGGTTCGGGCGGCAGGCGGGGCGGCATCGAATCTCCCTCCCGCAGTGGCCGGAAAGTCGCCCAACCCACGTGAAGGGTGAGCCTTGCAATCCGTACCCCCTCCTTCTCCATCCGGCCAAGAAGCTCCCGTGTGAAGTGCAGGCCCGCGGTGGGTGCGGCGCAGGAACCCACTGGATCGGCGTAGACCGTCTGGTAACGGTGCGGGTCCACATCGGGCTCGACGGCCCTGCGTATGTAAGGAGGCAGGGGTGTCTCTCCGATGCTGGCGGCTGCCTCCAGAACCGTCGTCGGCCCGTCAAAGCGCACCTCCAGCCGTTCGTCTTCCCGCCGGCGGATAACCACTGCCCTGAGCCCGGCGGCAAAACTCCACTCCTCCCCTGCCCTCAGCCGACCCGAACCTCGTGCCAGCACAGCCCAGCACTCGCCTCCGTTTGACGTGTCGGTCGAAGAGAGGGACTCGGTGAGCAACACTTCGACCGGACGTCCCCCGGCACGCGTACCCCGCAGGCGCGCGGGGAAAACGCGGCTGTCGTTGAGCACCACAAGATCGCCTTTCCTCAGGAGACGGGGAAGATCGCTGAACCGGTAGTTCCCCAGGCGCGTGCCGTGCCGCTCCACCTCCAGAAGCCGCGAGCCGTCCCTTTTCGGGGCCGGCCATAGTGCAATGCGCTCCTCGGGAAGCTCGTAGTCGAGGCCCGGAGCCTCCCGGGAAGAATCGATGCCGGCAGACTTCATGAGTTCCGGTAGGGTAGAGGGTCTCTAACGCCGGCTTCCCTGAAGCCTTTCCGGCGCAGGGCGCAGGAGTCGCAGTTCCCGCATGCCACATCCTCGTCCTTGTAACAGGACCAGGTCAGATGAAAAGGAGCGCCCATTTCAACACCGAGCCGCACGATCTCCGCCTTGCTGCAATGCAGAAGGGGTGCATCAAGTTGCAGTCCGGCACCGGCACGCGTCCCCACTTCGATCAAATGATTAAAGGCCCGGACGAAGCTCTCCCTGCAGTCGGGGTAACCGCTGCCATCTTCCTCGACTGCCCCGTAAACGACCCGGGTCGCGCCGAGAACCTCTGCCCAGGCGATTGCGGCGGCGAGGAACTGTGCATTTCGGAACGGCACGTAGGTCGCAGGGATTTCCCTGCGATCGGGATCGGCCGCCGGCACAGCGATCGTGCGATCGGTCAGGGCTGACCCCCCCATGGATCCCAGGTGCATCATGTCCAGAATCCGCTGCTCGCTGGCGCCGAGCGCTTTCGCCACGGCCTCGAATGCGCTTCGCTCACGGCCAGCGCTGTGCTGACCGTAGGAGCAGTGCAGGCAGGCGATGGATCCTTTTCGCCTGGCCATCGCGGCCGCCACGCAACTGTCCATTCCGCCGCTCAGCAGCACCACAACCCGCACGCGTGAATCAGACACCCCGCACCTCTGGCCCCCAGATGCATTTGTGAATCTGCAGGTTCATACGTAACGGTAGATGGTCTTCCAGGATCCAGCCAGCCAGCAATTTCGGCTCGAGCCGATCCCAGACACAGGAAAAGTGCACGGTCGAGCGCTGAACTAGTCTGTGACGCTCCACCACTTCCCTGGCCCACTCATAGTCCCGTCGATCACACAGAACAAACTTGACCTCGTCGCCCGGCCGCAGGCGTCTCAGGTTCTCCCACACGTTTCGGTCAGCCATGCCGCTGCCCGGACACTTGACGTCCAGGATCACGTGCACTTCCTCAGGGACGCGATTCGTTGCCACACCGCCTCCCGTCTCCAGCAGAACCTTGCGTTTCGCTTCGATCAGTCGCCGCATCAGCGGATAGACTCCCACCTGCAGGAGAGGCTCTCCTCCGGTGAGCTCCACGAGCCGGCAGTCGATCGCCAGGACTTCCTTCACGACGTCCGCCACCGAGCGCTCCTTACCGTCGTGGAAAGCGTACTCCGTATCGCACCATACACAGCGCATATCGCACGCGGTAAGCCGTACGAAGACACACGGCCACCCGGTCCAGGAGGATTCGCCCTGTATGCTGTGAAAAATTTCGTTGACAACGAGTCTGTCAGCGCCGTTTGTGAGGTGTGAGTTCATCGGCTCAGGCCACGTGTCTGGGAGGTCGCGTTCCTGGCCGCGCTCCGCTGCCCGCGTGTGGGCTTCATTAGAGCCCGGAGTCGTCCCAGGTTTTCCCTGTCTTCGTGTAGGTCGTCCTGCTTCGGTGTCTCCAGGACCATGGTCCGCCCGTGCAGCCTCGCATCGTTGAGCAGGTTCTCGAAGGCCTGTGACCCGAGATGGCCCTGCCCGATGTGGGCGTGGCGATCGACTCGGCTGCCGAGCTCTTTCTTCGAGTCGTTCAGATGGATAGCCTCCAGGTGGCTGATTCCCACAACCTTCTCGAACTCCTCGAGCGTGCGCTCGTACGCGGACGGTGCGCGCAAGTCGTACCCCGCCGCAAACACGTGGCAGGTGTCAAGACAGACACCAAAACGCTCGGGGGGTGAAACCCCTTCCAGAATTGTCCGCAGGTGCTCGAAGCGGTACCCGAGACTGGTTCCTTGGCCCGCTGTGGTTTCAATGAGGATCTTGACCCGTGCCTCCGGAAGCTTCTCCTCGAGGCAGTTGAAGGCGTGGATCAGACGCGCCAGTCCAGCCTTCTCACCGTCTCCGCCGTGGGTGCCAGGGTGCATGACGAGACCGGGAATGCCGAGCTCGTCACAGCGTTGCATTTCCACCATGAACGCCTGCAGAGATCGTTCCTGCAGATCGGGGTTTCCCGAGGCCAGGTTGATCAGATAGGAATCGTGGGCGATGACCCTCTCCACCCCCGCCTCACGGCAGGCAGCGACGAACCGCGGTCCCTCGTCGGGAGCCAGGGGGCGCGCCCGCCACTGGTTACTGCTCTTGACGAACACCTGCAGGGCGTTCGCCCCCACGCTGCGGGCACGTTCCACCGCCTGGTCGAAACCCCCGACAATCGACATGTGCGCGCCCAGGTACACAGAGCGGCCCTGGAGTTCATCTTGAGTCGGGGTCATTGACGTGGAGATTACGGACCGCATCCCCCCTGACGGGTACGCTGGCGTGCCTTTTTTCGACGAGGATAGCACACACTGCTTTCCCGGACGTCAAATCTGGGCTCGCCGCTTGACGAACCCGCGAGCGCCCCGTAGACTCAATTAATATGTCACGTTACGCGGTTGTCCTATTATTGGGACTCTCGGTCACGCTCAGCCTCGCGGCCGAGCCCACTGCTGAGTCCGGGACCGACTCCAAGGCATAGCCCTCGAGCCAGTCCCAGACCCCTCCGGCCTCAA
>JAPUKU010000050.1 GCA_027295505.1 Acidobacteriota bacterium
TTGTGCAGCCAAACTGTTGATTATGCAGTTTTTACGCCTTCTGTCAAGGCGCGGCAGATCCTCACACCCCGGAGAGTAGATGGCCCAACTTCTCCTTCTTGGTGCGCAGGTATCTCTGCGTGAGAGGGTCCTCCACTTCGATCTCGAGTGGGACACGCTCCACGATCTCCAGGCCGTAGCCGCTGAGGCCCACGAACTTGCCGGGGTTGTTGGTCAGCAAGCGAATGCAACGAATTCCCAGATCGGCGAGGATCTGTGCCCCGATGCCGTAGTCGCGCAGGTCAGCTTTGAAGCCCAGGCTCTCATTCGCCTCCACGGTGTCCTCACCCGCGTCCTGTAGCTCGTAGGCGCGCAGCTTGTTGACGAGGCCGATACCGCGGCCCTCCTGCCGAAGGTAGACCACCACGCCACATCCCTCGCCGGCGATCACCTCCATGGCGGCGCGCAACTGCTGCCCGCAATCGCAGCGCACCGAGCCAAAGACATCGCCCGTCAGGCACTCGGAGTGCACGCGCACCAGCACGGGCTTGTCTCCTTCCACTTGTCCCATCACCAGGGCAAGAGGCGTGGAGCGATCCACCTCGCTTTCATAGCCGACGAGGCGGAACGCTCCGTGCATAGTCGGGAGGTTCGGAGCCGCCACCCGTCGGATGAGATGCTCATGGCGCAGGCGGTGGCTGATCAGATCGGCAATGCTGATGATCCTCAAGCCGTGCTGCTCCGCAAACCGCACCAGCTCCGGCAGACGGGCCAGCGAACCATCCTCGTTCAGGATTTCACAGATGACCCCGGCGGGAGGCAACCCGGCCAGCCTGGCCAGATCAACCGCCGCCTCGGTCTGCCCAGCCCGGCGTAGGACTCCCCCGGCCACGGCGCGTAAAGGGAACATATGACCCGGCCTCACGAGATCTTCGCGGCAGGAGGCGGGGTCGAGGGCGACACGAACGGTACGCGCACGGTCGAAAGTGGAGATGCCAGTGGAGACTCCCCTACAAGCCTCCACCGAAACACAGAAGGCCGTACCGTAAAGAGCGTTGCTCTTCTCGACCATCAGCGGGATGTCGAGCTCGTCGAGCCGCTCCTCCGTCATCGGCATGCAGACCAGTCCCCGCGCATGCCTCACCATGAAATTGATATTTTCGGGAGTAACGCAGGATGCGGCGATCGTCAGATCGCCGCTGTTCTCACGCTCTTCGTCGTCCACGACAATGACCATGCGGCCCTGGCGGATGTCCTGCAGAGCTTCTTTGATATTGGCCAAGATTGTGTTCACGAAAACTCCTGAACGGGGCTCAATGATCCCGCTTCCTGCGGCTGCCGCTGCGGACCTTCTCCCCGCTGAGGGGCAGCAGGTTGCGAACATATCGGGCTATGAGATCGATCTCTAAATTTACCAGATCCTTTGGTTGCAGTCCACCTAGCGCTGTGACCTCGAGCGTATGCGGTACCAGCGCCACAACGAAGCTGTCGGAGCCAATGGCGGCCACGGTGAGGCTGACTCCGTTCACCGCCACTGAACCTTTGAAGACAAGATCGCGGTAGAGCCCGCGCGGCGCGGCGATTCGCAACCGCCTCTCACCTGCTGCCCTCGACCAGGAACGCACGCGGCCCACGCCATCGACATGTCCCTGGACCAGGTGGCCACCCACGAGATCGCCAAATCGGAGAGCTCGTTCCAGGTTGACCTGATCGCCTCGCCGTAGCTGGCCGAGAGTTGTCAGACGCAGAGTTTCGGGTACCGCCGTGGCCACGAAACCGCGTGTGAAGCCTTTCTCCACGGTGAGACAGACCCCGTCCACGCTGATGCTCTCTCCCGCGCGCAGCCGCCCACCGGGCAGCTTTGCCTCGATGCGAAGGCTGCGCCCGGACGGACAGCGCTGCGCCTCGGTGACCCTGCCCCGGGCCTGCACAATGCCGCTGAACATCAGTCGCCCTTCAGTGACGCCTCGAGCCACAGATCCGGGCCGCTCCGGTGCACATCCACCAGACGTCCGAGCGAGAGCGCTTCCTCGAGGCGCAGCTTACCGAGTTCCCCCACCCAGGACTGTCCCTCCGAGCCCAGCAGCTTGGGCGCCAGGACCAGGTGGAGCCGGTCGGCAACCCCCTGGATCAAGAATGAGGTGAACACTGCCGCTCCTCCTTCGCACAGGAGGTGCAGCACATTGCGCCGCCCCAGGTCGGTGAGCACATCCCCCAGATCTGGCCGCGTTCCGGCCTCGGCGATCTCGATCACCTCAGCACCTGCTTCGCGCAGGGCCGCCCTGCGTCGCTCATCGGCACCTCGGCACCCGTAGACGAGCACCCGATCCCCTCTTGACGTGTCGAACAGGCGCGAGCCGGGCGGCAGACGAAGCCGCGAATCCAGGATGACTTTCAAAATGGACTTGCCGTGGTCTCCATGGCGGACGCTCAGGGACGGATTGTCCGCAAGGGCCGTACCCACCCCGATGAGAACGGCGTCTGATTCGAACCGCAGACGCTGCACGCTGGCGCGCGCCTCCTGGCTGGTAATCCAGCGCGATCCGCCATGGGCATCGGCCAGCTTGCCATCCAGTGTCACAGCCGCCTTCAGGCTCACCAGGGGCAGTCCACTGACGATCCACTTCAGATAAGCACGGTTGAGACAACGCGCTTCTTCTTGCCTGAATCCCCAGGAAACCTGCACACCCACCTGCTCCAGGCGCTCAAAGCCACGTCCATTGACCAGGGGATTTGGATCCTGGATACACGCGACAACCCGCCGAATCCCCGCACCGATGATGACCTCGGTGCACGGAGGTCTGTGCCCCTGATGAGCGCAGGGTTCAAGCGTGACGTACAGGTCAGATCCGCGAGCACGGTCTCCGGCGCGAGCGAGCGCCACCTCCTCGGCATGCGCCTCGCCGGCACGGTGGTGAAACCCCTCGGCCATCACTTCACCGTCGCGAACCACGAGGGCGCCCACCATGGGATTCGGGCTCGTGGTACCGGTCCCTTGCCGCGCAACCTCGAGCGCGCGCTTCAGGAACCGCTCGGAGTCGTTCACAGGGCAGCCCCCGCGGGACTCGAGGCATCCTCCTCCAGCAGCCCGCTCACGAACAATCTGGCATCGAACGGCAGCAGATCCTCGACGCTCTCCCCCACACCCACGTAACGGATCGGCACCTGGAGCTCCGCGATGATGGGCAGCACCACGCCCCCACGTGCCGTTCCATCCAGTTTGGTCAGGATGACCCCCGTCACACCGGCGGCGCGAAGGAATCCCCGCGCCTGGTGCAACCCGTTCTGGCCGGTCGAGGCATCGAGGACCAGCAGCACCTGGTGCGGTGCTCCCTCGATGGCACGGCCCGCCACCCGGTGGATCTTGGTGAGCTCCTCCATGAGCGGCTGTCGCGTGTGCAGCCGGCCGGCGGTATCCACGAGGACCACGTCCGCCCCGCGGGCACGGGCCGCTTCGAGCGCATCGTGCACGACAGCTGCGGGGTCACTCCCGGTTGCTTGCCGCACGACTTGGCATCCGGCGCGTTCGGCCCATGCTTCAGCCTGCTCGATGGCTGCGGCGCGAAAAGTGTCGGCCGCTGCCAGTATCACCTTGCGCCCACCTTCCGAAAAGCGCCGAGCCAGCTTCCCCGCCGTCGTGGTCTTGCCGCTGCCGTTGACACCAACGAGCAGGATCACTTCCGGTCCCGTGGGTTCCACCATCTTGGCCGGCTCCGCCACCTCGAGGCGGCGGTGGATCTCCGACCTCAAGCGCTCCAGCAGATCGCCCTTGCCTCCCTCCTCGCGCAGGGCGCAAAGGATTTCCTCCGTCAGACGCGGGCCCACGTCCGCGGCGAGAAGAGATTCCTCCAGCACTTCGAAATCCCCGGCGCCCGGTGATCCTCCCGCGAGCCGGCCCAGCCCACGGCGCAGCCCCTGACGGGTGCGCTGCAGGCCACGGAAGAGACGAGAGAATGGGTTCAACGGATTGTGTCGAGAACCTTGCGCGCCTGTCCCGCCTGCACGCTCGACGGGTTGATCTCAACCGCCTTCTCGAGATGAAAACGCGCGCGCCTGGAATCGTCTTTCTTGAGGAAGGCCTCGCCAAGGTTGAGGTGAAAGTCCTGTGACCGCGCCAGCTCGCGCGTCAGCGTGCGGTACTCCACTCCGGCCACCTCCGGATCGGCCTGGCGCAGCGCATCCACGAAAACACGGTAAGCAGGCGTGTAGAGTGGATTTCTTCGGATGGCTTCTTCGGTGCGAACCAGCGCCTCACGCGGGTGTCCCAGCTTGATGTCGTTCACGGCGAGGTTGACGAGCGGCTTCTCGGGAGAGATGTAGGTGCGATCCTCCAGTGCAAGCTGAAATTCCTCCCGGGCGCGCTCGTAGTCCTCTGCCTCGCTGAAAAGCACACCGAGGTTGACCCGCGCGTCGGTCAGGTACGGGTCGATCTCGAGGGAACGTTCGTATTCGTCCCGCGCCCGCTGTGTCTGTCCCAGGCTCCAGTAGACCACCCCGAGCAGGTTGTGAGCTCCGGCGTGCTTCGGGTCTCTTCTGGTCACTTCCTCCAGAAGAGGAATGGCCTCCTTCGCGCGCCCCTGGCTCAGGTAGACCTGCGCCAGGTTGTAGCGGTTCGTGAGCTCGCGTTCAGGTGAGACTTTGGGTTGCTTGACTGTCTCCGTGCAGGCTGCAAAGAGTACGCTGGCGAGCGCAGCGCCCAGCCACACCTGCCCAAACCGCCTCCAGCACCCCGCCACGCATCGATTCTTCATTCTCGCTCCCTTCCCCTCAGCCAATCGAGCCATCCACCGCGCCGCGCGGGTTCTTCGCCGGGCTCCATTGCCACCTCGATCTCCTCTCCGGCCAGGATCGCACGGGGCACATCATGGACGCTGCGCTGGGCGGCTTCCTTGCCGATCAGAGCCTCTGCCTGTGCCAGGGCTTCGCGCAGGAGTGGAGCACGGTTCGCGCTGTTGTGAGCATCGGAAGCGAGCACCTGAACCAGGCCGCGCTCGAGGAACAGGCGCGAGATGCGCAGCGCCGTGCTGCCGAACTGTCCCAGGAGGCTGCCGGCCGTCAACTGTCCCAGCGCTCCGAGTTCCACCAGTCGTGCGAAGCGCTCCGGATCCTCCTGCAACGGAAGGAGACGTTCCGGATGGGCAATGACCGGCGTCACACCCGCCAGCCGCAACCGGTAGATGACGTCGTCGACACCGGCGGGCAGGTGACGAGCGGGAAGCTCCAGGAGCAGATAGGCCCCCCCGTCGTTCAGCGTCAGGGTGTGGCCCGCGCGCATCCTGTCGATCAGATCCGGCTCGAGGTACACCTCAGCCCCGGGTGCGATCTGCAGATCAATCTCTTCCCGGCGCAGGAGAGCACGCAGGCGTTCCACCCCTTTCAAGATTCCGTCCCGGTCGTTCGGGAACAGATCCGTGCGCATGTGGGGTGTGGCCACCAGCGTGGTGATGCCCTCCCGCACCGCGATTCGGCACAGCTCGAGGGCCTCGTCCTCGTCACGAACCCCGTCATCGATACCGGGGATTGGATGCGTGTGGAGATCGATCATGAAGTTGGAACGCGCGCGGAGAGAGCACCGCGACCGGCGCGGAGTACACCAAGTACCTAATATAACACGCTAACGCGGTACGGAACCGAATCGACTCTCGGTTCCCGCCAGCAGGCGGCGGATATTGTCCCGGTGACGTACCACGATGAGCAGGCCGCAGATCAAGGCTGCGGCAAACCTGCCACCGCCGGGAGCCAACCACACGCTGGCAGCTGGAAGAGCCACCGCGGCGCCAATCGAGCCGAGAGACACAGTGCGGCTTCCGGCCGCCAGCAGCAAGAACACCAAAAAAGCAACCACAGACGCTCCTGGTGAAAGCGCCGCAAAGGCGCCCGCGGCGGTGGCGACCCCTTTGCCTCCTCGGAACCGTGTGTAGGGCGAAAAGACATGGCCCAGAACGGCCGCGGCGGCGGCGCCTGATGCGGCAGCGGTTCCAGGGACGAAGACGCCCGCAATCCAGACCGACGCAAGCCCCTTGGCGGCGTCCAGCAGAAGCGTGAGAGCTCCGGCCACCCGGCCTGCGACCCTGCCGACGTTCGTGGCGCCGATGTTGCCGCTTCCCTGGCGGCGGGGGTCACGCCCCCTGGCGCGCGCGACCAAGAGCCCGAACGGAATGCCCCCCAGCAAATAGGCTCCCAGGCAGGCGATCCAGAAGAGGGGATCGCTCATGCCGCCTCCAGAAGAGGAAAGCGCGCGCGGGGCGTGTAGCACGCCCCCTGCGGTCCAAGCTCGCTCTGCATCAGGACAAATTCGCGAACCACGAACGGGATCGCCCGGGGCGGCACAGTCTGCTCCAGCAGCCGCCCGGGGCGGGCACCCCGCCGGACCCGGCCGAGCGTCACATGCGGCCGAAAAGGACGCGTCTCCCGGTTGAAGCCGGATTGCTCGAGGGTCCCATTGAGCGCCGTGTGCAGGCCCTCGAGAGATCCGCTTTCGTCCAGAAGTCCCATCCAAACTACGCGGGGGCGGCCACGCTGCGGGATGGTTCCAAACTCTGCGGTGCGCAGGAACAACGGCGGGCAACCCGCCGTGCCGAACCGCACCGCAGCAACAATCGCCTCGAGCCGTTCTTCGTGCAACTCGCCGAGAAACCGGAGCGTCAGGTGCAGGCCAGCGGCTTTCACCCAGCGCACGCCGGGCTCCGCCGAGCGTAGGCTGTCAATCAATTCGGCCAGGGGTGCCTGAACCTCCGGAGGCATCTCTACCGCGAAAAATAGCCTCATCGACATCTTCCTCCGGCCCGCAGGATCGAGTAAAGCCAGAGAAGAGCTGCAGCAGTGCAGCGCTGGCGGATCAACTCGCGAGAACCGCTCAGCTGCAGGCGGCGGGACGAGGTCCGTCGCCCGGTGCCCGCAAGGCCGAGGAACACTCGCCCGACGGGCTTGGCAGCGGTGCCACCTCCCGGACCGGCTACACCGGTAATGGCCAGCCCCCAGTCACACTTCATCCTACGGCGTGCACCCTCGGCGAGCGCCCGGGCAACCGGCTCGCTGACCGCGCCGTGCCTCCGGAGTGTTGCCGCGGGCACCTGGAGCAAACGGCGCTTCACCTCGTCCGAGTAGGCAATGATACCTCCCTGAAAGTATTCGCTGCTGCCGGGGACCCGAGTCAGACGGGCACCCAGCTCGCCGCCCGTACAGGACTCGGCCACAGCCAGAGTTTCGCAACGCTCACGCAGCCGATCCCCCACCACCTGCTCGAGGGTCTCTTCCCCCTCGGCAAAGATTGCCCGTCCCAGACGCCGGCGAACATACACGGCGGCGCGCATAACGGCAGCAGCGGCGCGCCGATCGGTTTTCTTGCCCCGCAGATGGATCTCAATGGCATCGGTCTTTGCGAGCACGGTCACATCCAGAAGCGGGCGCCGGTAAAGATCCACCAGGCGAGAATCCACATACGACTCTGTCAACCCGCCCACCCGGAACGAGGCCAGGGCAGATCCAGCGGCAATCTTTGGCACTCTCGGAAGAACTTGCTCGGTCCACATGCGCTCGAACTCCCAGGGAACACCGGGGATCGCCGCCAGCATACTGCCCCGGCGCTGCCACCAGATTCCCGGGGCGCTTCCCACCGGGTTGTCCAGACTCTCGGCTCCGCGCGGCACCTGCGATTGCCGGCGGGCGCCCGGACCCGGCTTTCTTCCGCGTTCATCGTACCAGCGGCGGATACTCCGCCAGGCCGATGGATCCGAACGCAGCGGCACTCCCAGAGCAGCGGCAATTGCCGCCCGGGTGCGGTCGTCCCGCGTCGGGCCCAGCCCACCGCTGATCAGGGTGAGCTGCGAGCGCGACAGAGCCGTGCGCACCGCTCCGCTCAGCACCTCCAGCTCGTCCACGACAACGCTCAGAGCTACCACTTCGTATCCGATTGCCGCCAGATCTTTCTTGAGGATGTCCGAATTCGTGTCGCGCGCCCCCAGCGCCAGCATCTCGGTACCGACCATGATGAGCTCGGCGCGCGCCGACTGGTTACGCATCATGAATCACCCTTGATCAGATCGCCAACGGCCTCCATCATGCGCTGGGAAAATCCCTCCAACGCCTCGCGGCCGGCGTCGGCACCGTCCCATTGCAGAGGGGGTCCGAACACGACCTCCACGCGGAACGGCTTCGGGAACAGCCCACGCGGCGGCAACGCCCGGTACGCTCCACGAATTCCGACCGGAACCACGGCGGCCCCGGAGCGTGCCGCCAGCAGCGCCGCCCCCAGTCGCGGCTCGCCTACTTTGCCGTCCGCGCGGCGTTCCCCCTCCGGGAAAACCCCCACGACCTCTCCCCGCCGGAGCATGCGCAGAGCCTGGCGCAGAGCGAGCGCATCCTGCCGGTTCGAGGACACGGGGACCGCCTCCATGCCCACGTAGAACCAGCGAAACCGGAGCAGATCGTAGACCCCCCTCGTGATCAGGAAGTGCACCTTGCGCGGACAGGCGGAACCCAGTGCCGGTGGATCCAGGTAGGAGGAGTGGTTGGCCACCAGGATCACGGACCCGCTCCGCGGCAAGTTCTCCAGACCGCGGCGGCGCATACGGAAATAGATCTGGCCGAGCGGCCAGAACATGCCCTTGATGAACCAGTAGAACACAGACGATTCTATCTTAATCGGATTCTGCTGTTGAAGATAAAAGAGTTA
>JAPUKU010000051.1 GCA_027295505.1 Acidobacteriota bacterium
GCAGAGAAGAAACCTCCTGCGAGCAAGACAAAGACAGCAACGGAGAAGAAAACCCCTGCGAGTAAGGCCTGTGTGCGGGCGGTCCCCAGTGGTGGGTTCCAGTCACTTTACGCTAGATACCCCATCCGCTAGTAACCACGCGCTCAAGAAGGTCAAGCTGTGGGACAAGGTCCGCGCCCTCGAGGTCGGATCGGATCCGGTCCAACCGCTCTGGACCCCGTGCTGCCGATCGCCGCCTCCGATGCCGGATTCGCTCGCTGGTGGCCGCTCGAGGTGAACCGGGATACCGATTGCCAGGCTCCGTTGACGTCGACCTGATGAGAGGAGGCTTGATGCCCCGCGCTCTCCGAACGGTGATCGGTCTCGGCCTGCTTGAGCAGTACAGCCGTTGAAAGGGTGTGTGGCGCGCAGGACGCCATAAACCCATTCACGGAGGACGTTCTGAACCATGTTGCGAACGTTCGGGGACGGGTTCTCTAGTCGGCGCCGACTTGTCCCCGACTCTTTGACATGATGAAGGAAGATTCCGGAAACAGGCCAGACGCGCTTCAGACGGTTTTCCACTATCACCAGGTCACGAAACATCATTTCCAAGGCCATGCGAGGGGACCAGGGTATTTGGATTGGGCCACTCAGCCGAACCCGTTTCGTCGGTGTGAGGGCGCGCGCCTGGTGCCTCTGGAGAAAATCCCGCCAACGGATGAACCCCTGTACGACGACGCCTTTGTTCAGGGCCGGATACCGCCCGTTCTGGTGAACGTGCAGAGCATCTCTCAACTCTTTTACGACAGCTTGGCGATATCGGCATGGAAGAGCATCGGTGAGACCAGTTGGGCACTCCGGGTCAATCCGTCGAGCGGGAATCTGCATCCAACCGAGGGCTACCTGATCTGCGGTCCGATCGACGGGCTCTGCGACACGCCCATGGTCTGCCACTACGCACCGAAGGAACATGGGTTGGAGGTGCGGGCAGAGTTTGGATTAGGGCTGTGGCAAAAGCTCTGTGTGAGATTTCCAACGGACACATTTCTTGTGGGACTCACGTCCATTCATTGGCGAGAGGCCTGGAAGTACGGTCAACGCGCCTATCGCTATTGTCAGCACGATGCTGGTCACGCCATCGGCGCGATCAGTGTCGCCGCAGCCGGGCTGGGATGGCAGACAACGATCCTGGACGATTTGGGCACGGATGAGCTGGCGCTCCTCATGGGCACATTGCGAGATCACGACGCCGAACCGGAAGAACCGGATGTGCTCATGGCCGTGGTCCCGTGTGAAGCAGGCACGAATGAGAGAGGTCTCCCCGAGGATCATGTGCTGGCTTTTGAGTCTCTTGACTGGCGGGGCACTCCCAATCAACTGAGTCCGTCTCACGTGCAGTGGGGCATGGATGAACCTGCAGAGGCGACTCGGAAGCCGCGCGGTCTGCGTCGGTATGAGCCGTTTCAAGATCCGCCGACGCCGTGGTCTTTGGACGTCCGGCCGGTCTCTCTTCGCAAGATGATTCGTCAGCGCCGCAGTGCGGTGGCTATGGACGGAGAGACTCGAATCGATCGAGAGACGTTCTACCGGATTCTTCAAAAGACGTTGGCTATCCCGGGCAACATTCCCTTCAGCACACTCCCGTGGAAGCCGCATCTTCACTTGGCCATTTTTGTTCACCGGGTGGATGATCTTCCCACCGGTCTCTACTTCCTCGTTCGCGACCGTTCACAGAAGACAGCGCTCGAAGGCGCACTCACTCAGGCGGGCCGGTGGCGGCGACCGCTCGGATGTCCGGACGAACTTGAGTTGTATTGCCTCATCGAAGCGGATGCACGGCAAGCCGCCCAGCAGGTGTCCTGTTTCCAGGAAATTGCAAGCGAGGGTTGCTTTAGTCTTGGGATGATTGCTGAATATGAGGATCCCCTGAAACGGTACGGCCCCTGGTTCTATCGTCGCCTCTTTTGGGAGGCCGGCGTCATAGGTCAGGTGCTATATCTGGAAGCTGAAGCCGCTGGCATCCGTAGTACCGGCATCGGCTGTTACTTCGACGATCCGATGCATGAAGTGCTCGGCCTCAGAGACCGCACGTACCAAGACCTCTACCATTTCACAATCGGCGGTCCCGTCGAGGATACTCGACTGACAACTCTCCCGTCATATCCGGATGAGTAGCAGTGTCAAACAAAGGAAATCGCGCCTGTTTTGGATCAGCAACTCGCGGTCGGTGAGGTGGGGTCCTCTAGAAGCGCTTGGCGCGCTGGTGACGTGAAACATCGACCTCGATGTATCATTCAGTTTCTGGACGCGCATCGATCTGAGCGCCACGCCCATCATTAATCTTGATGCTGAGCCTCATGGGCTTACAGCACACCTGACAGTCCTCCACGTACTCTTGTCTTCTGATCGAATAGTCCACGAGTACTTCAATTTGTTCCCCGCAATAGGGGCATTGAATCACGTGAGCATCCATGCCTAGCTACTGTCCGGTGGGGACGCGCGCCTTCAGCTCCTCGAACCAGTTCAGGACGACGGTAAGGTCCGTCTGTTCCAGCTCCGTCTAGGGGATCTGAATTATGACAAAGTGTTGGCCGTCGGATGACACATCGTAATTTACCTCACACCTCGATTTCGATATTGCCGTCCGCCTCGCGCGCCGGGTACGAAGCGACGTTCCTGGAAGCCGGTGGTCCCTGGACCTGACCATCGCGCACACAGAAGCGGGCGCTGTGCCACGGGCAGGTCACGACATCGTTTTCTAGGGTGCCCTCCGAGAGTGGGCCTCCACGATGTGTGCACGTGTCGTCGATGGCATAGCAGGTTCCACCCACGTTGAAGAGCG
>JAPUKU010000052.1 GCA_027295505.1 Acidobacteriota bacterium
AGTTCAGGGTGCTGTGGCGCGCTCCTGCAACCGAAGTCCTCGAGCATTGCGTCAAGAAGCGCCCGCATGGTGATGAAGGCGCGGTTCGACGAACAGGGCGACGTGCGCATCTCGCTTGGGGATTGCGCACGGACGGGGAGCCTATCCCGTTAGCAATCGGCCAGGGTGACTTTCGGGTCGGTCCCTGTAACGCGCCGGGCGGGGAGGGCGCTGGGTGAGAACATCCAGCAGCTCCGTCTTCCGGTCAGGCATCGACTCAGGTGCGCTCATAGGTTCACCCTCATCATACCGCGACTCGGTGGGACCGGCGCGCGGCCCCGAGAGCTTCCCTGTGCCTTGACCGACCGGTGGCGGGTCCATAGATTCGGCCGGGGGGCTCCTGTAAGGCGGAGGTCTGTTATGCCCGCGAGGGACCTGGAAACCGTGTCGTTATTGAAACGCCCTAGGATGATGTCGGCTCTCGTTCTACCTCTGGGGCTGCTGTCCATTCTCCTGCTCGGCTCGCGCCCCCTGCCGGAGCAGGTGAAGTCGATCTCATATCTTCTTGAGGATGCCTCCCAGTTGGATGCGGAGCTTCCGGCTATCCCTTTCAGAGCCTGGCTCAAGAGCGTCGTGGGGGAGGGCGCCAGGATCGATTGGAACCTGACCGAGTGTGGCGATCACGGATTTCGCGGGCGCAAGGATCATCCGGCTCCGCAATGTCTCGGCATTGACGTCGGCCTTCCGGAATGTGGCCGGCTACAGCTATCCATCGTTGCGGGCAAAGCTGCAACCGGAATCCATCCGAGGTTGACGCAGGCGCGCGGATTCATCGAAGGGGTCGGGCCCACGGTGACCGTGCGCAGCCTGCACGAACTGCCCGCACGAATGGCAGAGGCCCGTAATCAGATGGCGTGGTTGCAGGAAGTTCCCCCGGCAACCATCGATGTCGCTTCCGCGATCAACCGGGTGAAACGGCTGAAAGCCAGCGACTTGGACGGTAAGCTTGATCGAACCACCTTCTCCGCCTGGTTCAGACGTTTGGCCGGTACGGCCGAGAAGGTGACCTGGAAAGTCGATCGCTGCGACCCCATGGCTCGCCGCAGGGGATTAGAAGGGTGCGCGGACGAGTGGGCGTGCGTGCACGCGCGGTTCGAGAACGATCTGGATTCTGTTTCAGTGGCCGTGGTGGTGGGCACTTACCGCCGTGGCATCTTCGGATCTCCCCAGATCTATTCCACCCGGCACTTCGTAAAGACGGGGCAGAACTTTGGCATCCGTCAGTCTCCTCTGCACGAAATTCTGTCCGAATTCGAACAACAGCCTCTCGATTAGCTAAAGTTGACCTCCTTCCTGGCCGTTTTCGGCCTCTGGATTCCGGTAGCGGAAATAGGCCCGTTTCTTGCTGTCTTCGATCTGCCTGCTGGATCGTCGTCGACCCCTGATATCGATTCATGCGAGGAACCGTGGGAGTGCTCTTCGGCCCTGGCGACTCCGGGAAGATCGATAGGCCCGAGATACTCTGGCCAGGCGGGAGCAACCAGAAGCTGGACGGCCTCGAAGCCGGCCGATTTGTCGGGGTGGTCGAGCCTGGGTAATCAAGCGCGTTCTAGAGACGCAGTCGCCGGAGCCGCAAGGCATTGCCAATCACCGACACGGAGCTCAGGCTCATGGCGGCGCTTGCGAGGATGGGGCTGAGCAGTAGCCCGAACCAGGGGTAGAGGATACCGGCAGCCACCGGGACGAGAAGCAAGTTGTAGACGAATGCGAGAACCAGATTCTGCCGGATGTTGCGCATGGTGAAGCGGCTCAGGCGCAACGCACGCACGATTCCCCACAGATTCCCGCTGAGCAGGGTGATGCCGGCGCTCTCTATCGCCACATCGGTACCGGTCCCCATGGCGATCCCCACGTCGGCCCGGGCGAGGGCGGGGGCATCGTTGATTCCGTCCCCGGCCATCGCCACCCGCCGGCCCTGGTCGCGCAGGCGGGCGATACAGTCTGCTTTACGATCGGGCAGCACCTCGGCCTCCACATCGTCGATTCCAAGGTTGCGCGCCACAGCCTGGGCTGTGGTGCGGCTGTCCCCCGTCAGCATGACGATACGCAGGCCCTGGCGGCGCAGAACCGGTAATGTTTCCTCTGCGGAACGCTTCACCGGATCCATCACCACCAGAAGTCCAATCGGTTTCCGGTCCAGCACCAGGAAGACAACGGTGCCACCACGTTGGCGCAGAGAGTCAGCGCGGGAAGCAAGCTGCGAAGCTTCCTGGATATCGAGCTCCTCGAGAAGCTTCTGGTTGCCCAGTGCCACGTCCTGCCGTGCGACCACTCCCAGGACACCCCTGCCGGTGAGAGACCGGAAATCTTCTACGACGGGAAGATCGAGATCCTTTTCACGGGCGGCAGCGAGGATCGCGGCGGCCAGAGGATGTTCGCTCGCCCGTTCGAGCGCCGCAGCCAGGCGGAGGATTTCCTCTTCAGAGTGATCCGAGAGCGGCACGATCTCATCCAGTCGCGGTTTCCCTTCGGTGAGCGTGCCAGTTTTGTCCACCACCAGTGTGTCCACTCCGGAGAGAGCCTCGAGGGCTTCGGCATTCCGGATGAGGACACCGACGGTGGCGCCCCGACCGGTGCCGACCATGATCGACATGGGAGTGGCGAGGCCGAGCGCGCAGGGGCAGGCGATGATCAGCACGGCCACGGCGTTGACCAGGGCATGGCTGAGCCGCGGCTCCGGACCCAGGAACAGCCAGATCACAAAGGTAACCGTGGCAACCAGGATCACGGCGGGAACAAAGTACGAGGCGACCCGATCCGCCAGACGCTGTATGGGGGCGCGGCTGCGCTGCGCCTCGCTGACCATGCGCACGATCTGTGCAAGAAGTGTGTCACGGCCCACCCGTTCGGCGCGCATGATCAGCGTGCCGACTCCGTTGATCGTGGCGCCTGTGACTGGATCGCCCGCGGTTTTCTCCACCGGGATCGACTCGCCGGTGACCATCGACTCGTCGACGGAGCTATCACCGTCAAGAACCGTCCCGTCCACGGGAATTTTTTCACCCGGCCGTACGCGCAGCCGGTCACCGGGGCGGACTTCTTTGAGCGGGATATCGTGCTCGGTGTTGTCATTCCGAACAATGCGTGCCGTCTTTGGTGCCAGCCCCAGGAGAGTTCGTATGGCGTTGCGCGTGCGGTCGCGCGCACGCAGCTCGAGAACCTGTCCAAGCTGCACAAGGACCGTGATGACGGCGGCCGACTCGAAGTAAAGGGACACGTGGGGTTCCCCTCGTTCGGCCGCTGCCCGCAACAGAGAGGGGAATACCAGAGCGATCAGGCTGTACAGGTAGGCCGCACCCGTTCCCATGGCGATCAGAGTGAACATGTTGAGGTTGCGGCTGAGAACAGAAGTATAGCCACGTTGCAGGAATGGCCAGCCTCCCCAGAAAAAGACCGGAGTGGCCAGAAGGAACTGCAGGATCCTCAGTGAGGATGCTGATAACACGCTCTCCAGCGGCTGTCCGGGGATGCGGTGTGACATCGCAACGATCATCAGGGGGATGGTGAGACCCAGACTGATCCAGAACCGCCGCCTCATGTCGGCGAGCTCGGGATTCACCTCTTCCGAGGCATCCACCTCCATCGGCTCCAGGGCCATGCCACAGAGTGGGCAGGGGCCCCACTCGCTCGTGATCACACCCGGATGCATGGGACAGGTGTACCGGGTGCCGGTCGGTACAGCTGGGGCCTTCGGTCCGGAACGGGGAGACAGATATGCGTCCGGTTCGGCGGCAAACTTCGTCCGGCAGCCAACGCAGCAGAAACCATAGACAACGCCCCGGTGCTCGTAGCTTGCCACTGCGGTGCCAGGGCTCACGCTCATGCCGCAGACCGGATCCCGGTCCACGGCTCCGGCCGCCGTGGAGTCGACTTTCGATACGGACGGGTCGCTGTCGTGTGGGCAGCTCATGTTTCAGGTGCCAGGCACGGGCGTTTCTCGCGGGGGTTCGGGTGGCGAGCCCGATCATACCACCGGCAAGAAAGGCTCTTAGGCGGAGGCCGGGTGCTTGGGTACAATCGTTGCATGCCGGAGCTGCCGGAGGTCGAGACGATCAGAAGGGGCTTGGAGACCCACCTCACAGGGCGGCGGATCCTGCGGGTCAGGGTCCGGGAGACGCGTTTGCGCCGGCCCCTGAACCCCAGGAAGCTCCGCGCCCTGGTGACGGGCCGTCGCGTGCGGGGGATCCGGCGCCGTGCAAAATACCTGATTCTTGATCTCGAGCCGGCCGATCATCTCCTGGTGCACCTGGGCATGACCGGCCAGCTTTTCATCGGTCATCCGGGACGCCCGCCCGTCCCGCACGA
Organism: Acidobacteriota bacterium; assembly: GCA_027295505.1. Taxonomy (GTDB): domain Bacteria; phylum Acidobacteriota; class Polarisedimenticolia; order JAPUKU01; family JAPUKU01; genus JAPUKU01. The sequence continues at coordinate 4,345 of JAPUKU010000052.1, forward strand.
ACACGTGGTCTTCGACCTGGATGATGAGAATACCCTACGGTTTGCCGATACCCGGCGCTTTGGTCTCCTGGAGCCGGTGTTGGATGGAGATCTCGAGCGGCATCCGCTCCTGCGCGGTCTGGGGCCGGAGCCGCTCGGAAACGGTCTGGATCCGGCTGTTATGAGGGAGAAGACGCGCCGCCTGCGCAAGCCGATCAAGAACTTCCTGCTTGATTCGAGGGCCATCGCCGGTGTCGGGAACATCTATTCCTGCGAGGCCCTTTTCCGGGCGAGGATTCACCCGGCTCTCCAGCTGAGGCGAATGGACGAGCAACGGTGGCGTGTGCTCATTTCCGAGCTGCGACGGGTGCTGCGCCAGGCGGTGAAACGCGGCGGAACAACCCTTCAAGATTTCGTCAACGCCGAGGGAGAGGCGGGGTATTTCCAGATGCAGCTGCGGGTCTACGATCGGCAAGGAGAACCATGCACGGTTTGCGCCACGCCGATTCGTTGCGTCGTGCAGGCGGGCCGCAGCACCTACTTCTGTCCGCACTGCCAGACACGCCGCCCTCGTTCAGCCGTGTTCACGAAACGGGGCACGCCTGGCAACAGGGCCCGGCCGCTCCGCGCCTCGGGCACGGCTGCGCGGCTGCGGCACCTTCGAACCATGGGGGTGCGAGATTCAAGATGACCTGGGGAGATCCCGCCTGCTGAAATGCGGGTCCCGGATCGTCAAGATCTTTGATGATGGGTATTATTCTGGCTTCTTCGAGGATGCGGACCTTGGTCTGGCTTCGGGCGAGGCCTCGGACTTCATGGCCGGCCGGCACGAGCTTCCGGCAGGTGGCCAGCCCGAGGAAGTCCGTGGCGCTGGTGACAAGAACCTTCTTTCGAGCCTCCCGGTGAAAAAAAATCGTTCAGGTGGTTGTTCCGGAGCCGGCGTCTCTCTATGATAGGCCGCATGGCTATCGACTCGGGATATATCCATCCGGCTCGCCGGGGGCAGTCCGGATCGCTCTACGACGGTCCAAGACCGCAATTCCGCACGTCGCCTCCGGAGTCGACCGGCGCCGAGGCTAACTACCTGGCAAAACAGGTCGAGATGCGTTCACCCATGGTGTTCTGTCTCCTTGGCGGGGAACGGGTGGAAGGAGTGATCGAGTATTACGACCGCGATATCATCAAGGTCGCACGCACTGGCCTGGCCGGCCTGATCCTGCGCAAGGAGACGATCGCCTACATGCACAAGAACGAATCCACGCGCAGGAAGCGGCCGCGTAATTGAATCACCCGCGCCCGCAATCACCCGCGCCTCAGAACTACTCCGGCCATCATACCGTCAACGGCACCTTCGCCCGCCGCGACGTGCCCATTGATGATCACCATGCTGATTCCCGCCGGCTCCAGCCGCGGTTCCTCGAACGTCGCCCGATCCTCGATCTTCTGAGGATCGAAGAGCACCAGATCCGCCCGCGCACCCACTTTCAGTAGACCCCGATCCTCGAGACCCAGGAGCGAGGCCGGATAGGAGGTCATCTTGCGAATCGCCTCCTCCAGGCTGAGACAGCCACGATCACGCACGTACCGGCCCAGGACGCGCGGAAACGCACCATAGGCGGCGGGGTGTGGCTTGCCCCGGCCATAATCGTTGGCATCGGTGCACAGCGCCCCCGCCGGATGGGTGAGGAGCTTCTCGAGACCCTCTTCATGGGATCCATCTCCTGTGACATCATGGATAATCTGTGACACACGCCCTTCCTCCGCGATGAGCAGATCGCAGAGGGCCTCGAACGGCGGGAGGCTCGATCTCAGGCCCAGCTCGTCGAGCGTCAGGCCCTCGACGTCACGTCGCTCGGAAGAGCCGACGCTCCCCACCGTGATTCGATTCCATCCGACTGCGAGCGACAGGTTGTGCGGCCAGCCACCCGGGCGCCAGGGCGGCCAGTCCGGAGTCTGACCTTCCACGGCCTCTCGTATGCGGCGGCGTTGCGAAGGATCACGCAGCCGGTCGAGCAGGGCCTCGACGCCGCCTGCGAGAGATGAAGGCGGAAAAAGTGCCAGCATCGTGGTGGCTGCAGCCGGGTAGGGGAACATGTCGTGGGTGAGATCCACTCCTTCGTCGCGCGCACGATCTTCTCTGGCCAGGACCGCCTCGACCTTCGGCCAGTGGATGCGACCGACGGCCTCGTTATGGGAGTGGTGCACGCGTGCGCCACTGCGGCGACCCACCTCGATCAGCTCCTCGACCGAAGGCAGCAAGAGTTCGCTCGAGCCACGGATATGGCTCGTATAGAGAGCGCCGCAGCGGGCGGCAACCCGGGCCATCTCCACGCACTCTTCTGTATCGGAATACATGCCGGGAGGGTAGATGAGCCCCGTTGAAACACCGAAGGCGCCTTCCTCGAGAGCCCGCTGGAGGGCATCTCGCATCGCCTGAAGCGCACCCGGTGGGCAGGATGAGGCCACCAGACCGATCGCGTTCACCCGGAGGGGGCCATGTGGGGCGAGTGTGCCGACGTTGAGGGGAACGCCTTGCTTCTCCAGGTGATCGAGATAACCGCCCACACCCCTCCACGGCCAGGGGATTGACTCCGGGGTCAGCCAGGCGTTGATGCCGCGCAGGATCGGTTCGCCCGCTTCCGAGACGGGGGCAACTCCCATGCCGCAGTTACCGACGATCTCCGTGGTGATCCCCTGGGCGATGCGTCCGGCGAGTAGCTCCGAGCGCCGGGGCTCGGGGAGGGGAAAGATCAGGTCGGCGTGCGAGTGAATATCAATGAAGCCGGGCGCGAGCACCTTGCCCGAGCCGTCTACCACGTGGCAATCAGGCGGTACTGCACGTGCATCCTGCGCCCCGCCCCCCGCTGGCCGCAGGTGGGAGATGCGGCCGTCCTCAACGGCGAGCTCGCCGCTGAAGGGAACGGATCCACTCCCGTCAGCGAGCGTTACGTTGGTAAATAGAAGATCCCAGGCCATGGAGCAGCCGTCAGTTTACTCCAGCCACCGTCCGCCCGATGTGCTTTTAAACAGCTGGGCAATAATGAGTTATAAGGCTACCTGGCTATTCCCACGGGCTGCGATGCCGTGTGGATGGATTCCCGAGGTGGACTCCAGTAGAATTCCACCCCGTTCCATGGAATACGAGGTCTCTCCCGGAGTGTTTTCGAGGGAAGCACGATAACAATTTTTATGGAGGTGCCAGGAATGAAGCCATTGGTTCGAATCACAGTGCTGATGCTCGTGGCCGGGATAACTGCAGGAGGCCTCGGCTTCGCGGGTGGTGGAAAGGAAGGAACGCTGGAGGGTGAGATTGTCGACACTCGCTGCTACCTGAACATGGAGAAGCACGGTTCCGAGCACAGGAAGTGCGCCGTGGCGTGCGCCAAGGATGGCATTCCCAGCGGTATTCTCGTGGGAGATGGTAAGGTGTACACTCTGCTCGTGGCCTCCTCCGGCCTCGCGGAGTACCAGGCTGAGGAAGCACGCGTGACCGGCACCATCTTTGAGAAGTCGAGCAGCGTCAGCCCCAAGAAGCTGGAGCTCAAGAAGAACGGCAAGTGGGTCGAGGTGCCCCTGCCTGACGCGATGATGTAATCGGATGGATCGCCGGCTTGTTCTGAAAACCCTGGCCGCGATGGCGAATATTGCCATCGCGGCTTTACTCTCGTTGCCCGCGATCCTGTACATCTTCTCCCCCCTGAGGCGCCGGTCATCCGAGACCGACTGGATTGATCTCGGCGTGCTCGAAGCGCTTCCGCAGGGAGCCCCCACGCTAGTGCGCTACGAAGTGCAGCCCTCCGATGGTTGGGCCCGGAAGGCACGACGTGCCTCGGCCTGGGTGTACCGGCAGGACGATCGGGTGCGTGTCTTTACCTCAACCTGCCCGCACCTGGGGTGCGCCGTGCGATGGACCCCGGAGTCCGTCCGTTTCTCCTGCCCCTGCCACGAATCAGCGTTTTCACTGGACGGGGGCCGGCTTTCTGGTCCCGCCCCCCGATCTCTCGATCCCCTGCCCTGGAAGCTCGAGGACGGCCGACTCTACCTGAGGCACCAGGTGTTTCGTCCGGGAGCCTCACAGGCGGTGCCCGCCTGAGGGTTGAGGTGACGAGGCTCACCGACTGGCTCGAAGAACGCACGGGGCTGCCCAGCGTTCTGAGAAAGATCCTCGAGGAGCCGGTTCCCGGCGGTGCCCGCTGGAGCTATGTCCTCGGCAGCTCCATTGTCTTTGTTCTGGCTGTCCAGGCCCTCACAGGGGTTCTGCTAGCGCTCAACTATGCTCCTACCTCTGAAGGCGCGCGTGCCAGCCTGGCCTTCATCCAGGAACAGGTAGCCGCGGGACGTCTGCTCCACGGTGTCCACCACTGGGGGGCTGGAGCGATGGTGGCGCTCGTCGGCTTCCATCTCCTGCAGGTTTTCCTCTGGGGGGCTTACCGCAATCCAAGGGAGGCAACCTGGATTGTCGGTGTGTTCCTCTTTCTGACGACGCTCGCCTTCGCTTTCACCGGCTCGCTCTTGCCGTGGGATCAGAACGCTTACTGGGCTGTGCAGGTGGGGCTCAGCATCGTAGGGACGACGCCGTGGATCGGCCATGCACTGCAGCGCGTGCTGCAGGGAAGCGCCGAGATCGGCAACCTCACTCTGACGCGCTTTTACACGCTCCACGTGATCATCCTTCCGATCATTGTGTTCACGCTTCTGGGGCTTCACGTTTATCTGTTCCTGCGCCGCGGTGTAACCCCTCACTGGTCACTGTCCGAGGAAGAGGGAAAACATCGCCGGGAACCGTTTTACCCCTACCAGCTGGCGCGCGATGTGGGAATCATGGTGCTGATGCTGGCGGTGATCCTGTGGCTGGCGATCACCTTTCCGCCCATGCTCGGAGCTCCGGCCGACCCATCCCGTGCCTACGAGGCGCGCCCGGATTGGTATTTCCTGTTCCTTTTCGAGTTGCTCAAGTACCTGGAGGGACCACTCGAGCTGGTGGGCACCCTGCTGCTGCCGGCTGGTTCGGTGCTGTTCCTGCTGGCTATTCCGTTCCTCGATCGATCTCCCAGCCGCTCGCCTCTTAAACGGCTACCCGTCGTCGTGCCCATGCTCGTGGGTGTGATCGGTATCGCCGGTCTGACGGGAAAGTCGCTCCTGGTCGGGCGCGAGGAGCGCCGGGCGCAGAGGGTCGAGGAGGTGAGGCGCGCCGGGGTGCTCGAGGAGGGCGGAGCGCTGCTACGGGAGCAGCCCTGTCTCAAATGCCACAGGCTCGGGGAGGAGGGCAGGGATCGAGGTCCCGATCTCACTCACTATGGAGGTGCCGGTCGCTCCTCGGAGGAACTCATCGCCCACCTGAAAGATCCGAAAGTCCTGCATCCGAATACGATCATGCCTTCCTTCGCCCACCTGCCGGACCGTGATCTCGAGCTTCTGGTAGAGTTCTTGCGTCTGCAGGGCGTGGACTGAATCCCCCTAAAGGGAGTGTGGTATTAATGGCCGGCCCGGACCCCGTGGACCCGGTGTAGAATCGTGATCTCACCCGGCCGGAAGGGCGCTGGGAACGGAGCTGAAAATGACCGATGGCCAACGACGGATCGTACTGTACGGTGCCGGGTCGATCGGCTGCGCGCTGGCCAAAGAAGTCTTGCGGCGGGGAGGAACCCGCATCGTGGGGGTTCTCGACACCGATCCCCAGAAGGAGGGTGTGGACCTTGGAGCCCTCCTGGGAGTCGGGCCTCTGCGGGTGCGGGTCAGCCCTTCCCCTAAACAGGTGCTCCGGCGGGGGGTGGCGGATCTGGTGTTGCATGCCACCTCCTCACGGCTCGAGTCTGTCGTGCCGCAGATCGAGCCGGCGCTAGAAGCGGGCCTGCCCGTATTGAGCACCTGCGAAGAGCTCTCCTACCCGTATCTGAACCAGCGGCCGCTCGCCGACCGACTCAGTCGTCTGGCGCGCCTGCACGGTGTCTCGGTCATGGCCGCGGGCGTCAATCCGGGGTTTGTCATGGACAAGCTTCCGATGACCCTGCTGGCCGTCTGTCGGGAGGTGCGGAGGGTTCACGTGAAAAGGATCGTGGACGCGTCGAAACGCAGGCGCTCCTTTCGGCTCAAGATTGGTGCTGGTATGAGTCCGGCACAGTTCGAAGATGCGCGAAGAGAAGGAAGGATCGGTCACGTCGGGCTCGAGGAATCAGCCGGACTGATCGCCGCCGCCGCCGGTTTCAGGCTCGATCGGCTGCAACGGTGCCTCAAACCGATACTCACCTCCCGGGGCCGCAAGGTGAACGGGGTGTCGCAGTCGCTGCGAGCCTATCAGGGGCGTCGAGAAGTGATCCGTCTGGAAATGAAGATGCAGATGGGAGGAGTGCGCTCGCTCGACTCGGTGCGCGTGGAAGGCAAGCCTTCCTTCGAGGTGCGCATTGCGGGCGGCATCCACGGTGACGAGGGAACCGTCGGAGTCATCGTCAACGCCATTCCCTCCCTCCTGGCGGCGCCGGCGGGGTTGCACACGGTCGCCGAGATCCCATTCTTTCCTCTGCACTCCGCCGCCGAGCACCGATCCTGAGCCACCGATGAAGTGGTCCTGGAAGCTCGGCCGGTTTGCGGGCATTGACGTCTATGTCCATGCCACTTTCCTCCTGGTCATCGGCTATGTGGCTCTCGAGCACTGGACCCAGGGACGCTCGCTGGCCGCGGTGCTCTCGGGAGTCGTGTTTATCCTCGCGCTCTTCGGCTGTATTTTGCTGCACGAGTATGGCCACGCGCTGACCGCGAGGCGCTACGGCATCCGCACACGTGACATCACCCTGCTGCCGATCGGCGGGCTGGCCCGCCTGGAGCGGATGCCCGATGATCCCCGCCAGGAACTGTGGGTGGCGCTCGCTGGACCTGCCGTCAACCTGGTCATTGCGATCCTGCTGTGGGCCTGGCTCCAGCTCACGAACGGGTTCGAGCCAATGCGACAGCTTGGCGTGGTGAGAGGCGCCTTCCTCTACCGGTTGATGATCGTCAACGTCTTCTTGGTCCTCTTCAACATGCTTCCCGCGTTTCCGATGGACGGGGGGCGCGTGCTACGGGCCCTGCTGGCGAACCGTCTGGAGTACACGCGGGCCACACATATCGCCACCGTGATCGGACAGGGGATGGCCATTCTGTTCGGCTTTCTGGGTCTGTTCGTGATCAAGAGCCCATTCCTGCTGTTCATAGCGCTGTTCGTATGGATGGGAGCGGCGCAGGAGTCGGGCCTGGTTCAGGTGCGGTCGGCATTCTCCGGTATCCCGGTGGCACGGGCCATGATCACCAACTTCGAGACGCTGTCCGGTCATGACTCTCTGGGGCATGCCGTCGATCTGATCCTGGCCGGCCCACAGCAGGATTTCCCGGTGCTGGAGGGAGAGCGTCTGGTCGGGGTTCTCACCCGAACGGATCTGTTGAGCGGGCTCGACCGTCAGGGCAGGGAAGCGAGGGTGGAGGATGTCATGCGGCGTGACTTCCAGGTTGTGGATTCATCCGAGATGCTGGAGATGGCCATCGTGCATCTTCACGATTGTCAGTGCCGCACGCTTCCGGTGCTCCATGGTGGCAAGCTCGTCGGGCTCGTGACCATGGACAACCTCGGAGAGTTCGTAGTGATCCAGGGAGCGCTGAGGCCAGGAAAGCAGCGCGCCTAGGTTTTTATAAGGAAAAGCTGGCCGTCACCGCTCCGCCGTACGCTCTGAATTTCCCATATGGAAAGCCCCATGGCCATCGTGATTGAAGCCAAAGGACTCAGGAAACAGTACGGATCCTTTACCGCTGTTGACGGAGTCGATTTCTCGATCCATGCGGGGGAGTGCTTCGGCTTCCTGGGCCCAAACGGAGCGGGCAAAACGACCACCGTGAAGATGATCCATTGCACTTCCCCCGTGAGCGCCGGCGAGCTGTACGTCTTCGGCCAGGACGTTCGCGAATATCCCAGGGAAATCAAAGCACGGGTGGGAGTGTGCTCGCAGGACAACGACCTGGACCCCGATTTCACGGTGCGCAAGAACCTCACGGTATTTGCGCGATATTTTGGCATTCCGGCACGCCTGGCCGAGGAAAGGGCCTCATCGCTTCTCGACTTCATGGGGCTCAGCGACCGCCAGCACAGCCGCATCAAGGATCTCTCGGGCGGTCTCATGAGACGCCTCGTCATCGCCCGGGCGCTCGTCAACGAGCCCACCCTGCTCATCCTGGACGAGCCCACCACAGGGCTGGACCCGCAGTCGCGGCACCAGGTGTGGGAGCGCGTTCGCATGCTGAAGAAACAGGGCAAGACGATCCTGCTCACGACCCACTACATGGACGAGGCCCAGATCCTGTGCGATCGCCTGGTGATCATGGATTACGGAAAGATCCTGGTGAACGGGCCCCCTGCAGAGCTGGTGAAGGCCCACGTGCGTAAGGAGGTCGTGGAAGTGTGGGGGTATCGGCCGGAGCTCGTCGATCATGCCCGTGAAAAGGGCTGGACATTCGAGACCGATACGGATCGGTTATTTATCTACACCGATGCCGCTGAACAGGTTTTCACCGAGATCGCCTCGAAGCACGTGTGCGACCGCTGCACGATCCGGATTGCGGGCCTGGAAGATCTCTTTCTCAGCCTCACAGGGCGGGAGTTGCGTGAATGAGCACTCTCATCGGGAACCTCAGCACCAGGGCCATGCGGGTGTGGCAACGAAACCTCGATGTCTATCTGGTGACCTGGAAGACAAACTTCATTCCGCCCCTGCTGGAGCCGATCCTGTACCTGCTGGCGTTCGGAGCGGGCGTGGGCACCTTGCTCAAAGAGGTTCCCTACAGAGGGGAGATGATCCGTTACACGGTTTTCATCGCGCCCGGGCTACTGGCTACCCAGGTAATGTTTCAGACATTCTTCGAGAACACCTTCAACACATTCGTACGCATGTATTACCAGCGAACATTCAATGCCATTGTCACCACGCCCCTGTCGATCGAGGACGTGATGGCAGGGGAGCTCCTCTGGGGGGCGACAAAGGGCACGATCGGCTGTGCGATCATGATGGCGGTGATCAGCTGCTTCGGACTCCTGCATTACCCGCACGCGCTGGTGATCCTGCCGTTCTCATTCCTGGCGGCCCTTCTCTTTGCGGGCATGGCCCTGTGCTTTACCGGTGTTGTTCCGGCCATGGACACGTTCAACCTGCCGACCTTTCTCCTGGTGATCCCGATGTTCCTTTTCTCGGGGACATTCTTCCCCATCGAAGTGCTGCCGGGTTGGGCGCAGATGCTGGCAGAACTTCTCCCGCTGACGCATGTGGCGAGATTCATGCGCGAGGCGAGCTTTGGCCGGCTTCCGGGTAGCCTGTGGTGGGATCTGCTCTATCTGACCGCGCTGGCGATACCGCTGTGCCTTCTGGGGATCTACCTCATGCGCCGCCGCCTGGTGAAGTAGGCGGCGTGCCCGACCCTTTCTCTGGATTCAGATGCCTCTTCCCGGCCTGGTACTGACCGGTTTTGGAGCGTTGCTGGTGCTTCTGTGGGCGCTGTCCTCGCGAATCGTCCTCATGGGATCGCGGAAAGTCAGGATTCTGGCCCAGGTGCTCGAGGAAGAGGTGCAGACGGAGCAACCACCCGCAAGAACGTCGGCCCTGACGGTGGTGGTCACGGCGTGCAACGAAGCGGATCAGATCGAGAACACGGTGCGCAGCCTGCTGCGGCAGCGGCACCCCCGCCTGGAAATTATCGTCGTTGATGATCGATCGAGCGACGGAACCGGAGATCTCGTGAGTAAGATGGAGACGGAGGCATCTGAGGGTGTCCGGCTGCGTCTCATCCGCAACAAGACGCTTCCCGATGACTGGACCGGCAAATGCCACGCCTGCCATCTGGGCGCTACCCATTCCACGAGCGAGTGGATTCTTTTTACCGATGGGGACGTTCGCTTCACCGATGATGATCTCCTGGTTCGCGTCGTGAATCATGCGGAACAAAACGGACTCGATCATGTGGCTGTGATCCCCGATCTGCGCCCGATGCCGCCCGTGCAGGCGGCGCTCGTAGCCGTCTTCGGCCAGATGTTCATGCTTGCGGCACGCGCCCATGAAATGGATCTCGATCTGCGGCGAGGCGGAATCGGCGTGGGCGCCTTCAACCTGGTGCGCCGCAGGTCTTACGACCGCATCGGGGGACACCAGCAACTGAAAATGGATCTGGTCGACGATATCAAGCTCGGGCGGCTGCTCAAAGAGTCGGGCGCACGCCAGCGCCTGTTCAACGGACTGGGTCTGATCCGCTGTCCCTGGCATCGCGGGGCGCTGAATGTTGTACGGGGGCTGGAGAAGAACTTCTTCGCAGGCCTTGGATTCTCGCTGCCTTTGCTCAGCCTCTGGACGGGGATCGTGCTCCTGCTCAACTTCGGGCCCACTGGTGTCGGCGTGTTCGCTTCAATCTATTTCTGGGGCTCCGTCAATCCGTCTCTGCTGGCGGCAGCCTGGCTGCCTTTTGTCGTCCAGGTTGTTCTGGTGGCCGGGGCCTACTTTGTGGAAGCACCTCGCCAGGGATATCGTGCCCTGACGCTCACCCTCCTGCATCCGCTGTCGGTGCTCCTCCTGCTGGCGGCCGCATGGAACTCCGCGCTTCGAACGTTGTTCCGAGGCGGTGTGCAGTGGCGGGGAACTTTTTACCCATTGTCCCGCCTGAGGGAAGGTCTCGTGCGGCGGGGCGCGGGATTCGCCTCAACTCCGCCGGAACGGGAGCGACCGGGAGCCTGAAAAGGCTTGATATCAGCCGCCGAAATAGGTAAGAATCAGTACTCAATCTCCATCGCCCCCCCGATTTGGATAGCGCTCGGGAGAGGGCGCGCCATCCAGAAGCGTGTTGCTCCGCGGCCGAAGTTCTGGCGGATCTGGTAAACGTACGTCTGACGCTCGTGGGGTGAAAATCATATGAAAAAGATCAGAATCGCGGTCATCGGTGTCGGCAATTGCGCCAGCTCACTGATCCAGGGCCTTTCCTACTACTCGAACGGGAGTGCCGGTGAGGCGATTGGCCTCATGCACTGGAAGATAGGCGGCTATCGTCCCTGTGACATCCAGGTGGTTGCAGCCTTTGACATCGATGAGAGGAAAGTGGGCAGGGACGTGGCAGACGCCATCTTCTCGCCGCCAAACTGTGCAAAGGTGTTCTGCTCAGAGGTTCCCAAGACCGGAGTCCGGGTGCGCATGGGCCAGGTTCTCGACGGATTCTCCGATCACATGCGCGAATATCCCGACGCACGCACGTTTTTGCCATCCCGGCGCAAACAGCCACAGCACGAGGATGTGGTGGGAGTTCTTCGTGAGTCGAAAGCGGAAATCTTGTTGAATTACCTGCCCGTGGGATCGCAAGAAGCGACCGAATTTTACGCCGGGTGTGCGCTGGAGGCTGGCTTGGCCTTCATCAACAACATACCGGTCTTCATAGCCAGCGATCCGGACTGGTCCCGTAGCTTCGAGGAGAAGGGGCTGCCTCTCATGGGGGATGATATCAAATCACAGTTGGGCGCCACCATCACGCACCGCATGCTCACGGATCTGTTCAACAAGCGCGGTGTAAAGCTGGAGCGAACTTATCAGCTCAACACGGGAGGGAATACTGACTTCCTGAACATGCTCAACCGCGATCGGCTGGCGTCCAAGAAGATTTCAAAAACTGAAGCCGTGCAGGCGGTCACTGAGCGGCGGCTCGAGGACGACAATATCCACATCGGGCCGAGCGATTTCGTGCCCTGGCAGAAGGACAATAAGATCTGCTTCATACGCATGGAAGGAAGGATTTTTGGGAATGTTCCCATTGATCTCGAGATGCGGCTTTCCGTTGAGGATTCTCCCAACTCCGCCGGCGTTGCCATCGATTCGATCCGCTGTTGCAAGCTGGCGCTGGAACGCCGGCAGGGCGGGGTGCTTTACGGTCCGGCGGCCTATTTTTGCAAGCATCCTCCCCGGCAGTACACGGACGACGAGGCCTACCGGATGACGGAGGCGTTCATAGATGGCGCCTGGGATGGAAAAGTGACGAAGCTCCCCTTACGGAGAAGCATGCGCAGGCGGCAGGTGTCTTTCAGGCGCTAGAGGCCGCATCCTTTGAAGATGAGCCCGGAACAAGAAGATCACCGAATGCATGAGCACTTCTCCGCAGTGGCGGAGGTTTACAACGATATCCGCATCACCGACGCGGAGCCCGTTCATGCCATCGTGCAGCACCTGGGTGATCGCCCCTCGGTGCGGGCCGCTGAGATAGGTTGTGGCGGTGGCCGGTATAGCCTGTTGCTATCTCAGCTCCTGCCGGATCTGGATCTCATCTGCAACGACATCAACGCGGAGATGTTACGTGAAGCAGAGCACTACCTTCGGAAGCACAAGTTTGAGCGCTTCTCCACGGTGCGATGCGCCATCTCTGAGCTTGATCTACCCCAGGCCAGCCTGGACTGTGTGATGACTTTCAATACGATTCACCATTTCAGTCCTGAGTCGTTTCTCGAGCGCGTAGCTCGTGGGCTACGCCACGACGGATGGGTGTTCATTTACACGCGCCTGAGGAGCCAGAACGCAACCAGCATCTGGGGAAGACATTTTCCAGGATTCAGTGAGAAAGAAACGCGTCTCTACGATCTTGCACAGATGGAGGCCTGGGCAGATCGGGTGGACACGCTCAGAATGTCATCGATCGAGTTTTTTCGGTTCGAGCGGAAGGCGTCGCTCGATCAACTCGTCCACCGTGCCAGAAATCGGCACTACTCAACGTTCTCTCTCTATTCCGGTCAGGAATTTGAGATGGCCCTCAGGAGTTTCGAGCAAGATCTCCGGCGCCGGTTTCCGGATCCTGCCTCCATTCGCTGGTACGATGAAAACGTGATGGTCGTGCTCAGGAAAATCTCCGGCCCGGGTAACTGAGCCCGGAGCGGTTGGTCGGTGGCTCGGGAGGGTCGCCCGGCGGCGGCTTCGGAGGCTGGATTGGCGGGAAGGTCGGATCCAGGGGCGGCTTGGGAGGATGCAGGGGAGGCTTCGGTGGCTCGGGCAACTGCAAATCCTGGCGGTGCTCTGCGTGTTTCTGCATCACCGTATCTTCCTCCTGTCTCTGCCCAGGTTCCCCTCTTCCAGTCACAGCCATTCGTGTTCGGACACCGGCTGAGAGTTTGAGCTGGACGGTGCCGCCGGTCTGGTGAGGAACGCGGTTGCCTCCTCAAGCATCGTCGGTGCACGTTCCAGGCCGGTGACGAGTTCCCTCTCGTAACCCGGGATCGCCTCGAAAATCCGCGGCAGGACTTCCTCACGGTACATTGGTTGAGGGGTATAGCTGTCCTTGTCCTCGGGATGGGGATCCTCGGTGAGCTTCAGCTTTCTTCGCACCGGCTCGAGGATCTCCACGGAGGCGAAGCGCCCGTAAGACATCAGTGCAGGGGTGTCGTGGAAGTGCGCCGCCTCGAGCCTGTACTCCACGAAGCGATCCTTCACGTACTCGGCCAGCTCCATGTTGCGGAGCGTGCCCGTCTGGTGAGACTCTTCCGTCAGGTAGAACAAGTGCTTCGAGAAGCTCTCAGCGGTGGGCACACTCTGGATGCTGGCCTCGGCTCGCCTCTGGATTCGGCTCGAGTCTGCGGTAAGGCCGGCCAGGCGCTCGCCGTCGCGTCTGGAAGCCGGAGCAGCATCACCCGGCACGGCCAGTGCGGAAGCCCCGATAAGGAGGCTCGCCGCGATCGGCACCCGCCGTGGTCTCACGGATGATTGCAAATGTGTCACAGGATGTCGACAGCGAGCATCAGCCAGGTGTGTTCGGGCCTCTCCCTGCCGTGGTGCGGCTCCAGCCCTTCTCCCTCATACCGGTACCAGATATTCGAGCGCATCGCACCGAGCTCGGGATCGAGGGCGGGAAACTCCTCCAGCCGCAGGCCGTGCGCCACCAGCGGGGCGGCATCCACGAAATAGACGATGTCCTCGTTCGTCTCTTGCGGCCGGCTACTGAAGTGCGTCATGACGTGGGCGCCGCTGTTCAGGCAATACTCGCCGCTTTCGCTAGAGTAGTCGTGCGCCATTGACGGGCGCAGATTGAGGATGCGGGCGAACGCCAGCGCTTCCTGGCGCGCCGGCCCGTGCAGCTTTCGGATTTCGGCCCTGAGCGGATCCTTTCCGTCGCCGGAAGTGCCGGCCCGGCCGCAGCCGGCGGCTAGGGCGGACAGGCAGGTGATCCCCAGAAGAGCGAAGATATGGACCAGGCGCGATTGGGTCATGGCATACCTCACATGATGTTCAGAATGGTGGCCCACAGCGTAACATCGCGGCGTGCGGGCGTAAAGAAGAGCGGTGCAGGTTTCCGGTCACGGGTACTTGAGGCGGGCAGGAGCTTGAGGTTACCCTAGCGGAACACTTGGAGAGGGGACAGAATGAAGGTCTTGTTGAAGCTCATGAGCTTAACCCTGGCAGGAGGAATGATGGGCTGCGGCACCGTACCGGACGGTCCAGAATCCCTGAGTAAACTTGCGGACGAGTACTGGGAGGGACAGCTGGCTGCGAACCCGGTGAGCGCCACCGCGATCGGCGATCGCAGGTACGACCACCTGCTCTCCGACCTCACTCCAGAACGGCGTGAAAGGGACCGGCGCCGTTTGGACGGGGTGCTGCAGCGCGCGCGCGCCATCGATCCGGATGAACTGGGCCCCGCCGATCAGCTTACCCGCCTGGCGCTCGTCAATGAGGTGGAGGGGGATCTGGCCCTGCTCGACTGTGGTCTTGACGACTGGAGCGTCGATCCGTTGAACGGGCCACAGGTGAGCTTTCTCAACATAGAGTCGTTCCAAACGGTCCGCACGGTCGAGGAGGGCCGGGCAATGGTGCAGCGCTGGAAGGCCATGGGTCCGTACGTGGCCGTGCACGTGTCCAACCTCAGAAGGAGCCTGGGCGAAGGCAGAGTTGCAACGAGGGACGCTGTGCTTAAGGTGATCGAGGAGATCGAAGATCTCCTGCAGCAACCTGAGAACGAGTGGCCGCTCCTCAAACCTCTCGAGACACCCCATCTGGATTGGAGTTCCGAAGAGCGCGCGGAGTTCGATAAAGCGCTCCGAGGGGCTGTGCGCGAGTCGGTGCGCCCGGCCATGGAGAGGTACGGGGAGTTCCTGCAGGAGGAGCTCTTGCCCAGAGCCCGGCCACAGGAGAAGCCGGGGATCGTGCACATCCCCGATGGTATCGACTGCTACCGGAACCTGGTTCGCGTCCACACGTCCCTCGATCTTTCGCCCGAGGATATTCACCAGACCGGTCTGGATGAAGTTTCGCGCATCAATGCGGAGATGGAGCGGCTAGGTGAGCGCGTCCTGGGCACCTCGGATCGCCGTGAGATCCTGAGCCGCTTGCGGACCGATCCCGAGCTCTACTTCGAGACGTCCGATCAGGTGGCCGCCAAGGCCGAGTCGGCGCTGCGCAGGGCGCAGGACGCGGTTTCCGACTGGTTCGGGAACTTGCCGAAGGCCTCCTGTGAGGTCACCAGGATGAAAAAGCACGAGGAGAAGCACAGTACGATCGCCTATTACCTGGAGTCCACGGTTGACGGCAGCCGCCCCGGTCGCTACTACATCAACACTTCAGAGCCGCGCACCCGGCCGCGCTACGAGGCTGAGGCCCTCGCCTACCATGAGGCGGTACCGGGCCATCACCTTCAGATTGCGCTCACCCAGGAACTGTCCGGGCTGCCGGCATTCCGGCGCTACGAAGGTGTAACGGCGTTCGTGGAAGGCTGGGCACTCTACGCGGAACGGCTGGCCGACGACATGGGACTGTACAGCTCCGATCTCGATCGCATGGGCATGCTTTCATACGAAGCGTGGCGCGCCTGCCGCCTGGTCGTGGACACGGGAATGCACGCCAAGGGCTGGTCCAGGCAACAGGCCATCGACTTTATGCTCAATAACACCGTGCTCGCGGAGAACAATATCGTCAACGAAGTTGACCGCTACATTGTCTGGCCGGCCCAGGCACTCGCCTACAAGATCGGACAGCTTGAAATTCTGAGGCTGAGGGGAGAAGCTGAGAGCCGGCTCGGCAAGCGCTTCGACATCAAGGCATTTCACGATACGGTGCTCGGCAGCGGGGCGGTGCCTCTTGAATCCCTGCGCCACGCTGTCGAGAAGTACGTGCAGTCTGCCATGCTCGACTGAGCACCGGGATCGGGCAGAGCCTCAGGCCGGCGGCTTGAAAATCGTCAGGTGGGTATCTGGCGCCTAGCGTGGTGTGCCGACCGGTGTGTCGGGTACAACGGGTGCAGGAGCGGAGCTGGGGTCGAGCACCCCGCACTCCAGCCAGGTATGCTCTCCCCGGAGGATCTGCTGCGCCAGGCGGTAGGTGCGCACGTCATCATTCCGGAACAGGGCGCGAAAGTGCTCCTTTATCCGGCGGCGCGCCTGACGGCAGAACAGGTCTGCAAGTGCCGTGGCGCTCGGCGCGACCCGTGAGCCGGTTTCCGCCCGGGCACCGGCGCGACCGGCGATCGCCCACGGCCCTTTCTGCTCCAGCATGCTTGCCCGGGAGCAGGAGGCGGCCATGGCAAACAGTTCCGATCCGATGTCAACCAGACGTCCCAACATCGCCTGCTTCTTCTCGAGTTTCGCCTGGTAAAGGGCGATGCAATAGATGATCGATCGTGCCAGCCGGCGGCTGGTCCGGTCCATGTAGCGAACGTGCCGCGCCAGCTTTCCGAACCCGGAGTAACGCGGCCAGCGGCCCCAGCCGATCCACAGGGCCGGATACTGCACGGCGTAATGAATGAGCACCGGACCCAGCGCCCGCAGGCGCTGGCCGGTGCTGGAGCGCGGATCGGCCAGGGCACCGGCCACCTGCAGGTGAGGATCCACCGCTTCGCGGGCGATGAACAGGCGCATGATCTCGCTGGTGCCCTCGAAGATCATGTTGATGCGAAAGTCCCGCATCATGCGTTCGATGGGAATTCGGGGTTCACCCCGGGCCGCGAGCGAGTCGGCTTTCTCGTAGCCCCGCCCGGCCCGGATCTGCATCGCATCGTCCACGATGCGCCAGCCGGTCTCGCTGTTGTACATCTTGGCGATGGCGGCCTCAAGGCGGATGTCGCGCCCGCCAAGGCTCGCCAATCCCGAAGCCAGCTCCGAGACCGCTTCCATGGCGAATGTGTCAGCCGCCATGCTGCCGAGCTTCGCGGCCACCGCCTCGTGTTTGCCGATGGGGACTCCCCACTGCTCGCGTTCGGCGGCCCAGTGGCGCGAGATCTTGAGGCAGACCTTTGCGGAAGCGGCGCAGGTTGCGGGCAGGGTCAGGCGGCCGGTGTTGAGCGTGATCAGTGCCAGCTTGAGACCGAGCCCTTCCCCCCACAGGATGTTTTCCCTGGGAACGCGCACGTCCCGCAGCCGCAGCACTCCATTCTCGATGGCGTTGAGCCCCATGAAATGGCAGCGGTGTGAAATCTCGAAGCCGGGGGTGGTCGCCTCCACGATGAATGCGGTGATCTGCTGGCGCTCGCGGCCGCGCACCATTTTCGAAGGAGTCCGGGCCATCACCACGAGGATGTCGGCGACGGGGCCGTTCGTGCACCAGAGCTTCTCCCCGTTCAGGACATAGGTCCTGCCGTCTTCCGAGGGAGTGGCCGTGGTCTTCATGGCGGCGGGATCGGAACCCGCATCGGGCTCGGTCAGAGCGAAGGCGGAGATCTCCCCGCGCGCCAGGCGTGGCAGAAAACGTCGCTTCTGCTCCTCGGTTCCGAACAGCATCAGAGGTTGCGGGACGCCGATCGACTGGTGGGCCGATAGCAACGCCGCGGTGGAGGCGCAACGGGAAGCCACGAGGTGGACAGCGCGCACGTAGGTGAGCTGTGACAGGCCCAGGCCGCCGTACTTGGGCGGAGTCTTGATGCCAAAGGCACCCAGCTTGCGCAGACCTTCGACCACGCTTTCGGGCACCTTCCCGTGCCGGTCAATGGCGTCCCCATCCACGTGCTCGAGAAGGAAGCTCTCCAGGCGAGCCAGAAAATCCTGACCTCTGGTCTCTTCTTCAGCTGCCAGCTCAGGAAACGGGTGGATGAGATCCATCCGCAAGCGCCCCAGAAAAAGCTTCAGGGCAAAGCTCGGGTGCTCCCAGCGGCTTTCGCGGGCGTCCTCAGCGACATCGCGGGCTTCGAGCTCGGTCGGGCTGGTGAGGGGCTCATCGGACATCGATCGACTCCGGGGGCCTGGGTGGCCGCTCCGATACCAAGATAATCTCTATGCCTTCAGTACGCCAGCACACGGGCGCAGCATACCTCAAGAGAAGCGCCTCGTAGAGCCCCCTTGCCTGGGGACTTCCTTCTGGATACGATGTCGCTTTGCGAGCTGTTCGGCCCGCCTCCAACAGGGCTTTAGACAAGAACATGATTCTCCAGAAGGAAGGGCAGCGGCTGAGGGAAGCCCTGGGGCGGTACTTCGCACTCGGTCTGCTGATCGTCGTCCCCACCGCAGTGTGTCTCTGGGTCCTGTGGGTTATCTTCACATGGCTCGACAACATTTTAAGACCCCTGTTCCGGCGGCTCGGCCTGGATCTGCCCGGTCTGGGGCTCATCTCCCTGATGCTTCTCATCCTCGCCCTTGGAGTCGTAGCCGGAAACGTCTTCGGCAAGCAACTCATCGTGATGTGGGAGAGGCTTCTGAAGCGGATCCCCCTCATCAACAAGGTTTACGTCGCCACGTACCAAATCAGCCAGGCGTTTCTCGGCAAGGCGGATCGCAAGCTCTTCTCGGAGGTGGTGCTGGTCGAGTTTCCCAAGGAGGGCTGCTACGCCATCGGCTTCATGACCGCGCCGGCCTCGGGAGAGATCTCGGAAAAAGTACCCCGCAACCTGTGCAGCGTCTTTGTGCCCACCACGCCAAACCCAACCTCCGGCTTCCTGATCCTCGAGCCGAAGGAGCGCATTCTCACCCTCGACATGTCGGTGGAAGATGCCATTAAATTCGTGATCTCGGCCGGATCGATCGCGCCCCCCTACAAACCTGGCCCCCAGGCGTCTGCCTGAGCACGTTGCCCGAAAATTCTTCAGCGTCCGATCTTCTCTAGGATGTCTGCGGCGCCCGGGAACAGGTCAGGACCCAGGTGCGGAAGAAGCTTCAGCCAGCGCGGATTGAGTTCCACCGCCCGCCGCACATCTGCCAGGGCTGCTTCCGGCTTGCCTGCCATCATGTACATCGAGCCGCGCCAGAAGATCAGCTCGTCGTTGTCGGGATCCAGCGACAGCGCCTGATCGTAGGCGCGGAAGGCAGCTTCAAACTTCTTCTG
>JAPUKU010000053.1 GCA_027295505.1 Acidobacteriota bacterium
GTGCGGGGTTTCATCCACGTATGGCAGGGATAAAGGAAGCTCTCGTCACCGGAGCCAGCGGCTTCGTGGGCTACCACGTCAGCCGCCTGCTCGTCGAGCGGGGCTGGCGGGTGCGCGTCTTCGTGCGCTCGACGAGCCCGCTGTTCCACCTTCGGGAACTCCCGACCCAGGTATTTCCCGGCGACATCCAGGATGTCGTGGCTCTGCGCGCCGCCATGCGTGGCGTCAGAACCGTCTTTCATGTGACGGGACATGTCTCCTTCCAGCGCCGGGAGCGGGCCGAGATCGAGCGGGTCAACGTGGGAGGCACGCAGGCAGTCCTCGAAGCGGCCACAGCCAGCGATGTGGAGACACTGATTGTCACCAGCAGCGTGGCAGCGGTCGGCGGCGCGAAGAAATCGCACAGCTCGGATGAAGACACGCCGTGGGATCCGAGTCTGGATCTGCAGGCGTACGCTGGGAGCAAGCACCGGGCCGAACGGCTGGCTCTGGAGGCCAGCGGTGGGAGCCTCCGCGTGGTGGCTGTGAATCCCAGCGTCGTCATCGGCTGGCCCGATGCGCGCCCCTCGGCGGGAGGACGGCGGATCGTCGAGTTCCTGCGCGGACGGGTGCCGGGGGTCATCGAATGGGGGTTCAACTGCGTGGACGTGCGGGACGTGGCCGAGGGGCACCTGCTCGCTTACGAGAAGGGAAAGGGCGGAGAGCGGTACATCCTTGGGGGGGAGAACCTGCGTCTGCAGCAGTTCTTCGCCCTGCTGGCGGAGATCTCCGGGCGCCCGGAGCCACGCTGGAGAGTGCCCAGGCCGCTTGCGTGGACGGCGGCCCTGGCGCACGAGATCGGTAGCGCTCTGCGGCGGCGCCCGGCTGTCTTCACGCGTGACATGCTGCGCCACACCCGGCGCTGGGGCTTTTACAGCTCGGCCAAAGCGCGGCGCGATCTCGGCTACCAGCCGCGCCCCCTGCGCGACACACTCGCCGGTGCCGTGTGCTGGTTCCTGGATAACGGATACGCGAGAGAGTGATGGCCGTAACGTGAACAACGATTCACCACCGTCCGGCAGCACGCGTGAATCCGCGACGCCGACGAACGCGCGGCACATCATGCTGGGCTTCATCCTCTCGCTCACGGCGATCTCGTACCTGGACCGCGTGTGCATTGCCATGACGGCGCCCGCCATGAAGCTCGATCTGGGGCTCAGCGACGCCCAGATGGGCTATGTCTTCAGTGCCTTCACGGTGGCTTACGCGCTGTTCGAGATCCCCAGCGGCTGGCTCGCCGATCGTTTCGGGCCGCGCCTCATGCTGGCGCGCGTTGTTGTCTGGTGGTCGGTCATGACAGTGGCCACCGGGTTCACCCGTGGATTCGCCTCGTTGTTCACGGTGCGTCTCCTCTTCGGTCTGGGAGAGGCGGGCACGTTTCCCGGCACTGCCCGTGCCTTCAGCCACTGGCTTCCGGCCCGTACGCGCGCCCGCGCCTTCGGTCTGGCCGTGATGGCCGCCACCCTTTGCGGTGCCTTCACCTACAAGCTCGTGGCCGTCCTGCTTCAGCACGTGAGCTGGAGGCAAACGTTCTGCGTCTTCGGCCTCGTGGGGCTGGTGTGGGTCATCGCCTGGACGTGGTGGTTCCGGGACGATCCGCGCAAGCACCCCGGAGTAAACCAGGCCGAGCTCGATCTGATCGGTATGGATCCACCCCCGTCACACGAGCGTGTTCCCTGGAGCATCCTCTACAACCGCAACATGATCGCGCTGAGCGTGATGTACCTGAGCACGGTCTACGGGTGGACATCTACCTGACCTGGTTTCCGACCTATATGCTGCGAGCACGGGGCGTCGATCTGCAGGCCGCGGGCAACTTTTCGCAGTGGCCGCTCTACGGCCTGGCCCTGGGGGTGGTGTCGGGCGGCTGGCTGAGTGACCGGATCCGGAGTGTGGGCTCCCTGAGCAAGGCCCGGAGGATTCCGGGCCTCGTCGGCCTGCCACTCGCCGCGCTGACGCTGCTGGGTGCCATCTTCACGCCGCAGACTTCGCTCTCGGTGCTTCTGTTCTCGACTTCCGCGGGCCTGTCCGCGCTCGCGGTGGCGCCTGCCTGGGCCGTGTGCCTGGACATCGGGAGGCGGCGTGCCGGTGTGGTGAGCGGCACCATGAACATGTTCGGAAACCTGGGAGGTGCACTCAGCCCGGTCGTGGTGGGGCTCTGCCTGGATCGGTTCGGTTCCTGGAACGCGCCCCTGCTGAGCGTTGGAGCCTTCTACCTTCTCGGCGCCGTGTGCTGGATGGTCATTGATCCGTCGCGGCAGCTCGAACGAGAGGGAAGCTTGGGTTAAGGCAGCAGACGGTATTAGAATACCGCTCTCCCGAAAAGCTTTGTGGACCGTCACCATGACACGCAAAATCGGCATCATCGGAATGCCCATGGACCTCGGACAGGATCACCGGGGCGTCGACATGGGGCCTTCGGCTCTGCGCGTGGCAGGGCTGAAGCGCGGGCTGCGAGGGCTGGGCTGTGACGTGGAAGATCGCGGCAACGTCGAGGTGCGGGCACCCGGCACCCTGCCGCAGGATGATTCTCCGGCCCGGTACCTGAAGCCGATCGCCGAGGCCTGCGCTGAGCTGGCCTCCAGGGTGGAGGGGATCCTCAAGGAGGATCGCATGCCCCTCGTCCTGGGCGGCGATCACTCAATCGCCATCGGAACGCTGGCAGGGGTCTCGTCACATCACCGCGAGAAGAAACAGTCGATCGGCTGTCTGTGGCTCGATGCGCACGGTGATCTGAACACGCCTGAAAGCAGCCCGAGCGGGAACATTCACGGCATGCCCCTGGCCTGCTCGCTGGGGATTGGACCCAGGAAGCTTACCCATTTACTGGGATTCTCTCCCAAGTTCGCGGGCCGCAACTGCGCCATGGTGGGGATCCGCAGCCTCGATCCGGAAGAGAAGAAAACCGTCCGTGAGTCCGGGGCACGTGCCTTTACCATGCGCGACGTGGACGAGCGCGGCATCGCCGCCTGCATGAAGGAGGCGCTGGAGGTGGCAAATCAGGACACGGTGGGTTACCACGTGAGCCTTGACATGGATCTGCTCGATCCACGCGAGGCACCCGGGGTTGGCACGCCGATCAGGGGCGGCGCCACCTATCGCGAGGCGCACCTGGCGCTGGAGATGATTGCCGACAGCGGACGCATGCTGTCGCTGGAGATTGTCGAGGTGAACCCTGTGCTCGACGAGCGCAACCGAACCGCCCGGCTGGGTGTGGAGCTCATCCTGTCGGCGCTTGGAAAGGACATTCTATAGAATGAGGCTCGACGGACGTGAACCACAAAGACTGCTGGGGGGAAAGTTTCTGCTGCCGGGCACGCTCCTGCTGATCCTCAGTCTGGGTGCGGCAGACTGCGCTTCGCGTTCCGGCGGATCAGGATCGGCAGAAATGGTTGAGGGAACCTCAATTGCCTCACGCGTGAACGAGTTGGCGGACGCCTACGTTCGCGACTACTTTAAACACTTCCCCGACGACGCCACCGCCGAGGGGTATCCGGGGGCCGACCATGGGCGGCTGACCGACAACTCGCTCGAAGCCATGAAGATCTGGCAGGAAAGCGAGGACGAGATCCTGGGGGCTCTTCGGGAGATCGACGCGTCACAACTTATCGGCTCTCCCGCCTACGTGACCTACTCCTTTCTGCGAGAGAGGCTGGAGGGCTCGGTGGCGCTCCGGACCTGTCGCGAGGATCTCTGGCGGGTGAGCCCGACCTACAACAGCTGGCAGGCCGGGTATCCATTTCTCGCCACCATCCAGCCGGTGTTGACCCCGGAAAAACGGCAGATGGCGCTCGAGAGGTTCGGGGCCTTCGGCAGCTACCTGGATAATGAGATCGCCAACCTGCGCGAGGGAATGCGAAGCGGGCACAGCGCGCCCAGGCACAATGTCCGCACTGTGATCCAGCAGATGGATGACATGCTGGCCCTCGGAACAGAAGGATCACCGTTCTTCAACCCGGCCGTCAGGGATCCTGATCCCGAGTTCAGGAGCAAGCTCGCGAAGGTGGTGGAGGAGAAGATCAACCCCGCGGTCCAGCGCTACCGGGATTTTCTCGCCGAGGAATACGTGCCGTTCGCCCGGGAAGAGATCGCAGTGGCGGCCAACCCGAACGGCGAGCGATGCTACCGCCAGGCAGTTCGGTTTCACACCACGCTCGACATTTCGCCGCAGGAAATCCACGATATTGGGCTCAGGGAAATGGCGAAGCTGCAGGCCGAGATGCTCACCATCGCGGATAAAAGCTTTGGCACTCGCGATGTTACCGCTCTACTTCAGGAACTGCGCACGAACACCAAGTACACCTTCGGCTCGCGCCAGGAACTCGAGAGGTTTGCCCAGAACGCCCTCGACCGGGCGCGGGAGGCGGTTCCGGATTGGTTCGGAAGGGTTCCCCGATCCGAGGTGGTGATCCAGGCATTTCCCGAGTTCCAGGAAAAATCGGCGCCTGGTGGTGTGTACAACTCTCCGTCGGAGGAGGAGGGGCGGCCCGGGATCTATCGGATCAACCTGTACCAGCCCGAAAAACAGAGCCGGGCCGGAATCGAATCGACGGCATTCCACGAGACGTATCCTGGTCATCACCTGCAGAACTCGATCGCGCTTGAACGGAAGGACCTGCACTCGGTCAGCCGCTATTTCTACAGCTCCGGGTTCGGAGAAGGCTGGGCGCTCTACACGGAACGTCTGGCAGATGAGATGGGACTGTATTCAGCTGACATCGACCGCTTCGGTATGCTCTCCGACGCGGCGCTGCGCGCGGCGAGGCTCGTGGTCGATTCCGGCATGCACGCGTTCGGCTGGAGTCGCCAGCGCGCCATCGATTACCTGCTCGAGCACACCACGCTCTCACCCTCCTCGGCGGCGGCGGAGATTGACCGCTACCTTGCGGTCCCGGGCCAGGCGACCGCCTACATGCTCGGTAACCTGGAGATCCGACGCCTGCGCGAGAAGGCCCAGGAGTCGCTCGGCCCGCGCTTCGACATCAAGGAATACCATGATCGGGTTCTGGAGAACGGCGCTGTTCCACTCTCGATGCTGAGCAAGACTGTTGATCTCTGGGTTCGGAAGCAACTCTCCGCTGGGGGCTGATCACGGAATGTGAGCCTTTACGAGCAGCACGTTCTCCCCTGGATCCTGGAGTGGCTGGGGGATATGAAACCCAGCCGGGTACTGCGCAGGCAGATCGTGCCCCGCGCGACGGGCACGGTGCTCGAGATCGGCTTTGGCACGGGGCACAACTTCGAGCACTATGACCGCGGCAAGGTCATCAAGATCCTGGCGCTCGATCCGTCGAGCGGCATGCGCAAGATCGCCGCACGACGCCTGCGATCCCTCGAGATCCCGTGTGAGATCGTTCCGCTACCCGGAGAAGAGATTCCTCTAGAGGACCAGAGCGTCGACACGGTTCTGACCACGTTCACCCTGTGCACCATCCCGCAGGTTAGCCGGGCTCTGAGGGAGATGCGCCGTGTCCTGAGGCCGGCGGGGCGGCTCGTCTTCTGCGAGCATGGCCGGGCGCCCGACGACGGAGTGCGCCGTTGGCAGGGCCGGCTCAACCCGCTTCAAAAGGCGCTTTTCGGTGGCTGCCACCTCGACCGGCGGATTCCTGACCTGATCGGCGAGGGGGGCTTCCAGATCGAGGATCTCGAAGCGGGATACGTGCCGGGGATACCGAAGGCACTGGGTTACGTGTACCGGGGAACCGCCAGGCGGTGAGGTGGGGGCTTCGCTCTGGCCCCCGATCGCGGTTAGAATGGGTGGAAACGACCGACGGAGAAGGGAGCGGCCATGAAGACTGAGAAAGCCACATTTGCCGCCGGATGCTTCTGGGGGGTCGAGATGAGGTTCCGGCAGGTTGACGGCGTGGCATCGACTGCGGTGGGGTACTCGGGTGGAGCGCACGAGAATCCTACCTATAAGGACGTCTGCTCCGGCAGGACAGGGCATGCCGAGGTGGTCGAGGTTGTCTATGATCCGGAGTGCACCTCCTACAAGCGGCTGCTCGAGGTCTTCTGGGAATCCCACGATCCGACGACGCTGAACCGCCAGGGCCCGGACATCGGCGATCAGTACCGCTCTGCAATCTTCTTCCACAACCCGGCCCAGGAGGCAGCCGCCCGGGCTTCCAGAGATGCTCTCGGAAAGTCGGGCCGCTTCTCCGACCCGATTGTCACGGAAATCACTCCCGCTTCGACGTTCCACAGGGCCGAGGATTATCACCAGCAGTACCTGGAGAAGCGGGGTCTGGCAGGTTGTAAGATCAGCTAAGTCGTTCCAACACCACGTGCGCCGCCATTCTCGAGCGGCACCCGGGGCCGAGCTGCGCAGCGTGACTGCGCAGGGGATCCAGTGAATAACCCTGCCGCCCCGCGCTGGCGGTCCAGGTGGCACTGTAAACAACTCAATTTCTTCTCGATCTAATTGATGCCGTCTCCATCAGCAGTGCGCATCATCTTCGTTCACGGTCTTGCGTCCAAGCCCCCGGAGGCGAAGCTGCTCGAGCTGTGGAAGAAGGCTCTCATCGAGAACGTGCGCACGGACTCGAAGACGCTGGCTTCGTCACTCGAAAAAGAGCCGGATCTCTTCCGCTCCGCCTACTGGGCTAACGCGGTTCCGGATCACATCGAGGATTCGCCCGGCTATGTGAAGAAGCTCGAGAGAGCGGTCGACGCGGTTATCCGGATCCGCAGAGACGCCGGAAAATCACTGCACATCAGCAAGGCGGGGTGGGTCGGTGCCAAGGTGAAGAAATTCGGCCAGGGGATCGTCTACTCGCTGGCGGGCGCCCTCACCCTGAAGGATAACGTCATCAGCCAGAACATTCATGAGATCTCCCTGTACAGGGCGGATCAGTACGTGGCCGATCGTATCCGGGAACCGTTGGAGCGCGAGCTCGGCGATGCCTGGAAGAGCGGTAAGCAGCCGGTCATCATCGCCCACTCGATGGGATCGTTCGTGGTCTACGATGTGCTGTGGCGCTTCTCGCACCGCAGTGAGGCGTTTTATCGCGAGCACCGGAAAGACAAGGTTGGCCTGTTGATTACCATGGGCAGTCCGCTGGGCGATTCGACTCTGCGGGATTTCATGTTGATCGAACGCTGGAAGGAGGCGCTGAAATCATGCTCGCGGGAGGAGCGCCGTCGTTACTACCCAACCAACATTCGCCGTTGGCAGAACTACTGCGCCTATGGTGACATCGTCTGCCACGACTCCACGCTTGATAATGACTTCTTCGAGGGATTGCGAAGTGATGTGGGCGGGTACGGCAGAAACGATCTGAGGGACTACGCACGGCTCTACAACCCGTATGTCGGCACAGCTGGGAAGCCGAACCCCCACAAGAGCTACGGATATCTCATCCAGCCGAAGCTGTCCCAGAAACTACGAAGCTTTCTCGGCTCCCGCTGACAGAGCCCCTTCGATCATTTCTCGGAGTCCGTGTGAATGGATAGGGGATCAGGGTGAGCCCGCTCCAGCTCCCGGCTCTATGCCGAAGGCGAGGGGGATCGGGGGGCCAGCTTCCGAATCCTGCTTGCTGTAGTCGAGGCCGAAGAACGCGGCGACGGTGGCCGCCACGTCCGACTGAAAGACGTCGGGATACAATTCCATCTCACCGCGCCGGGGAGTATCGGGACCGATCACCGCGATCCAGATATCCTCCGCCCCCGCAATCCCTTCCCCGTGCCCGACCCAGTCTTCGGGTTTGATGCCACGGCCGTGATCGGTCGTGAGAACCAGTGTCGTCCGGCCTCGGTACCGGTCCGATGCCTGCAGGAACTCCCACAACTGCTTCAGGTAACCGTCGAAAACATGGATGTAGTCGAGAAGCCGATCGTAACGGCGTGCGTGGGACCAGTCGTCCGACTCCCCAAGGGCGAGATACAGCAGCCGCGGATGATGCTTCTTGAGGTACTCGAGAGCGATCCCGAATGTCACGGCGTCGCTGCGGGTCTCCGGCCAGAGGGTCATGATCTGATCCTGTAGGTTGGCAAGCTCATCCATGCGGGGTGTGGAATACTCGGCGGGCACCCGCTCGTAACCACCGTTGGTGAAGAAAGCGTTCTCCACACTTGAGGCCAGAAGGTTGTAGCCTTCCCATCCGCCGATGCTCGCTACCTCGGTCCAATCCAGGCCAAGCTCCTGCTGCACGAACTGGAGCACAGTGGGGTGTTTGTAACGAATGAGATCGTTGCTGACCACTTCCGGCCACGGCCGGCCGGTGAGGATCTCCACGTAGCCCGGGGCCGAAAACAGCTGGTTGTTCTTCACCAGCACCCGACTCCCTTTTTCCTTGTTGCCGAGGACAATTCCGTTCTTCGCCAGCGTGCTCCAGAAGAACGGCATGAGGGCAAGGCGCCTCTCCTCGGGCGTGTCCCGCCAGAAAGCCGAGCGCACCCTCTCCAGCTCCGAAGAGTAATGGATGCCGGATCCATCTTCGTCCGCGATGATCGTCGAATCCATACCCCCGAACATCTCCTGGATCCGCAACCCATCCACAGTGATCAAAATGACGTTCTGCGTTCGCAGGGAGTTGGAAGAATTGGCGATCTGAGCGGGCGCACTACTGTCGGAAGACCCGCAACCAGGAAACACGGAAGCAAGCAAAACAAGGGTTAGGCTGGAGAAAATACAGCGGCTCCAAAACACAGCAGGCACATTCGTGCCAGGTGGGATCGTTCCGGGTCGAGGGATGGGAATCAAGCCTGCGCTCGAACCCCTGTGCGGTGGGCAGCTGCCGCACGGGTGGTCTTTACCTTGCGTGCCGGACCCCTCTGCAACTCCTCGATGAACTCACCCACGCGTGTCAGTCCCTCGAGGGTGCGGTCGAGATCGTAGCCGTACCCGATACGGATGTACCGTCCCAGACCATGATGAGGGCCGACCGTGAGCAACACCGAGCGCTCGAGGCGCAGCCGGTTGAACAGGCTCCTGGGTGTGATCGGCAGGCTGTAGCGCACGGTCGTAATGGCGCCCGCCACGGGGCGTATGTATGAGAAAATCTCGCCGTATCCGCGGATCCATTCCTCCAGCCTCGGGAGATTCCGGTTCAGGATCGAGTGGGTGCGTGCCAGGAGCTGCTTTCGCTTTCCGGGTTCCATGGCAATCGTGGCGAGCTTATCGGAGAGCACGTTGGGCGTGAGAGTGGTGTAATCCTGGTACGACCAGATCTTCTGAACGGTCGCCGGGGGAGCGATGATCCAGCCGAGACGCAGGCCCGGCATCCCGAAAGCCTTCGATAGGCCCGACACGACCAGCACCTTGTCATACCGGTTCCAGAAAGTGGGTGAGAGGCTGCCGCTGAGCTCCGCGCCGCGGTACACCTCGTCCGACAGGATCCAGGCGTTCACGCGACGGGCGGCACGCACGATGATGTCCATTTCCTCTTCCGTCAGCACCGCACCGGTCGGGTTGTTCGGATTGGTTACCACAATCAGCCTGGTTTTCCGGGTCACGGCGCGCTCGAAGCTGGCGATGTCGAGAGCCCAGCGCGCGCGCCCTCCTTCTCGGAGTTCTACAAGGCGGTAGGTGTCGGAGGCGCTGCCGAAGTGCCGGCCCAGGCCCCACGTCTGCATGTAATTCGGAACCATGCAGGCCACCCGGTCGCCTTTCTCCAGAAGCGCCCACATACTCACAAAGTTGGCCTCCGAGCTCCCGTTGGAGGCCAGGACGTTGTCGGCGGTGGCGCCCTCGTAGAAAGTGGCGACGTGCTCACGCAACTGGGGTGAGCCGTTCGACGGCGCGTACTTGAGGTCGAGGCTCAGGATCTCATCAGGATCCGCGACGCCTTCGATGAGCTCATTGATGCTGATCGGCAGGACGCCACTCTCGGACAGGTTGTAGTCCACGTCGTTCTCGTACAGGCTCTGTTCCCGCTCCATCTGGAAGCGATCGATGCGCATGGTGACCCCCTTGTTTACCGGGTTGGGCAGGCACTGTCGTGTTGGGCCAGTGTATCAGCGAAGGGCAGGGAAGGGAATGTGCCCGGCACCTCAATCTTCGCCGCGGACCGGGCGTCTGCGATGCTTCTTCTCCGAGAGGACCCTCTTCACCTTCAGCCGCCGCTCGCGGGCGGTGCGGCCCGGCCGTGTCGGCTTTCGCGGGCGGGGCGGTGTGGCCACCTCTGCCAGCATGGCCCGGAGCTTCTCGAGGCAGTCCTCGCGGTTGGCGGCCTGGCCTCGGTACCGCTGACTCGAGATCACCAGGTCGCCGGTGCGCGTGATGCGTCGGCTGAAGCGCCTGAAAAAACGCCCGCGCACGTCGTCTGGCAGGCTGGGAGTGCTTTCCACCCCCCAGCGCAGGAGCACCTTGCTGCTTACCTTGTTGACGTTCTGCCCGCCGGGGCCGGAGCTCCGGGCGTGCTGGAACTTGAATTCGTGCAAGGGGATGCGGATCCGACGATTGACGACGAGCATGGCACATCATTCTAACGCCCAAAGCTCCTCCGGGCGCTCCTGGACATCTGCTTGGCTGACCGCCATATTTTCCCGGGCGGAACCACCCTCCCCCATGCAGGGGTCCGGGCCGAGGGCAACCCAGTTAGAGACACCAGGAACCCGAGTTGAAAGAGCTCTGGAATCAATCAATTGTGCTGGCCGAGCGGAGTTAAGCGTGCTCAAATCCTGAACCTGAGCACACAGAACGCTCTATGCGTGCAGTGAACAACTGCCAATACAACTGCCAGAATCCGGGGCGGTGAGAGAGGCGAGGAGCGCTGACGGGACGGCGCGGCGTCTGCGGCTCAGCCCGGCGTCCCGATGACCGGGGCCAGTGGAGCGGTGCGTCAATCGTTGGCTGGCTGAGACGCACGATATACCCCTGTAAGGAATCCCTTAAAAAAAGGAAACGGGACTCCCCGATTTGTGCTACAAGGCGGCCTATCGAAAGGAAACGGAACTCCCGTATTGTCTTAGTAGGATGTTACTCAGCGTCCATTCTGAAATCGTA
>JAPUKU010000054.1 GCA_027295505.1 Acidobacteriota bacterium
GCCGTGGTGACGTTCGATCTGGTTTACCGATTCCGGCTTCGCCAGCAGCAGGTCGAGCGAGAGATGAACGTGACGCTTTTCGTCGAGCTGCGGCCGGAGGGCTGGCGCATCCTGCGCGACAACATCAGCTTTCTGTCAGAATCTCATCCGGACTCCGGCAGCTGAGACCTTCTACCTCGACCCGCCGCTTCTCGTGCCTGGCTGCCAGGGTGTGGCCTACGGGCAGGCCGCGAGCGCTGCGCCTCCAGAACTTGCGGAACCCCGACTCCCTAGGGGCTTCCACGACAGGCGGCTGCGCTGCGGGATCAGCAGGTGTGACGCAGAGCAGCACCCGAGGCAGTATCAGGAAGCCGCGTGTGGTGAAGCCGTGCGTCAATCTGTTATTATCCTCTGCCTAACACGAACTTTACCATGCCGGATCCCGCCAACGACCAAGGGCCCGCGGCACCGGCAGCCGGCCGGACCCTCGCTGCCTGCGCGCTGCTTAGTGCATTCGCTCTTCTGACCGAAATCGCGCTCACGCGACTGCTGTCCGTCACGCTCTACTACCACTACGCCTACGCCGTCGTGGCGCTGGGGCTTGCGGGAATGGGGTGGGGCGCCCGTGGCTGGCGTCCTCTGGCAGGCCGTGCCGAACAACATCGTTCGGCGGCGGATGCCTGTTCCTGGGCGGCCACCTCGACCCTTCTGTTGACGATCGCGCTGCTGGTGATCCCATGGCGGCCGTTCGTGCGCGCAGTCGGAGGTCCGGCGGAGACCACAGGGCTGCAGGGCTGGCTGGATCTGGCGGGGCGGTACGCGGCACCGCTTCAGCTGGTCCTACTCATCCTGATGGCGCTGGTACCGTTTGCCTTCGCCGGCAGGGCGCTCGCCACACTGTTTGAAGGCTCACGGGGAAGAGTCGCCGGCCTGCGGGCCGCCGAGGCTGGAGGGGCCGCTCTCGTTGGCTTGGGTGCGGCGGCCGCCATGAGCGGCGGCGGAGCGCCGGGAGTCCTGATCCTGGCGTCGCTGTGCGCTGCCGCCGCTGGTGCTGTCATGACTCCTCGCGATGCTGAAGGCGGTGAGGGTGGCTCCGGGAGACAGATATGGGCCTTGCGTTGCAGTGTGGTCCTTCTGGGGTTGCTGGCGGCGATGGGCAGCCTGCTGCCCTTTCCGCCGCTGCAGGCGCTGAGCCGCTTCCGCTTCGGGCTGCGCCAGGCCGCCGCCCCGCTCCTCGTGGGGGCAATTTTCCTGTCGCTCGAGCTGCTCGCCGCCCGCAAGGGTTCGCCGCCCAGGCTTCGGGCCGTTCTGCAGGTCGCTGGCCTGGCGGGCCTTCTGGTATGGCAGGGCGCGGCGCCGCTGCTGCGTGTGCAGTTCATCAAGGCCGGTTACATCCAGTCGCAGCCGTTGCAGGAGGCCTGGACGATCAATGATCGTGCCACCCTCCTGCCGGGCAACCTTTACGTGGACGGCCCGAAGAAAGCCAACTTTGCCTGGGGCTCCAGCCCCCTTCACGCCGATCCGCCCGTGGACCAGATGCAAATCCGCATCGATTCGCTTGCCGCATCGCCTGTGGTGCGCTACCGGGATCGGCTGGATGAGCTGACGCACCTCGGGAACGACATCTCGTCTTTCGCTTTTCACATGCTGGAGCCGGCAGCAAGGGTTCTCGTAATTGGAGCAGGCGGAGGGCGGGATCTGCTCGCCGCCCTGCTGTTCGAGGCGGGGCACGTCACGGGCCTGGAGTCGAACCCCCATGTGGTGCGCTGGGTCTGCGAGGATTACAGGGCTTTCACGGGCGGGCTCTGCGATCTCGAGAATGTGAACCTGGTGAACGCCGAGGCCAGGTCCTGGCTGTCCCGCTCGCAGGAGCGGTTCGATCTGATCCAGATGGCCTTCCCGGACACCTGGGCTGCGGGCGCCGCAGGGCCCTACGCCCTCACCGAGAACTTCCTGTTCACGCGTGAAGCGTTCGCCACGTATTTGCAGCATCTGGGCGAGCGGGGGATGCTTTCAATCAGCATTTATCACCAATCACCGGAGGCGCCCGCCACCGAAAGGCTTTTCCTGACGGCGGTAGAGGCGCTGGAAGCCGCGGGTGCGAGCGATCCGGGCGCGCACTTGTTCCTGGTCAGCAATCTGGGCTCCGTCCAGCCTGTGGCGACCCTGGTCGTGAGCCGTGCACCGTTCGAGGCCGAACAGATCGGCGAGCTTTACCGGACGGCGCGCAGCCAGGCGCTCGGAATCCTCTATCCGCCCGGGGAGGAAGAGAGCGCCCCGTACGAGGTCCTGGCTCTTGTCGAGGAGCGCTCCGCCCACGTGGCCACCAGCCCTTACGATATCCGACCGGTCGGGGATGAGCGGCCATTCTTCTACCTCACCTCACGCAGCGGCCAGGCCGGGGGGGAAGGTCAGATGGCGTTTCATGATAATGCGGTTGCTCTCCTATTGCCGGTAGGACTGGTTGGGCTCGTGGCGGCCGTGGTGGGGGCCTTCGGGATCTGGAACGAGGAGCAGGCACGCCAGACTGCCAGCACGGAGCGGAGACTGGCCGCGTTTTTTTTCCTCACCGGTTTTGGTTTCGTGGCCGCCGAGATCGGTCTGTCCCAGCGCTTGGCGCTCCTGCTGGGAGGGCCTGGCACGGCTCTGACGGTGGTGCTGGCTGTGCTGATGGCTGGCTCGGGCTCTGGCGCCGCCCTCGTGCAGAAGCTGGGAGAGCAGCGCTGGTCCGGCTGGGTGCGTAGCTCGGCAGTGGCCTGCGCCGCGCTCCTTCTGGGTCTTTCGCTGCTCCTTCCGCTCCTGGTGTCGAAAGGTCTGGGGTTTCCGCTCAGCGTTCGCGTTCTCCTCGTTGTCGCCTCGGTGGCGCCGCTGGGATTCCTCTTCGGCGTTCTGGGCGCGGCCGCCATGCGCCTCGTGGAAACCACGGCTCAGGGTCGCCTGGTAGTGGCCTGGGGGTGCGGCGCGCTGGGGGCAGCGGCGGCGGGCGCCGCCGGCTGGACCGTTGCCGTCTGGTTTGGTTACACCGCCGTGCTGTTCCTCGCCGCAGCCGCGATTGCCGCGGCGATGCTCTTTGCTGCCGGTCTGTACGGAGAGGAGAAACCGCTCAGAGGATGATCAGACCGCCCGGGCGGTGCTGCCGGGCGAGATCCAGTGCCTGCTCGGCCTTGAGGCGCAGGGCGGCGGGGCTCTCGGCGAGGGGATCCGGCAGGCAGGCGACGCCCACGCTCACCGATCCGCAACTCTCGCCCCGTGGACCGGGCAGGGCCTGCTCGATCACCTTTCTCTGAATTTCGAGCGCCCGGGTTTTCACCTTGTCGGGGTTGTCGCGCACCAGCAGGGCAAACTCTTCCATTCCATAGCGCACCGCCAGGTCCTCCGAGCCTGTCTCCTCGAGCAGGATGGCGGCGATGTTACGCAGCACTTCGTCCCCGGCCCGCGGGCCGTGAACGCGGTTGATCTCTGCCAGATCATCGGTATCGATCAAGATGAGGGCCAGGGGTTCTTTCTCTTTCCGGGCCTGTGTGACGGCGGAGTCGAGCGCTGAGAGCAGGCTGGAATGCAGGGCCAGCTCGGTGAGCGGGTCCGGTTCCTCCCGGGCCAGGGCGTCGAGCTCCTTCAGCACCTTCGAATGTGTCTTCTTTGCGTAGGCTGCCACCTTCCCGGGACGGGCGTCGGCCGTGACCCCCGCACCTGTCGCATGGGGACGAAGCTCTGCAGTTTCCTGTGGCTGTGACTCCAGGCCGGCGCACAGCGCCAGCGCGGCAAGTTGCGCCCGGCCCAGCCGGCCTGCGTCGGGGCATTCTTCCTCCCACCAGAAGAGCGCAAACCCGCCACGCATTGATGCGGTCTCACTGGGGTGAACCGACACGGCCAGTGACTCCAGCCTCAGCGCCACCCCGCGCAGCGGAATCAGCTCGCTCTCATGAACGATTCCGGCCACGCTGCTGAACCCCGGAGACGAGTTCCATGCCAGGCACGCGAAGGGGGCCGCGTCACGCCGTGGGCCCAGGATAGGCTGCAGATCATCTCTGTCCTCGCGCAGGATGGCGGAACTGGCCCTAACGTCCAGCCCGCCGCCCTGCTGTGGCGCGAACAGGGTCGCCGCGCGGCACCCACAAAAAGCTACCGTCATGTCGAGCGCTTGGTTCAGATCGGTTGCCACGGACGGATTGCCGGCCAGCAGGTGGCTCAGGAAGCGGATCCAGGAGCGCTGGTAGGGGTGGGTGGCGGGGGGCATGGGAGGCGGAGGTCTCTCAGGGGACAAAGATAGGCAGTAACAGCCCCAGCGCAAGTGCAGGCGTGTTAATCCAGAAAATCCAGCGATATCCCGGCCCGTGTGCGGATTTTGCACACCTCCGTGAGGCCCCCCGCGCGGCGGGACACGGTAGAAAGTTCTGGTCAACAGGGGGGGTGCAGCGTATCGAAAGAGCATGGGTGAAATCCTCCGGCTCGACAGCGTGGGGAAGGGCGGCGCCCTGGTGGTGCTGTTCGTGCTGCTGTGCATCTGGCTGGCTCCCGTCGCCGCCGCGGACGAAATCCACCTCGATCTCTACGAGAAGATCGCCCTCGCACCGCTGGTCGTGCAGGGCGAGGTGGTTAGGGATCCGCAGCGCCGGGCCACGATCCGGGTGAACGAGGTGATCAAGGGGGAGTATCCTCACGCTGAGCTCAGCGTTGCATTCCG
This sequence comes from Acidobacteriota bacterium, assembly GCA_027295505.1. GTDB lineage: Bacteria > Acidobacteriota > Polarisedimenticolia > JAPUKU01 > JAPUKU01 > JAPUKU01. The sequence goes on from JAPUKU010000054.1 coordinate 4,664, forward strand.
TCTCGTCAACTTCGAGCGTCCGTTCGGCCAGGAGAAGATCGTCTTCAGCGAGGGCGAGGAGGTGCTGCTCTGCCTGGTGCCGCTGCGCCGTTCGAACGGGAGCGTCTCGCACAGCGATCGCTTCATCCTCTTCAAGGGGTCGGATGGCAAGATTGTGTTGCCCGCTGAGGGTCGCCAGGCCTGGTTGGATGCTGCCCGTCGTGCCGCGGAGATCGCAGCGATCGAGGAGAGCGGCCCGCTCTTTGACGCCTTGAGAGGTCTGGTATGGTCGGAGAACCCGCTTCTGGTTGAAATCGGTCTGCGCCAGATCGCTAAGCACAAGCTGGTGGACGAGTCGATTCTGCCGGCGCTTCTGGGGCTAGTGAATGAGCCGCACGGCGCTTTCGGCGCCCGTGCGCTGGAGTTAACAGCCGAGCTGCTACAGAAGCCCAGCCGGCACGAGCGCCCCCTGGCAATTCGGGAGCACCTGGTGTCGCTGGCGACGACGCTGGCGGACCAGTCAGGCGACCCGGGAACCCGCCGTGCTGCCGTGCGCTTGCTGGCTTCGGAGGGAACGCTGGCCGCACGTGCCAAGCTGCAGGCGATCGCCGAGGCGGATCCCTCCCAGGACGTTCGCTACGAAGCGGCCGTTGCCGTCTACCGGCTTCGCAACGTTCCCCGCTGACTTACCGATCCTGTTAGTTGTGAACGAATCTGTCGAGGTACGCGCGTACCGGTCAGCAGATAATCACCGGCTTTCGCGCCGTCTCCACAAGGTGACGGGTGAGGCTTCCCATCATGAACTCGAGTAGGCCCTTCGTGGAGGACGCTCCCACAAAGATGAGGTGGGCCCAGTCCAGGTATTCCTCGTCCATTACTTCCTCAATCTTCTTCGGTGTCCAGCGCTTCTCGACCGCCTTGAAGGAGCGTCTGCGCAGGTAATCCTCGGCGCCGTCCAGATAATAGCTGGCCGCATCCTTGTCATCGTGGGAGATGAGAACGGTGGCTTCGGTCAGACTGGGAACGGCCAGCTGCGCAAAGCGCTGCAGGGCCCGGGCCGCAGGCAGGCTCCCATCAAAAGCGAGCAGGCACCTCAGCTTCTCTTCAGGCAGGCTGGGTAGGGACATCTTTTCCGGCACCCCGCAGATCGGCGTGACGGTGTGATCAAGAACCTCCTCCAGTGAATTCCCCGGGTTTTCCTGGGTCTCGAAGTGGAAGAAGGTTCTGAGGCCCATGACCACCAGGTCATAGAACATCGATTCGTCGATGATCCGCTTGCTGGGCTCTCCCTGGCGTTGCGCCTCGACATGGGCAAGGCCTGCCCTGTCGCACTTCGCCGCGAAGCTCTCCAGGAGGTTCCGGATGCGCTGATTTGCTTCTTTTACCTTGGTTTTCTCGAGGTGTTCGGCGAAGTGCATGCCCCCGATCGGCACCGGCCCGATTGATTTTTCGATCCCCGGAATGTCCAGAACCACGAGGCCGGTGATCTCCGCGTCATGGGCGCCGGCCAGAGCGCAGGCTAGATCAATGGCGGTCTGGGTGAAAGGGGAGGGATCGAGAGGCACTAGCACGCGCTTAATCATCTAGACTTCACCGCACACGAAGGTCAGATCCACGCGAGCCTAGTCTGCCGGCCTGTCAACGTCAAGAGGCTGGAAGCGGGAGCGCCCCAGCGGGGTGCCGTCCTTGACCCCTCGTTAGAGGGTCGGGTATGGTCACATCTCGGACCCCTTCAAGCGCTTCCATGACCCGCTTCTTGATCTTCTCCTACGTTTTCACGCTGATGTGCCTGCTGCTGGGCTCGCCGTACCTGCTCTTCAAGGTGGCCCAGCGGGTGAAAGGATCTCTGCGCTCAATCCTGCAGGGCACGATGTTTGGAATCGGCTCTCAGTTCCTGCTCGAGCTGATTCTGGCGTTTGTGGTTTACACATCGCTGCGGGCGGGATTTTCGCTGCGGGCCTGGCCCGACTCGCTTCTGCTGCCGGCGGTTCTTTACGCGCTGCTCATCGAAGCTCTGAGGGCTCTCGCCGTGTCGCGTTTCGCCACCCACGTACGCTCGGCCCGCGCCGCAGCGCACTTCGGGCTCGGGTGGGGTTGCGGCATAGCGATATTCCTCGGGGTTCAGCTGCTGGTGACTCTATACGCTCATCAGAACTTCGATCCGCTCGAGAGCCTCGGTGCCTACCCGCAGGAGGTGCGCCAGGAGCTCAGCCTGGAGCTCGAGCGCGAGCGCACCGAATTGCTCGAGGCATCTCCGCTGCGGCCGCCCTTGCAGCACGTGCTGAAGGCCGGGCTCAACGCCTTCTTCCAGCTGGCGTTCACGCTCATCCTCGTGGGAACCTGGACGCGCGGAGAGCGTTTTGCCTGGCTCCGTGCCGCCGCATTTCACGCAGGTCTGAGACTGCTTGCCACCGTGCCCCTGCTGTATGTGCCCGGCTGGGGTGGCCTGCTGCTCAGCCTGGGTCTGCAGTTCCTCCTGGTGGCGCCCACCTATCGCTGGATGGCGCGCCAGATTGTCCAGTCGGCCCGGTAAGATGCAGCCGCCCGTGACCGTCTTCTCAGTCGGAGCGGGACAATCCGGTCTTCGTCTCGACCAGTACATCAAGGATCGCATTCCCGCCATGTCCCGGAGGCGGGTACAGCAGGCGATCGGCACGCGTGTGACCCTGCTTCGGGCAGCTTCCTCGTTTGGCGGCAACCCGCCGGAGGGGATGCCGACGCTGACGGTTCCGGTGGAGGCGCTGCCCGATTGGCTGAAAATGCAGCGCCCAGCGCCGGGGCGCCGCCTGCGGGTCGCGAGCCCGGTGCGCGCGGGCGATCGGGTCATTCTGTGGCCCGACCAGATCGATGAGCCCGACGAGGCGTGGCATGTTCCGGTGCTGTACGAAGACTCCGATCTGGCGGCCGTGGACAAGCCTGCGGGTCTGGTCGTGCACGCTAACCGCAGACGCGTGCGCAACACTCTGGTGGGCGTCCTTCGCCGCCAGCGGGAGGGGGAGGAGTGGAGCCTCGCTCATCGTCTCGATCGGGAAACGAGCGGGGTCGTCTTGCTGGCGCGCAATCGCGGCACGGCGCGACGGCTGTCGCATGCCTTCGCCCGTGGAGAGGTCAGCAAGACCTACCTGGCCGCGGTGCACGGTCGCCCGGAACCGGGGCACGGCTCCATCGACCGCCCGCTCGGCGCGGATCAGGTTACCGGCATCCATGTGCGGCGTGCCGTGGTTCCGGACGGTGCGAAGGCGGTGACCGATTATTCCGTGATCCGTTCCTCAGGGGAGTTTTCACTGCTGGCTGTTCGACCTCGCACAGGACGCCGCCACCAGATCCGTGTTCACCTGGAATCAATCGGTCACTCGATCGTGGGAGACAAGCTGTACGGTGAAGATCCACGCTGGTACGTGCGCACGCTCGAGCGCGGACCCGGAGAGGAAATGATGCGCGCCCTGCTGGCCGGGCGCCAGTTGCTGCACGCCGCGGCGCTCGGCCTTTCACATCCAGCCTGCGGCCGTGCGATCCACATCCGCGCCCCGCTGCCGGCCGACATGCGGAAGTTTCTGGAAGAACGCGGGATGGATCCGGGGGTGGAAGGGATCGAGTCGATCGTTCAGCGCCGGTCGTCCACCGCCGTGACGATCGCTCCCCACGGGCAGTAATTGCCTACCGTCTG
>JAPUKU010000055.1 GCA_027295505.1 Acidobacteriota bacterium
GCGGCTCCGGTCCCGAGCCTGACCCTGCCCCACACGGGCGCGTGGGGCAGTACCGAGCTGGCGCTCCGGTTTGTCATGTGGGCCGTGATGATGGCGGCCATGATGCTCCCCTCGACCGCCCCGATGGTCCTGGTTTTTTCAGCCATCAGCCGCAAGCAGGCCGGCGCGCGGGATCCCGTCCTGCCCACAGCCACCTTCCTGGCGGGTTATCTCCTGGTGTGGACCGGCTTCAGCGCTTTGGGGACGCTCGCACAGTGGGGCCTCCAGAGGATGGCATGGCTCACCCCCGCGGGCGAGAGCAACAGCCCCCTCTTCGGCGGAGCCCTTCTCCTGATGGCAGGCATCTTCCAGTGGACGCCCTGGAAGGACGCCTGCCTGTCGAAGTGCCGCTCGCCGCTCGGCTTCCTGATGACGCGATGGAGGCAGGGCACAGGAGGCGCCCTGCACATGGGGCTCGAGCACGGCGCGTTCTGTGTGGGATGCTGCTGGGCCCTGATGGCGCTGATGTTCGTCGCGGGCATGATGAACCTGCTATGGCTCGCGGTGCTTGCGATGTTCTGTCTTCTGGAGAAGGTCGTGCCGGCAGGCCGCCTCGTGCGCCATCTATCCGGCGTCAGCCTCATCGCCTGGGGTCTTTACTTGATCAACTTCAGCCTGTGAAACGGTGCGGTAAAATACCGGAAGTCAACTCGACCCATCCACGCGGAAATTGAAAGGATAGGAGGCTCACTCCTTGGCCAAGAAACGAAAAACACGTCGCTCCTCTTCTCCGCGCTCCACGGGGCGCCGGCCGTCGAAGAAGAAGCACCGATCAACGGCGAGGAAGCGCCACTCGCGGTCCAGTAAACGCCGCTCATCCGCGAAGAAACCGGCTTCACGGGCGAGCAGTCGGGCATCACCCGCGGCAGGCGCTGTACCGCAGATCGCCCTGAGGCCCACGCCTTCTCCATGGAAGATCAGCGGAGATCTGGTCCTGAGCTGCAACTGTGAGGTGTTCTGCCCCTGCGTGATCTCGCTCGGAAAAGCACAGCCGACCCATGGGGTCTGTCACACCTGGTGGGGGCTCAGCATCAAGGAGGGCTCGTTCGGCAACATCAGCCTTGACGGGCTCAAGGTGGCCGCGCTGATGGACATTCCCGGACCGCTGGCCGAGGGAAACTGGAAGGTGGGGCTGTATGTCGATGAAAGCGCCAGCACTCCGGCGACGGACGCTCTGGTGCAGATCCTCTCCGGCAAGGCGGGCGGTTCCATCGGCTGGTTCTCAATCATGATCGCGGAGTTTCTCGGCCTGAAGAAGGTGCCGATCAGCTTCAAGAAGCAGGGCAAGGGCTGGAAAGTGGATATTCCGAAGATCGTCGATGGCCTCATCGAACCGATCAGCGGCGCCGACGGGAAGGAACCCACCAGGGTGAAGAACACTTCCTACTGGATGGCACCGGAGGTGACGGTGTGCACCGGCACCCGCAGCCGCTTCCGCGACTGGGGCCGCAACTGGAACCTGTCGGGAGGCAGCGCCGAGTATGCCCAGGTGAATTGGTCCGGGCCGTGACATTTCATGGCTCCGGGGTTGCCACCCGATTTCATGAAGCATTTGGATCGATCTGAGCCAGGAGAAAAGGAGGAAGAGTCATGCAGAAAATCATCATGTTGAGTGTGTGTGCCGCTCTGGCAATCCTGCTACCTGAAACTGTTGTGAAAGTGGGTGCTGACGAAAAAGATGTCTGGACCCTGGAAGACGCTCTGGAGCAGATCGACGATGCGACAGAGGACATCGAGGGAGCTACTGCCGACGCGAAGTTCTCCGATGTTCGTTCGGGCGAGAGCGTAATGGATCTGACCGGGAAGTTCTTCATCGACATGAAGGGGAAGATGCGTGTGGAGCTCCGCTCGGAGAAGCCGAAGACATTCCTGTGCAATGAATCAAAGCTCTACATGTACGAGGCGGATGAACAGCTGGTGCAGGAGTACAAGCTCAAGAACCACCCGGAGAAGCTCGCCCAGTACGCGCTCCTGGGCTTCAGTCAGACCGGCAGCAGCCTGGAGCATGACTACCTGGTGAGCCTGCTCGAGGAAAGCTCGCTGGATGACAATAAGGTCCTGGTGCTCGAGCTGACACCCAGGTCCGACTCGACGCGCCGTGACATCTCGAAGATTCAGCTCTGGATCAACCAGGCCAACTGGCTTCCGATCCAGCAGAAGATATTCCACAGCAACGCCGACACGCACCTGACCGTGCGGTACAACAACGTGGCCCGTAACGACTCGCTGGACAAGGACCTGTTCAAGCCGAACTGGCCCAAGGGAACCGAGAAGATCAAGCGGTGAAAGAGAAGGCGCCAGGAGAAGTGACTCGCTCCTGGATTCAAGGGCTACAGTTTCTGGGAGATCAGCCTTGGCGGGGTCTGAGCAGGTAATACGTGAGGAAGCCGCCGAGCATGCCGGGGAGGCCTTCGAACAGGGAGCCGGAGAGCTCGAGACCGAAGCGCCAGAAGAGCGTGCAGGCGAGTCCAACGAGGATCATGCTGAGCCCGGTACGCGCATCGACCGGCCAGCGGAAGGCGCGTACCACCATGAGCGGCCCCAGCGCCGCCGCGAGAGCCGACCAGGCCAGGACCACCAAGGAGAAGACGTTCGCCGATCCGGCCAGCGCGATGCCCAGAACCAGCGCCGCCACGCCCAGGGTCCCTGCCTTGGCAATCCAGTACGAGTTACGCCAGCGCGGGAACATGTCCTGCGTCACGGCCGCCGAGCAGGAGAGAATCTGCGAATCGGCGGTCGACATGGTGGCTGAGAAGAGTCCGGCCAGGACGAGCCCCACGAGAATGGACGGGAGGAGCTCGACCGAGAGCTGAGGCAGCGCCAGCTCCGCATCAAAATCAGGACCTGCTGCCAGGAGCACGCGGGCGGTCAGGCCGACGGCGATGCAGGCCACCGAGAACAGCACGTACCATATGAAATAGATTCGGCGCGCCTTCACCAGATGATCGGCATCGTCGATGACCATGGCGCGCACCATGATGTGGGGCTGTCCGACCACGCCGAAGCCCGCGAACATCCAGCCCATGACGTAAGCCGCGAAGCCGAATTTAATGTCCTGGGGAATGAAGTTCACAAGATTCGGGTCGATGTCGATCAGGCGGGGCCAGAGAGCCCCGAAGCCGCCGATATTCTCCCCGGCTACAAACAGGAGCATCGCCATCGATACGAGCATCAGCACGGCCTGCAGGGCATCGGTCCAGATCGAGGCACGGATTCCCCCCGCAAAACAGTAGAGCACGACGATCACCGCCCCGATGATGGCGCCCATCTTGATGTCCCAGCCGAACAGCACATGTAGTGCCTTGGATCCGGCCTTGAGCTGGGCCGCGGCGTAAATTCCCAAAAACACGAGGAGGATGATCGCGCTCAGGCGCACCACCCACTCGTGCCTTCCCTTGAGACCATCGCCGAGAAAAGACGGAACTGTCAGCCAGTTCTCCTCCTGCGAGCGCATCCGTACATGCCTGTGAACCCAGCGCCAGGCTAGATAGTCCCCGCCTATCCAGCCCACCATGATCCACATGGAGGAGATGCCGACCGCGTAAGTCCAGCCGATCAGGCCGATGAACATGTAGCCGCTGTTGTTCGTGGCAACGGCGGAGAGTCCCATGAGCCAGGGTCCCACCGAGCGGCTGGCCACCAGGTAGTCCTCGGTGGTGGTCTTTCGCCGTGTCGCCGAATAGACGCCGACCAGGACGAACGTGATCAGGAAGAAAATGAAGCTGATGACAACGGTCGCGGACTCCATATCTTTTCGCTCCGAGTTTTAGTGCTCGATCCGTTTTTCCGATTTGACGAACGGCACCGGAACGACCGTCGCCGGCCGGTGCCCTTCCGGCGAATCGATGGTGAGCCGGGTGCCCGGTGCCGCTTTGTCTGCAGGCACGTTGACGAAGCCGATATTCTTCTCGAGCCGAGGAGAGCGCACGCAACGGGTCACGTGGCCAATCTTCTTCTCCCCGTCGAGCACCGGCCAGAACTCCGGGTTGGATTGCAGGAGCGGCGTGCCTCCGATCTCGACACCGACCAGTCGCCGCCTTACACCTTCCGCTTTGATGCGCTTGAGCGCCTCCTTGCCGATGAAATCCGCCTGCTGCTCCAGATCGACGAGACGGTCGAAGCCAATTGTAAAAGGGTTGTCCTCGCGCCTGATGTCCGAAGCGTATGACAGGATGCCTCCCTCGACGCTGCGGATCGTGGACGGCGTAGCGGGAGCAATGTTGTGAGGCTTTCCCGCTTCGATCACCATCTCCCAAAGCTCATTGCCGCGGCTGCCGTCACGCAAGTAGATTTCGAAGCTGATCTCGCCGCTCCAGCCCGTACGCGCCAGAACCACAGGAATCCCCTTGAGCTCGGTCTCCTTGAGGCGGTAGTACTTGAGCTCCAGAGCCCAGTCGCCGAACAGCGTTTTTACCACCTGGGGTGACTTCGGACCGTCGATCTGCAATGGGGAGACATCCGGCTCGGTGATGGTCACCTTCATCCCGGTGTTCAGAGCGGCTCCCTGGGCCCACAGCAACACGTCCCCGTCTCCGGGGGAGATCCAATACTGATCCTCGCGCAACCTCAGGAGCACCGCATCGTTGATAATCCCGCCGTCCGGACCGGTCAGGAGCACGTAGAGCCCCTGTCCGGGCTCGCATCTGGAGAGGTTTCGCGGCGTGAGGTACTGAGCAAGGCGCGAAGCGTCCGGGCCC
>JAPUKU010000056.1 GCA_027295505.1 Acidobacteriota bacterium
CGCCGCCCTCATGCTCTCCAGCCTGAGCCTGGGGGGGTGCATGCCATTCCATCGCCTCAAGATGAAAGAAGTACACCATGATTCGGCGCAGCGGGAGACGCGCAATCCAGTCATCCTCCTGCACGGTTTCATGGGCTCCAAGCTGCACCATGTGCGCACAAAGCGTTCAGCCTGGGGCCGGGTACGCAACCTGTTCTGGAAGAGCAGGGGTGATGACCTGGCTCTGCCCATCGATCAGGAACCCCTCTTGGCCAACCGCGACAATCTGGTGCCGTACGAGATTTGCGACAGCGTAGGCGGCATCGACTTCTACAGCCCGATCGTGCGGGCGCTGCGCGAAGTCGCCGGCTACGATATCGGTGACATCGAACACCCGCATCCCGGCGAGAACCTCTACGTCTTCGCTTACGACTGGCGGCGGGACAACGTCGAGAGTGCCCAGGCACTGGGCGAGGCGATCGAGCGCATCGTCCAGGCCCACGGCCGCCCGGACATGAAAATCGACCTGTTGGCCCACTCGATGGGCGGCCTGGTGGCGCGCTACTACGTCGCCTACGGAACTGAGGATGTGCTGGATCAGGATCCCCTGCCCGCTCCGTCGTATGCCGGTGCCCACAACATCGACAAGATCATCCTGATCGGCACGCCGAACGAAGGCTCCTTGACGGCGTTCCGGGTCATGCATCTGGGAATTACGCGATCGCTGTCCCCGGAGGCACTCTTCACGATGCCCTCCATCTACCAGCTCTTCCCCGATCGGGAGGCACGACCCTTTGTCGACGCGGAGGGCAATGTTCTGCCCATCAGCCTGTCAGATGCCGACAACTGGGTCAAATATGGTTGGTCGGCCTACCAGCCTCACATTCTGGCCGAGATGCGCTCCAAGCTCCCCCGGCGGCATCGCAAGTCGGCGGAATCGTTCCAGAGAATGCGTGAGCAGATGCATGCATTCCTGGGCGCCGCGCTCGAGCGCGCCGATCGATTCCACAATGCGCTGAGCCAGGCCAACGGCCACCAGGCTGGCATCCGGCTCTACACTTTCGGAAGCGACTGCATCCCCACCCAGGCACGCGCCGTGCTCCAGGAGGAAGGCGGGGTCTGGAAGCTTGCGTTTTCGGTGGAGGCAGCGCGCACCGATCCCCAGCACACGGACCGGGTCCGCGACCTGCTTTTCATGCCGGGCGACGGCTCGGTCACCCTGGCCAGCCTCATGGACCAGGACCCCACGGCTCCTCCGGGCTCCAAGCCATCGCTGCCAGTTGAACAGACGGTGTTTCTTTGCGCGCAGCACGGTTTTCTGACGCGTAACCCGGTCTTCCAGAACAACCTGTTCCACGTCCTGGCGAACGGGCCGGCACATCCGGAGGGGGAGACGCACCCCCTCGCTTCCCGGTAGATTCCCGCCCATCGTGATCTACCTCACCTCCATACTCGTGTATCTGGGTGTCCTGGTCATCTTGGCCGCGATACTCAGCCGGCGGGTGCGGAACCAGGACGACTTCATGGTCGCCGGCCGCAAGCTGGGCGCCGGTGTGCTCGTGGGCACTCTTCTGGCAACCTGGATGGGCTCCGGCAGCCTGCTCGGTGCGGCAGGTCTTGCGTACCGGGAAGGATTCGCCGCCCTGTGGTTCTCGGCTGGCGCATGGATCGGGATCGGGCTGCTCTATTTCGTGGCGGCTCGTGCCAGGCGCCTGGCGCTGTTCACGGTTCCGGATCTGCTGGAGCTCCGCTACCACGTGGCCGCGCGCGTCCTCGGCACGATCACCACAGTGGTTGCCTACACGGCCATCACCTCGTATCAGTTCCGCGCCGGCGGGGCAGTGCTCGCTATGACTACCGGCCTGGATGCGGAGGCTGGAATGATCATCACCGCGCTGTTTGTCATCACCTTCACGGCCCTGGCCGGGATGCTGTCGGTGGCTTATACCGATCTGGTGAATGGTGCGGTGATGACCGGAGGCATGGTGATCGTCTTTCCGATCCTGTTGAGCAAAGCGGGTGGCTGGTCAGGGGTAGTCGCCTCCCTGCCCGCATCCCACTTCAGCCTGTTCGGAAATCTCACCTGGGTCGAGGCGATCGCCTACATGCTGCCGGCCATGTTGTTGCTGCTGGGCGAGGCGAACATGTATCAGCGCTTCTTCTCGGCCCGAAGCGAGTCCACCGCCCGGCGGGCTGTCGCCTTCTGGATTGTCGGTCTTGTGGGCATCGAGCTTGTGCTGGCCTGCACGGCGATCGTCGGTAGCGCCCTCTACCCAGAGCTGGGCGATCCCTCGGCTGCCGCCGCGGGCGCTCTGCCGATCGGAGTCAAGAACGCCAGCGAGACCATTCTTCTTTACTCGATCCGCCACGGGCTGCCCGTGGCCCTGGGCTGTCTACTTCTGGCCGCGGCCGTGAGCATGATCGTATCAACGGCCGACTCCTTCCTGCTGGTCCCTTCGACCAACCTGGCAAGGGATGTGTATCAGCGCTTCCTGAGGCCCCGGGCGACTCCCCGGGAAATTCTCATCGTGTCGCGCGTACTGGTGGTGCTGTTGGGGTTGGCGGCCTACGTACAGCTGCGCTTTTTTTCCGGCATCCTGGAGGCCGCCATGTACGCCTACACGATGTACGGCGCCGGCCTCACGCCGGCGATCCTGGCCGCCTTTTTCTGGAAACGCGCCACGCCGGCCGGGGGCGTGGCCTCGATCGCCGGCGGCATGTTGGTAACGCTGGGCTGGGAGCTCGGGGGCGGCACGGCAATCGGCCCCACGGTCTACCCAGCGCTGGCGACGTCCGTGGTACTCCTTTTCGGCGTCAGCCTTCTAGGGCGCCCTCCCTCGCGCGACCGCTGGCGGCGCTTCTTCGAAGAGCCGACCGCCGGCGGCGCCTGACGCAGGGCCTCGGCTGTGTAGGTGTCGGCCGTGCGAGCCACCTGCAGCGGAGTCCCTTCAGCCACCACCCGGCCGCCGGCTTCGCCGCCCTCCGGGCCCAGCTCGATCATCCAGTCACAGGCGGCGATCAGATCTAGATTGTGCTCGATGACAAGCACCGTGTCCCCACGCGACACGAGCTGCCGGAGGACACCGACGAGACGGGTCACGTCGGCCATATGCAGCCCTGTCGTCGGCTCGTCGAGAACGTAGAGCGTGCCGCCCGAAGTGGCCTTGCCAAGCTCGGCGGCGAGCTTGAGGCGCTGGGCCTCCCCTCCCGAGAGCGTGGGGCTAGGCTGACCGATGTGCAGGTATCCGAGACCAATCTCGTCGAGCACCTCCAGAGTGCGATGGGTGCGCGGATGAGCCGAGAACACCTCGAGCGCTTCGGATACCGTCAGATCGAGCACCTCGGCAATGTTGCGCCCCGCGTAACGCACCTCGAGCGTCTCGGCGTTGAAGCGCTGGCCGTTGCAACTCTCGCACGGCACGAAGGCATCGGGAAGGAAGTTCATGACCACTCGAGCCCTGCCCTGGCCTCCACATTCATCACAGCGGCCGCCCCGGACATTGAACGAAAAGCGCGAAGCCCCGTATCCGCGCGCTCTGGACTCGGGCGCGAGTGAGAACAGCGTTCGTATGTCGGAGAGGAATCCAGTGTAGGTAGCCGGGTTGCTGCGCGGCGTGCGCCCGATCGGCGTTTGATCAACTTCCACAACACGCCGCAGCGCATCCGTGCCTCTCAGCTTGCCCCAACTGGCGGCCGGCCCGCGCTTGCCCGCGAGCCGTCGTTGCAGGCCACGGAAAATGACGTCTCTCACCAGCGTGCTCTTGCCCGATCCGGACACTCCGCACACGGCGGTGAGCCTTCCCAGGGGCACCCGCGTGTGGACTCCGGCGAGGTTGTGGAGTCGCGCCTCCCGGACTTCGAGCCAGCTCGACGGCGGCTCCAGCGTGGAGGGGGCCTCGGGGCGGCGCTCCCCTCTCAGGGCCGATCCCGTTAGCGAGCGCTTCTCCCCCACAATGTCGCTCGGCGCTCCTGCAGCCACCAGCTCGCCGCCATGCCGACCCGCTCCCGGCCCCAGATCGATGACGTGATCGGCGCTGCAGATGACCTCATCATCGTGCTCCACGACCACGACCGTGTTGCCACGATCCCTGAGCCGGAGAAGCATGTCGAGCAGACGGCGCGTGTCGCGCCGGTGCAACCCAATCGTCGGCTCGTCCAGGATGTACAGAATGCCGCGTAGGTTGCTGCCGAGCTGCGCTGCAAGACGAATGCGTTGCGCCTCTCCGCCGGAGAGCGTGTCAGCCGATCGATTGAGACCGAGATAGTCGAGCCCCACCTCCTCGAGAAACTCCAGACGCTCAAGGATCTCGCGGATCACGGGCTCGGCAACCGCGCGCTCGGTGCCCCGGATGCGCAGCGACAAAAACCAGAGACGGGCCTTGCTGACGCTCATCGCGGAGAGATCGGCGATGGAGTGATCACGGTAGCGCACCGCCAGCGAGGAGGGTCTGAGGCGCGCGCCGGCGCATGCGGCGCAGAGTCGTGCCTCCTCCGCGACCGCTTCCTCGCGCCACGAGGTCGGATCGGACTTTTCCTCGGCTTCGTCGTGACGAGCAACCTCAGCCGCCAGCTCACCGCTGAGCTCGACACCATAACCGCGGCACTCCGTGCAGGCTCCGTGATGGCTATTGAACGAGAAAAACGAGGGTTCCAGATCAGGAAAACTCTCCCCGCAACGCGGACAGGCGCGCCTCAGCGAGTAGAGGCGCGCCGCACGCCTGCCTGGAGGGAGCACGATCAGCACCCCCTTGCCGATGGCAAGGGTTTGCTTGATGCCCGATTCCACGAGCTTGCGGTTCGCTGCTATAACACGGCCGGCCGCCACCACCACCTCGATGGTGTGTTCCCGGAAACGGTCGAGGACGGGCAGGGGATCGAGCGGCACAAGACGCCCGTCGATACGGGCTTCACGGATTCCCTTGGCCATCAGGCGTCGCAGGAGAATGCGGTGGAATCCCTTGCGGTTAACGACCACGGGGGCCAGCAGTCGAATGGTGGCACCTGCGAATCGCCGCCACAGGTCATCGTTGATCTGGCGCTCGCTCTGTGCCTCGATCGGCACATTGCATCGCTGACAGTGCTGCACGCCGAGCTTGGCGAACAGCAGTCGCAGGAAGTGGTAGATCTCGGTAACCGTGGCCACCGTGGATTTGCGGCCGCCCCGCGAGGTGCGCTGCTCGATCGACACCGTCGGCGGCAGCCCGTGCACGGAATCCACATCCGGTCTCCTCAGCACTTTCATGTACTGGCGGGCGAAGACCGACAGGCTTTCCAGGTATCTCCGCTGCCCCTCCGCAAAGAGAATATCGAAAGCGAGGGTCGACTTGCCGGAGCCGGACAGGCCGCTGATGACAACCAGGCGGTCGCGCGGAATATCGAGATCCAGATTCCTCAGGTTGTGCTCGCGCGCGCCGCGAACTTCGATCGCTCCCTCCTCCCGGCTTGCGGGCGAGGGTGGAGGCAACGCCGGGGGTTGGTCTAAGTCCTCGAGGTGGCGTCGGAGATAGACCCCGGTGTGTGAAGCCGGCTCCTGCATGACCGTTTCGACAGATCCTGCCACCACAATGCGCCCTCCTTCGTCTCCTCCTTCCGGTCCAAGATCGATTATCCAGTCAGCCGCCCGCACCACGTCCAGGTTGTGCTCGATGACCAGAACCGAGTGCCCTGCACGCACCAGACGCTCCAGGGTGCGCAGGAGGCGGGCCACGTCCTCGAAGTGAAGACCGGTGGTAGGTTCGTCGAAGCAGAAAAGCGCGCCCGTGCGCCGCACCTGACCCAGGTATTTGGCAAGTTTCACGCGTTGGGATTCGCCACCCGAGAGCGTCTGTATAGGTTGGCCCAGCCGAAGGTAGCCCAGCCCGACCTCTTCGAGCGGCTCCAGGGCCACCGAGACGGCCGGCTGATCCGCGAATGCGGCCCGTGCTTCCGTGAGGGTAAGCTCCAGAATGTCCGATACGTTCAGCCCACGGTAACGCACTTCCAGCACTTCGCGTCGGAAACGCTTGCCGTTGCAGTCGGGGCAGGTCACGAACACATCGGAGAGAAACTGCATGCGCACGCGCTCGAAACCGTTTCCTTGGCAGCGGTCGCAGCGCCCGCCGGTCTGGTTGAACGAAAAGGTCCGGGGACTGAAGCCGCGGCGGCGCGCTCCTGGCTGGGCCGCCAGGAGGTTGCGAATGCTGGTGTATGCGCCCACGTAGGTCGCGGGGTTGGCGCGGGGGGTGCGGCCCACGGGAGACTGATCGACCAGGATCACCTCACTCACGCGCTCCAGACCTTCGATGGCCCTGCAGGCAGTGTTCCGGGAGTTGCCATTGCGGCCTCCACACAGGACCTCCTCCACCAGCGTGCTCTTGCCCGATCCGGAAACGCCGGTGACGCACACCAACAGGCCGAGCGGAATCTCAACATCGATGCCCTTGAGATTGTGCTGCCGAGCTCCGCGGATGCGCACGGAGTGGCCTTTGAGCGGCGCGCGCCGGCGCTGTGATACCGGCATCGATCGCGATCCATTCAGATACGACCCGGTGATGGAACGATTGTGCCGGAGCAAGCCGGCCAGGGGCCCAGCGTAGACGCACCGTCCGCCGGCCGAGCCAGCACCGGGCCCCAGATCCACGGCCCAGTCGGCCGCTCGGATGATCGCCGGATCATGATCCACCACCACGAGCGTGTTGCCCTGATCGCGCAGGCCGTGCAGGATGCCAATCAGCCTTGAGTTGTCACGGGGGTGGAGTCCAATGCTCGGCTCGTCGAGCACGTAAAGCGTATTCACAAGCGCCGAACCCAGCGCCGTGGTGAGATTGACCCGCTGCACCTCTCCTCCCGAGAGGGTTCGCGAGGCACGGTCCAGCGTCAGGTAACTGAGCCCGACGTCGTCCAGGTAAGCCAGCCGGGAGCGCAGTTCATCCAGCACGGGCTCACAGGCCACCGCGCCTACACCCTCCAGTTGCAGGTGTTCCACAAAACGGCGAGCCGCTCGGACACTCAGAGCGTGGAAATCGGAGATGCACAGGTTGTTGACCCGGTAGAGAAGCGCCTCGGGGCGCAGACGGGCACCTTTGCAGTCCGGACACAGTGTCGCACCCCGGTATCGCGACAAGAGTACCCGGATGTGCATCTTGTACGTCCTAGTTTCCAGCCAGTGGAAAAAACCCTGCACTCCGTAAAACTCGTCACTCTCTTCAATGACCGCGCGGCGTTCGGCCGCGGTGAGGTTCCGGAACGGCACACCCGTGCGTATCTTCTTCTTGCGGCAAAAACGCATGAGATCCCGGTGCTCGCCCCGAAATGATGCCGTGGTCCACGGCTTGATGGCTCCCTGCTCCAACGACAGCCGCGGATCGGGAATTACCCGCGAAAGATCGATCTCCAGGATGCGTCCGAAACCGCGGCAGCGCCCGCACGCTCCGAGGGCGTGGTTGAATGAGAAAAGACCCGGCACCGGATGCCGGTACGTGCGGCTGCAGCGCGCGCAGCTGAAGTCCCGGCTGAAGGGTCTGCGCCGGCCGTCCGCAGTGACCAGCGCCATGACACCGACACCGAAGTGGAACGCCTGTTCGATGGCGTCGATGGCCCTCTGCCGGTGTTCGGCTCCCGGCGACAGACGATCCACGAGGACGTCCAGATCGGTGCCCGGAGTCAGTATGCCGGCCTTCAGATCCTCGATGCGCGCAATTTTCCCGTCCGGCAGACGGACGCGCCGGAAACCGGCCCCCCCGAGCGCCTCACGAACCGTCTCTTCCGCCGAGGCCTCCGGCAACCGGTAGGGGAATACAATCTGCGCCTCACCCTGACCGCCCAGCTCTTGCAAACGCTCCCAGACATCCTCCACTCGATCGGGCTGCACCCATTCCCCGCATGTTTCACATAGCAAACGCGAAGCATGGGCCCATAACAGCTTCGAGTAATCCGTCAGCTCGGTCATGGTGCCAACGGTGGATCTCGAAGTGCGCACCGGATTGGCACGATTGATGGCAATGGCCGGAGGAATGCCCTCGATCGCCTCGGCATGTGGGCGATCCATGCGTTCCAGAAACTGTCGCGCGTAGGTTGAGAATGACTCGACGTAGCGGCGCTGGCCCTCGGCGTAGAGCGTATCGAAAGCAAGGCTGGATTTTCCTGAACCGCTGACCCCGGTGACCGCAATGAAACGGCCAAGAGGTAGTTCCAGATCCAGATTACGAAGGTTGTTTTGGCGAGCTCCGCGGACTCGTATGCTCGGAGCCCTCGTGGGACGGGCGCGGCTCAATGGGGTGGGGTGAAACTGTTATGGTATAGTGCGTTTTCTGAAGCGTCAAGAACGGACTTCCAGCTCATTTCCGTGTCCTACCTCGCAGTCATCGGTGGCTTGTCGCTCACGCCCCCCGCCGAAAGCCAGGATCCGCAGCCGATCGTGCTCGAACAGGTCGTTAGGCCATGAGACGCACCAAGATAGTGGCCACGATCGGACCGGCGAGCCGGGAGCTCAAGACATTGCGGGCGCTCATCGAGGCCGGCACCGACGTGGTGCGGCTGAACTTTTCGCATGGGAAACCCGCTGATCATGCACGCATAATCCAGCGTGTCCGTCGCCTGTCCCGGACGCTGGGGCGACACGTGGCTATCCTCCAGGATCTCCAGGGACCCAAGATCCGTATCGGCCGCCTGCGGAGCAGCAAGGTGGACATCCGGGCCGGCTCCCGCCTGGTCATCACCTCACGTCGCGTCGTCGGCCACGCCCGCCTGCTTCCCACGAACTACCGGAAACTACCGCTGGAGGTGAAATCCGGGGATCGTGTTCTTCTGGATGACGGACACATCCAGCTCAGGGTGGTCTCCGTATCCGGAACCGAGATCCACTGCCGCGCCGTGGAGGGCGGTACTGTACAGGAGGGCAAGGGGATCAACCTGCCTGGCGTGAAACTCTCCGCCCCCGCTCTCACCGAGAAAGACCGGACCGATGTGCTCATGGGAGCACGGCTCGGGGTGGACTATGTGGCGCTTTCTTTTGTGAGACGAGCCCAGGATCTGCACTCACTGCGACGCCTGCTGCATGGACAGGGACTGGACACTCCCATCATCGCCAAGATCGAGAAGCCGGAGGCGGTGCAGAACCTGGAAGAGATCCTGCAGGCCGCAGACGGTGCCATGGTTGCGCGTGGCGATCTCGGGGTGGAGATGCCTCCGGAGGAGGTACCGCTGGTTCAGAAGCACGTCGTGGAGAGAGGCCGGGTCACGGGTAAACCGGTGATCACGGCCACCCAGATGCTCGACTCGATGCGATTCAATCCGCGCCCCACCCGGGCCGAGTCCTCAGATGTGGCCAACGCGGTGTTTGACGGTGCGGACGCCCTCATGCTGTCTGGAGAGACCGCGGACGGCCGCTACCCGGTGGAGTCGGTGGCCATGATGGAGCGCATCATCCGAAAGGTAGAACCCGCCGTGCTGCGGAGCGCAGCCGAAGAACCTTTCGAGCAAGGAGTGGAAGTCGCGGAGAGCCTGGCCGATGCGGCCTGCCGCGTCGCGCGCGCCTCGGGAGCCCGCGGCATCGTAGCCCTGACCGTAACTGGCATGGCCGCGCGATTGATCTCCAGCTTTCGCCCGCCGGTCCCGGTATTCGCGCTGTCACCCGAGGAAAAAACAGTGCGTCAGCTGGCCCTGTTCTGGGGAGTGCGCCCGCTGCTGACACGCAGACGGCAGAGCTTCGAGCATCTTCTGGATGAAATGGAGCGGCGTCTCACGGCCGAGGGATTGGTCACCGTCGGTGAGTCGGTGGTCGTGCTCACCGGACTGCCGTTCGGCCCCGGAGCGACCACCAACCTCCTCAAAGTCCACCGTATCGCACCGGCTCGACGCTGAAGCGACCGTTCAGCGGCGGCTGCTGCGGACAGGCGTAGTGTTCATGGAAGCAAGGAAGTCGGCGTTCGTCTTGCTCTTGCGCATATTATCGAGGAGAAGCTCCATGCTCTCGGCCGGCGAGAGCTGATCCAGCACCTTTCGAAGCACCCAGATCCGCTGCAGATCCGAACTCTCGATCAGCAACTCCTCCTTGCGGGTGCCCGACCTGGCAATGTCAATGGCCGGGAAGACCCTTCGATCAGCAAGCTTTCGGTCCAGGTTGATCTCCATGTTGCCGGTTCCCTTGAACTCCTCGAAGATCACGTCGTCCATGCGACTGCCCGTGTCAATCAGGGCCGTGGCCATGATCGTCAAGCTGCCTCCGTCCTCAATGTTACGCGCCGCGCCGAAGAACCGTTTCGGCCGCTGGAGAGCATTGGCGTCCACACCGCCGGACAGCACCTTGCCGCTCGGCGGCACAATGGTGTTGTAGGCGCGCGCCAAGCGCGTGATGCTGTCGAGGAGAATTACCACATCGCGTTGGTGCTCCACCAACCGCTTGGCTTTCTCGATCACCATCTCGGCGACCTGTACGTGGCGGGTGGCGGGCTCGTCAAAGGTTGAAGAGATGACCTCCCCCTTGACGGAGCGTTCCATATCGGTGACTTCTTCCGGGCGTTCGTCGATGAGCAGCACAATGAGCGCCACTTCGGGGTGGTTGGCGCTGAGACTGTGGGCAATCGCCTGGAGCAACATGGTCTTTCCGGTCCGGGGTGGCGCCACGATGAGCCCGCGTTGCCCCTTACCGATCGGAGTCAGCAGATCCATGATGCGAGCCGACTGATTCTCGTTGGGGCCCTCCAGCTGGAGGCGTTCCTGCGGATAAAGGGGCGTGAGGTTGTCGAAGAACACACGCTTCTGCGAGCCCTCAGGTTCCTCGAGGTTCACCGCCTCCACTTTCAGGAGAGCAAAGTAGGACTCGCCCGACTTGGGCGAACGCACCTGTCCGGAGACCGTATCGCCTGTGCGAAGGCTAAAGCGGCGTATCTGAGATGGGGAGACGTAGATATCGTCAGGGCTGGGCAGATAGTTGTACTCCGGTGCGCGCAGGAAGCCGTAGCCGTCTGGCAGCACCTCCAGCACGCCTTCCGAGAAGATGCGCCCCTCACGCTCGGCCTGGGCCTTGAGGACATGGAAGATCAGATCCTGGCGTCTCACACCGGCCGCTGAGCCGACGCCCAGGTCCTGTGCCACGGCGCTCAGGTCACTCAGGCTCATGTGCTTGAGTTCCTTGAGGTTCAGTGCACCGTTCTTGGCCTTCGTCGCCGCCTCACCGGGCTTCAGCACCGTCGCTACATCGGCAGAGGCTGCAGGAGTTGCAGGGGCAAGTGCAGGGGCGGAGGGTAGGCTCCTGTCGGGGGCGGACCGGCTCTGCTCTGCCGCACCCCGCGGGCGTCTCGGGCCCCGACGGTCTGTGTTGGGTCGATTGTCTTCGAACTGAATGGTCTTATCCTCCTACGGGATTGGGTGGATCTGGGTAACCAGCCCACCCGATTTTGAAGGGTCTGATGTCAAGCAGCGAGAAATGTCATCTCGGTGACGAAATCACCTCAGTAGGTGCCAGGGAATATGCTTGAAAAAACGATTTTAAGGTTGGAATCGCTTAACGGCGCTCTCGGTGGGCGCGGCCCATACTCTCAACACCTGGTATTCAGGAGCTGAACTTCTCCAATGGCTCTGCTGGGACCGTGCTCGATAAACGCTAAATGAGGGAACCTTCAAAAAGCACTATAAGCATACCGTCGGGTAATGTCAACCCCCAGCACTCCGCCGCGTGCCTGAGAGGTCATGCAACACCTCCCGGTAATCGCGCGCGTTCAGATGCAGGAGAAGAATAGCCGAATCCAACGTGTCCCGCCACAACGGCTGTAAATCTGGGCTGCACTGGGGTTTGAGAGCCCGCAAAGTGCGCAGGGCTCTTCCCATTCGCCGGCGGTGCTCCTGCCGGATCAACCGCAATTGTGCCTGAAACTTGGCAGACGGTGCGCTGGATGCCAGCATTCGCTTCAGCTCCCGCACCTTCACGGCCAGTGTCGGGAACGGAATGAGAGAGGGTGAGCACTCCATACCCTCTCTTTACGGCGACCTCCTCTTGCCGTCAAGGCCTATCGCTCCCTTTTCGAGCGCTTGGCGCCCTGGGCCTGTGAGACCTCCTTGACCCGCGTGGCTACCTCCTCGCCCGTGGCGAACCAAACGGCCGGAAAACCTCTCGTCCAGGCCAGGAACTCATCCAGCATTTTTATGCGGGCGGGCCTGCCGATGAACTGAGGATGCAGCGTCAGATTAAAGTATCCTCCCTCCTCATAAGCAGCCTCGAAACCTTCCTTCCATAGAAGCGCCACCGAGGCGGCGGATACGAGAGGTTTGTTCCAAGATTCCTCATCGAACCAGAAGTGTGCGGCATCATCCAGCACCCAGGACACCGGCAACTCCACCAACCCCCGTGGCTCGTGATGCACGTACGGCAGGTCGGAGTCCATCAGGTTGCTCGAGTAAAGGAAGCCTTCCTGGGCCACCAGTCCGAGGGTCGAGTCACTCAGAGCCCAGGACGGCGCACGATATCCGACCACGGTGGCACCGGTGATCTTTTGGAGCACCTCACGACTTTCGCGCAGCAGGCGTAGTTCCTCGTCCCTCTCCAGTGCCGACGGCGATTCATGGCGCACACCGTGAGCGCCCAACTCGTGGCCAGCAGCAACGATGGACCTGGCTACCTCGGGATACGTCTCGGCAATCCAGCTGGGCATGAAGAAGGTCCCCCGCAAGCGGTGACGTTCGAGCAGTTCCAGGATTTTCGGGACAGCGCTCTGCGGCCCGTAGCGGCCATGCGAAAGGGATCCGGGCGGGGCTTTCTGTGTTGCAGGATCTTCCCACCACACGGTCTCACCATCGACATCGAAGGTGACGGTCAGCGCCGCAATTTTTCCGTCCGGCCACAGAGGTGCTGCAGGCTCTGGCGCCGCCACCGCCAGGCTCGCGAGGCCCGAAAGAGCACCTGCCACCGCCAGCGGCATCCGTCTGCCTGTCCATCTCACCATCCAGTCTCGCATCTCACCTCCCGGTTGATGCCAGGTTCACCTCGGGTGACGCCCGGCGCATGGTTCTGCTATTATCCTCGCAGATGTTCGAGGTTTTCGTCCGCACCTCATGAGATCGCGGGCCCGGCTCCGGCGTCTGCTGCGCGACTGCTCACAGGCAATCGTGCGGGCGCAAAAGCCCATCCGCATCTTGTCGGCCCTGCACTGGCCCAACTCGGTGCAGGAGGTGTTCTTCCGTCACCGGGCCCGCAGGCTGCCGCACCACGATTACCCGCCCTTACGGTTCGCCCCCCGGGGAAAGCTACGGGAGTTTCAGGATATCCGATCGAAGTTGGATGGTCACGACCCCCTCCAGCGGATCCTGATCGACACCTGCAACTCTTACCTATGCTGTGTGCGAATGCTTCAGCATATCGGCACCGCCGATTTTTACAAATACTCCCGGGATCTGTATGGATCCTCCAATGACCTGTTCGTGGACGGCCGGACCACGAACCTCGAGCTCGCTCAACATTTCGACCGGATGCTCGCCGGTTTCACGGGTTCCGACATCGGCGAGCACATTTCTTCGCGCTACTCAGCCGAACAGGCTGCCCAGCTCCTCCAGCGGCGGCTGCGGCGATACTTCAGGGACTCTCGGGTGAAAGTGCAGGTGTCGAACAAACTCACGGCCAATGCGGCGGCCGGCTCCACCACGATTAAGATCAAGCGTGGAAGAATGTTCAGCGGCCGAGCCATCGAGCAACTCGAGCACCACGAGGGGCACGTCCACGTCGGCACGACCATGAACGGGCGGCACCAGCCAGTTCTCAAGTTTCTCGGCAAGGGCGCGCCCCGAACCACTAAATATCAGGAAGGGCTGGCCGTTTTCAGCGAGTTCATGAGCCAGACCATGGATTTGCAACGCCTGCGTTCCCTTACCGACCGCATCATCGCCATCGAGATGGCGGAGCAGGGAGCGGACTTCATCGATCTGTATCATTACTTTCTGGACCGCGGCCATGGGCCGGAGCAGGCCTTTGACAATGCGCGGCGAGTGACTCGGGGAGGGCTCGTCCAGGGCCACGCGCCCTTCACCAAGGATATCTGTTACCTCGATGGAGTCATTCGAGTCTGGAACTTCATCCGCGTGGCTATCAAGATGCACCGACCCGAGTTCGTGCGTTTCCTGTTTGTCGGCAAGCTGACCCTCGAAGATGTGCCCATTCTCGTTCACAAGAGCCAGGAAGACTTAGTCAACCCGCCGCAACATGTCCCGCCCTGGATCAAGGACATGCATTTCATGGCCGCCTCCATGAGCCTTTCCACGTTCCTCAACCGGATTCAGCTAGATGCGGTCGAACGGTACTACGATCGGGTCTTCCGCGAGGCTCTCAGCGGCGGAGAGCGCTCCCCCGGCGGTCACTGAGAGGTCGCTGAGCACGGATCGCACGCCGTTCGACCTACTGTGCCATCCGCTCCAGACCCGGATCCGGCCGGTCATCCCTGAACTGCAGTTCGTGGAGCCGGCGATACAGCCGTCCCTTGCTGAGAAGTTCACTATGGGTTCCCGATTCGACGATGCGCCCGCCGTCCAGCACGATGATGCGGTCAGCACGGCGCACGGTTGACAGTCGGTGCGCGATCACGAAGACCGTCCGTTTCCGCATGAGGTTCTCAAACGCCTCCTGTATGCGAGCCTCCGATTCCGCATCCAGCGCGGCGGTGGCTTCATCCAGGATCAGGATGGGGGCATCGCGGAGAATCGCACGCGCAATCGACAGGCGCTGCCGCTGGCCTGCGGAAAGGCGTGATCCGCCTTCTCCGATGCGTGTCTCGTACCCCTCCGGTAAGGCTCGGATGAACTCGTCGGCGCAGGCAGCCCGTGCAGCCTCCTCGATCCGCTCCATCGAGGCGTCCGGCGTCGCGTAGGCGATGTTTCTGCGCACGGTGTCGTCGAACAGCACGGTCTCCTGAGCGACAATGCTGATCTGGTTTCTCAGCGAGAGCAGACGCACATTGCGGACATCGTGACCATCGAGTCTAACCTCTCCCGAGGTTGGATCGTAGAAGCGCGGCAGCAGGCTCATCAGAGTAGTCTTCCCCGCCCCGCTGCGCCCCACAAGGGCCACAACCTGTCCGGCCGGCACCTCGAGGTCGATGCCGCGCAGTGCCTCACAGCGCCCATAGGCAAAGTGCACGTTGCAGAACTCCACGCGCCCCTGGACGGGAGGCAGATCCGAAAGATCTGGATCTTCGGCGCACTCGGGCGGGAGATCGAGGATGCTGAAGACGCGTCGTGCTGCCGCCAGTCCCTGCTGCATGCTGTTGTTGAGCCGCGCCAGCCTCTTGGCCGCCAGAAAAAGATAGGCGAGGCTGGCCAGAAAGCCCGGAAGAATTCGCAGATCGAGCTGGCCCAGAGAAGCCTTCCAGCCCACTCCGATCAGGAACACGACCAGGGCCACCGCGCCGGCCAGATCGATGACGGGGGTGGTCAACGAGTTGAGCTTGACCGCCTTGATAGCCGGCTGCTGCGCCCGCTCGAGAGCCTTCCGGAACCTCCCGCGCTCGAACTTCTCGGCCCCAAACGCCTTGACCACTCGCACCCCTCCGAGCGTCTCGTTGAGTACCGCCGACAGTTCAGCCATGCGTTCCTGGCTCTTGCGGCTGGCGCGCTTCAGCTTGCGCCCCAAAAGAACGATGGGCCACACCACCAGCGGCAGGATGACGAGAAGCACGAACGACAGGTCCGAATGGAGATAGAACACGAAGA
The DNA here is from genome assembly GCA_027295505.1 of Acidobacteriota bacterium. Taxonomy (GTDB): domain Bacteria; phylum Acidobacteriota; class Polarisedimenticolia; order JAPUKU01; family JAPUKU01; genus JAPUKU01. The sequence continues at coordinate 15,649 of JAPUKU010000056.1, forward strand.
CGAGCTGAAATATGAGGATCGATCCGGCCCGCAGCATCTCTGCCATATCTCCGGAAGCGATCCGCTGTATTCGCCCCACATCTCCCGTGATGCGGGACATGAGGGAGCCTGTCGAATGGAGCGAAAAGAAGCGCGCCGGCTGGCGCAGGACCTGGTCATAGAGCTGATCACGAAGATCGAGCACGACGTCCAGGCCAATGCGGCGCAGACCGTAGCTGCTCACGTACTCAAACGCTCCCTTGAGGAATATGAGGACCAGGAGCCACAGTCCCACCCTCACGAACGCCCCGGGGCCGTGCTCGAGCGCGGGCATCTGGGGAATCCAGCCCTGTAACCGTGCCAGCAAATCCCCTTTGAGCGTTTCCAGGCGGACGGGCGGCGCCCCGGGCACGGGTGCGGCAACTGCAGCGCCCAATGGGGCGGATTCCTCTCCGAGTGCGCCCATCAGGGAGATCATCAGGCTGACCAGCAGGACGCTGAGTACTCCCACGAGCAACAGGCTCGCCACGGCCGCCGCCAGACGTCCCAGATGGGGACGGTAGAGGCGCAGGAGGCGGAGGAAATCACTCATGATTTCGGGTTGCGATCAGTTCAGGATGAACTCGTTGGAGCCGGGCTGGCACGACGCCAACCGGTTGCCTCCCAGCATACTCCGGGGCATGGCCGAACGCACGCCAGCGGTGGAAGAGCCCGGTTTCCGCTCAAACAAGGATAGCTTTGATCTTCTCCTGGAGGGAGGGATCTGGATCGGCGAATCGGAATCCGAGCGCATGGCGATCCTTGCCCGCAAGGCGGGTGTGGCGGATCACCTCGGCGATCGCGCGCAGGGGTTCATCCCCCCCGGGTAGCTTGAACTGGATCTCAACGCGCGTTCCCAAGTTGAGCGGGTGGGAGGCGACGACCAGCATGCCATCGGGGCTGAGATTCTGGCAGGTGCCGGAGACCTGGTCACGCCGGCTTCCGTAGACAACCTCTACCTGAATGCTGGCGCGTTCGGCGGAACGCTGCGCGACGCCAAGGATCCGGGAGATCCGCTGCATCAGATCGTCCGGATCCACAGGGCGGGTTACCTGCTCGTCCCAGGCGGCGGCCCCCAGTTCGGCGTCCTCGGGACTCGTGATCAGGATCCTGGGCGCACCCCGTGCTCCGCTCGAGGCAAGCCTGCGGCACAGATCAGCCCCGCTTCCGTCCGGCAGGAGATATGAAACGACAATCAAATCCGGTTTCTCTTCGGCCAGGATCTCTTCCGCTTCAGCCACACTGCGGGCGTTCAGGATCTGGCAGCCGATGCGGCCAAAGAAGCCGCGCCTGAATTGCTGATAAAAATCGGAATCCTCGACGAAGAGTACAACCATGACGTGACGCGCAGGGGGCGCTAGGAGAAGCGAGACTAATGGGTTCACCTTTCGGTGTCAAGAACACCCCGCCTCCTCAGGGCGGTCAGTCTCTGCCAGCGGCAAGTCAGTAGGCCGCCAGGTAGCGTTCCACCTCCCAGGGGTGAATCTGGGCAATGTATTCGGCCCACTCTTGGCGCTTGGCCGTCAGGTAGTTCGTGTAGATGTGCTCTCCGAGCACAGCCTGGACAACGGCGTCCTTGCGCAAAGCAATGATGGCATCGTTCAGATCGGTGGGCAGGTTCTCTATCTTCAGACGCCGGCGCTCCCGCTGGCTCATGTTGTAGATGTTCTTGTTGATTGGCTCACCAGGATCCCTGCGGTTGGCAATCCCATCCAGACCGGCTCCGAGCATCACCGCGAGGGCCAGATAGGGATTGCAGGCGGGATCGGGCATACGAAGCTCGGCCCGGGTGCCTACGCCGCGCCGATCGGGCACACGTAGCAGCGGGGAGCGATTGCGCTCCGACCAGGCAACGTTGGTCGGGGCCTCATAGCCGGGCACCAGGCGCTTGTAGGAGTTGATCAGCGGATTGGTGATCGCGCAGAACCCTCTCGCATGCGCGAGCACACCGCCGATGTACCACATGCATAGGTCACTCAGCTCGTACTTACTCTTGGGATCGTGGAACACGTTCGAGCCGCCCTTGAAGAGCGACTGGTGCGTGTGCATCCCCGAGCCATTCTGGCCGTAGAGCGGTTTCGGCATGAAGGTGGCGTGAAGATCAAAATCGAGGGCCACCTTCCGGACAATGTGCCTGAAGGTGGCGATGTGGTCGGCCGTCATCACCGCCTCCGCGTACTTGAAGTCGATCTCGTGCTGACCCGGGGCGACCTCGTGATGCGCCGCCTCTACCTCGAAACCCATGAGCTCGAGCACCTCGACGATACGGCGTCGGCATTCCTCCCCCCGATCGATCGGGGTGAGATCGAAGTACCCTCCCGCGTCGTGCGTGCGGGTGGTCGGGTTGCCCTGCTCATCCTGATGGAAAAGAAAGAATTCGGCTTCGGTGCCGGCCATCATCGTGTACCCCAGTGCACCGGCCTGCTCGCAGACCCGCTTAAGCGCCAGGCGCGGACAGCCACCGAAAGGCCGGCCGTCGGGATGGTGGATATCGCAGATAAGTCGGGCGACCTTGCCGCTGGAGTTGGCCCAGGGGTACACGCGGAAGGTGCTGAGTTCCGGCGCCAGGACCATGTCCGATTCCTCGATCCGTACGAAGCCCTCGATCGATGAGCCATCAAACAGAACCTGGCCATCGAGCGCCTTCTCGAACTGGTTGCGGGGCACCTCGACGTTCTTGACCCGCCCCAAGATGTCCGTGAACTGAAGCCGAAGGAACCGGACCTCTTCCTTCTCGACCTGTTTGAGGATTTCAGCTCGCTCCATGCACTCCTCCCTCTTACTGCCTGGCAGAGTAGCCGCCGGAGCAGCGTGCCAGATTTGATTGTTGGAAAGATGGTAATCTTAGGTGTTTCTACCTGTAGTGTCAACGAAAGTTTGCAAAACAGATCATTTTTTTAGATCGATATCTACAATTTACTGAAATCTATTAAATACTGACCTGTAGATTATACGGTATAGTCACTTTTTATAGATCGATCGAACGCTACAGGCGGCCTTCTCCAGCCTGGCCCCTGTCCAGATCCCGTCATGACCCTGTCCAGTTACGCAACCGATTCCATAAGTTTATTTATAACAATTGTTTACAAACAAATACCCCGCCCAGCCCCGCAGACGTGTCCAGGGGATGCTCATGAGGGTGTGCCGCCAAACCCTCGAAATCCACACCCAAAAAAATATCTAAATCATTCAATCTAAATGGATTAAACATGTATTTGCCAAAATGGCATAACCATGGCACGCCTGTTGCTCTCTCACCATGCGGATGCCGCGCTAGCGGTTCCGCCAGCGGGAACCTGGAGATTGAACCCACTGGAGATTGCCAAGGAGGGCAACACTTTATATGCGAGTAACCCGATGCATCGCTTCAATCCTCTGGACAATGGCCATCGGCGCCCTGGTCTGCGTTGCGGCGTCCACTTCAGCCCTGGCGGCCCGAACGGACCGCGCGCTCGAGAGGGCCGCGAACGGCCGGCCTCAGATGGTCGATGTCATTGTTCAGACACCCGACAGGCCGACCTTCGAAGATCGTACTCTGGTGGGCGCCTTCGGAGGCGAGGCCGGACTGCCGTTTTCTAGCATCAACGGCTTCCCGGCCCGAGTACCTTCTCCAGCGCTGAAGGGCCTGGCTAACAATCCGCGCTTCAGCAGCCTGTCGCTCGATGCACCGATGAAATCATTCTGGGACCGTAATGCCGTGCGCCCCCCCGTGGGCGCTCCGGAGGCCTTCGCGACTTACGGCGCGACAGGGGCCGGCGTCGGTGTGGCGGTCGTGGACAGCGGCGTTGCGAACCACGAGGACTTCAGTAACGGCGTTAACTCTAGCATTCGTGGGTTTGTAGATTTTGTCGGTGACACGGACAAAAAACTCATTGACCCGTACGGCCACGGCACGCACGTGGCCGGGATCCTCGCAGGGCACGGAAGCGCGGTCGACCGTTTCTCCGGTATCGCCCCGGGATCCTCGCTCTACATTCTGCGCGTTCTGGACGGGAACGGCCGAGGCACCGTCAGCAACGTGCTGAGAGCGCTCGACTGGATCCGCCATAACGCAGCGGCCCACAACATCCGCATCGTCAACCTGTCGCTGGGACACCCTGTCTTCGAGCCCTACAACAGCGACCCACTCTGCAAGGCGGTTGAGGACCTGGTCAGGAGAGGCATTGTCGTGGTGGCCGCCGCCGGCAACTACGGACTCTGCGACGGCGCCGAGTGTTACGGAGGTATTACGGTTCCGGGCAACTCCCCTTACGCGATCACGGTCGGCGCCATGAACCCCAGGGGCACAGCCTCACGCGTTGACGACGTCATGGCGCGGTTTTCCTCCCGCGGGCCGACGTTCGTCGATGGCATCGTAAAACCTGACATAGTGGCCAACGGAGTGTTCTCGGTGTCGATGACCTCACCTGGCTCTTACTTCGAGACCCGGTACGGTGAGCTCGAGGTGAGCTCGACCGAATACGACGCGTCGGTGGGCTCCGGAGACTACTTCCTTCTCAGCGGCACCTCGATGGCCGCGCCCGTGGTATCGGGTATCGCCGCGATGATGCTGCAGAAGAACCCGTCCCTCACCCCGAACCTTGTGAAGGCAATTCTCATGTACACCGCGGAGGATCGCGGCTACGACATCATGACCCAGGGCGCCGGGTATGTGAACGCGCCGGGTGCCGTCGAGGTTGCCGAGAGCATCACAACCAATCCGACCTCCGTTGGCGATGGAGAGTACTGGTTGACCTCTCCGTTGAGCGGATCCAGCACCATCGACGGCCAGGGCGTACTGTGGACCGGGCGACTCCTGTTCACCACGTCGATCCTGACGAGCTCATCGCAGAACCCCATCGTCGGCTACAACTTCGAAGAGCTATGGGGCCAGGGCGTGCTCTGGAACTACATGCAGACCGTCTACTCTTACGAGTTCGACGATCTCGACATCGAATCGAGCGCGGTCTACTGGACCGGTGGCGTCAGTTCCTTCTCGGTGCTGTGGACTTCGTGGCAAACCCAGAGCGCCAGCGATCTGATCTACAGTGAGGGATATCGTTGGGACGGGAAAAAGAATCGATGATGTCTCAGGTCCCCTCCTGAGCCGCGCGGCCCGACCCAGCCCGCGCGCACCCCCAGGGCCCGGGATTCCCCCTCCCGGGCCCTCGCCTTTTCTCCCCCCGCAGGACGCAACCTTGACCCCCCCGGAAAGCCTCTGCTAAGATCCGCGCCGTTTTCACGAACTGACTTCCAGACCTGCCGACATTTCCAAGCCCGCGCCACGGGCTCCTGGCCGGAGGTTCCTGCCGATGCGCCGCTGCTTCCTTCTCGCTCTACTGTTGCCTCTCCTGGTGCTCCTTGGTTGCCAGACAGGCCCACCAACCCTCAACCTGCTCGTATGGGAAGGGTACGCTGATCGCTCTTTCGCGGCCCCGTTCGAGGAACGCTTCAACTGCAAGGTGACCGCTACCTATGTCGGCACCATGGACGAGTTCTTCACCAAGATCAAGGCAGGAGGGGGTGGCACCTACGATCTCATCTCCCCCTCAGGCAACGCCTGGAAGCGATTCATCGACAGCGACCTCGTTGAAGCGCTGAACCTCGAGAACATTCCTAACTTTGCTCTCCTGGCCCCCACATTTCAGAACCTGCAGGGGAATCGCAAGGATGGAGAGGTCTACGGGGTGACCTTCGCCTGGGGGCCGTGCCCGATCACTTACAACCGGGACGCCGTAGCCGAGGAGCCGTCGTCGTGGGAGGCCCTATTTGACCGTCGGTACCGCCGGCGCATCGCGGTTCAGGACGATCCGACGACGCTCTACACGATCGCCCTGTACATGGGGTACGAAGATCCGTATAACCTCAACGACACGGATCTGCAGAAAGTGAAAGAAAAACTGCTCGAGCTCAAGCCGCAGGTCCGGAAGTTCTGGTCCACGGCAGGAGAGCTCATCAACCTGTTCGTCAATGGCGAGGTTGACATGGCGCTCTCCTGGCCCTTGATCACCAACCAGCTCCGCCAGAAAGGCTTTAATGTGGGAGAAGTCACCCCCCGGGAAGGGGCCACCGGATGGATCGATTCCTGGATGATTGTCAAAGGCACGCAGCACAAAGATCTGGCCGAGAAGTGGATCAATTATATGCTCGAGCCGGAGACCCAGAAGAAGCTCACCGACGTGACCGACTACTGCCCGGCTGTGCCCGGCACGGCCGCTCTGCTCACCCCCGAGCGGGCACGCAACCTGCATATCGACGATCCATCCTACTTCGACCAGCTCTCTTTCTGGGCCCATGTCGAGCGGCTCGACCGCTACCTCGAGGTCTGGAACGAGGTGAAGGCGCACTGACCCGCGGCGGGCGCGCCTGATGACCGATCACGCTCCGCTCGAGCACCTGCGCCTCCAGGCGCTCTGGAAATCGTTCGGCGATGTGAAGGCCGTGCGCGGCATCGACCTCAGCGTGTCGCGCGGCGAGTTCCTGACGCTGCTGGGCCCGAGCGGCTGCGGTAAGACCACGACCCTCCGCATGGTGGCAGGTTTCGAACCCCCCACGTCGGGCACCATTCTCTTGCACGGCAAGGACATCACGAACGAACCACCCAACTCCCGTCCGATTAATACGGTTTTCCAGCACTACGCTCTGTTTCCCCATCTCTCCGTTGAGGAAAACATCGCTTTTGGCCTGCGAATGCGCGGCGTCCCTGCCACCGAGCGCCAGCGGCAGGTGACGGATGCCCTGCGGGCCGTCGCCCTTCCCGGCTTTGAACGTCGCCACCCCCGGCAGCTCTCGGGCGGCCAGCAGCAGCGTGTTGCCCTGGCACGCGCCCTGGTGAACCGGCCCGAGATCCTTCTGCTGGATGAGCCTCTCGGGGCGCTAGATCTGAAGCTGCGAAGACAGATGCAGCTCGAACTGCGGGCGCTTCACCGCGAAGTCGGCATCTCCTTCCTCTATGTCACCCACGATCAGGAGGAAGCGCTGGCGATGAGTGATCGGGTAGCAGTGATGAACGCCGGGCGCATCGAGCAGATCGGTTCACCACGCGAAATTTACGAGCAGCCCATAAGTCGTTTCGTGGCTGATTTCATCGGCGAGACAAACCTGCTCGAGGGACGGGTGGTGCGGGTCGACGGCACGCGGGTGCAGGTGAAGCTCGGTCCGCACATACTGCACGCGCTGGGGGAAGGTTGCGTCACCGGTACGCAGGTCGCTCTGTCGATACGCCCTGAGCGCTGGACCCTCACCGAGGGCGTCCGGGACGCCGACATGAACCGCTTCTCCGGCCGGGTGCGCGAATCGGTGTACGCGGGCTCGGTGCTGCGCCAGGTCGTGGAACTCGAGGGGGGCATCACCGTGGTGGCCACCCGCCCAGGAAACCTCGCAGGCGAGCCGGCGGGATCGGCCGTGACGCTGACCATCATTCCCTCCGATGTCGTGGTCCTGCCGGCCGGGCCGCCGGACCCCCCGGCATGAGGGCCGACGCCGACACCCGACATTACTGGCCGCTGCTGCTGCCGGTGAGCCTCTGGAGCCTGGCACTACTGTTGGCTCCCCTCTCCATTCTTTTTGCGATCTCTTTTTTCAATGTCGAGTACGTAACCCTCATCCCCGCGTTCACTCCCGACAATTACTTAAAGGTCCTGACCCGCCCTCTGTACTCGGGCCTGCTGTTGAAGACATTTAAGATCGCCGCGCAGGTCAGCCTCTGCTGTGTGCTTCTCGCTTACCCCGCTGCCTATTTCCTAGTGCATCTTCCTCCAAGACTACGACAGACCCTGTACTTCATGGCTATCGTTCCCCTGTGGATCTCTTATCTCATCCGCTGCTACGCCTGGAAGCTGATCCTGGGGCAGAACGGAGTCCTCAATTCGTTCCTGCAGTGGATCGGCATGACACAGGAGCCGATTGCCGCTTTCCTTTACAGCGAGTTCGCGCTCACCTTGACCCTGTCACACGTTTACGTAGCGTTCGTGCTCATGCCTGTCTACTCCTCACTGGAGAAGATTCCGCGCCATTTGGGAGAGGCGGCTTCCGACCTGTACGCCAGTCCCTGGCAGCGGTTGCGCCGGGTGACGCTGCCCCTGTCGATGCCCGGGGTGGTGACGGGGGCCACGTTCGTCTTCAGCCTCACCCTCGGCGATTTCGTTGCCGCCACGCTCGTCGGTGGTCCGGAGAACCTGATGATTGGCATGGTGGTGTGGAATCTCTTCGGCACCGCGTACCAGTGGCCGTTGGGAGCGGCCATCTCGTTTCTGATCCTCATGGTCGTGCTCGGCTTGGTGAGCTTGGCCGACCGCATCGGTGCTCTGCGCCGGGTGGAGCTGTGAGCTCCTCTGGCACCGGCCTCTCGAGGTTGCTGCTCCTCGGCTACGGCATAGCGTTCTTCGGCTTCCTGTACCTTCCCCTCGCCGTGATCGTGTTGTTTTCGTTCGATGCCTCCTCTGTCTCATCGTTTCCGCTCGAAGGCTGGACCCTCCACTGGTACCGGGAGCTCTTCTCAGATGGGGCTCTTCTAGGCGCGCTCTGGAACAGCCTGCGCGTTGCCGTGGTGGCAACGGCCGGTGCCGTGCTGCTGGGCACCTCCGGAGCTCTGGGTCTCGATCGCTGCAGGTTTCCGGGACGGGGTCTGCTTCAGCGCCTGGTGCTGATGCCAATCGTTCTGCCCGGGATTCTGACCGGTGTTTCTTTTCTGACTTTCTTTGCGAGCCTCAACTGGCCCCTGTCTCTCACGACAGTGACACTCTGCCATGTCACATTCTGCGTTCCCATCGTCCTCACCCAGGTGCTCGCCCGACTGCGCCGCTTCGATCGCCGCCTGGAGGACGCGGCCATGGATCTGTATGCCAATCGGCTCAAGACTCTCCTGTATGTCACGCTGCCATCCCTGCGTACCTCGATCCTGGGAGGAGCGCTCCTGGCGTTCACACTCTCGATGGATGAGATCGTCGTCACACTGTTCGTGACCGGGCGGGACAACACCCTGCCGATGCAGGTGTGGGCCATGCTGCGCCGCGGGATCACCCCGGAGGTGAATGCCATTGCCACCCTGGTTCTGGTGGCCTCGTCACTCCTGGTGGCACTGGCCGCAGGCCGTCTCAGAACAGACAATTAGGCCCGGGATTACGGCAACCCTTTCCTGGTTGCGCCGGTCAGGCACGTTCGGCTGTGATATTATTTGTGGTCGGAGCGCGCTTGGCTCCGACCTTTCCGCGTTTTATGGGACGATCCAGCGACATCATCAGCGGACACCAGGAGTATCTGTTCCCCTGTGTGAACGTTTACTACGACGACCCCGTGGTGATCACCCGGGGAAAGATGGGACGGGTATGCGACGCCGACGGACGCGAGTACATTGATTTCTTCGGTGGCATCCTTACCATCAGCGTCGGGCACTGCAACCCCGAGATCACCGACCGGGTGGTTGCACAGATGCGAGAGTTACAGCACGCTTCCACCCTCTACCCCACCGAACCTCAGGTTCAGCTGGCCAAGCGTCTCGCCGGCCTGACTCCGGGAGGCCTCAAGAAGTCGTTCTTCACTAACAGCGGGACCGAGGCGAACGAGACGGCCATTCTGCTGGCGCAGTTGTTCACGGACGCCACCGACGTCATCGTCCTACGCCACGCTTACCACGGGCGCTCTGCCCTGACCATGAGCATGGGGGGGATGGCACCGTGGCGAGTCCAGCGCATTCCGGTGGGAGGCATCAGCCACGCGCACGCCGCCTACTGCTACCGGTGCGCCCTTGGCCGCAGCTACCCAGACTGTGGGGTGGCGTGCGCGTCGGACGTCGAGGAACTCATTCAGACGGCCACATCCGGGCGCATTGCCGCGGTCATTGCCGAGCCGATTCAAGGAGTGGGCGGCTATATCACTCCCCCCCCGGGCTACTTCGAGGAGCTGGTGCGAATCGTCCGAAGCCATGGCGGCCTCTTCATTTGCGATGAGGTACAGACCGGCTTTGGCCGCACGGGCAAGATGTTCGGCATTCAACACTGGAACGTCGAACCCGACATCATGACCTTTGCCAAGGGACTCGCCAACGGCGTCCCCATCGGCGTGACCATTGCCCGGGAGGACATTGCCGACGCGTTCAAAGGCCAGAGCATCTCGACCTTCGGGGGCAATCCCGTCAGCGCCACGGCCGCTCTGGCAACGCTCGACTACATCGAACAGAAGAACCTCGTCGAAAATGCCCGGATCCAGGGAGAGCGCTTGCGCAACCACCTGCTCGACCTCCAGAAAAAGTGCCCGGCCATTCGGGACGTACGGGGCCTGGGTCTCATGCAGGCCATCGAGTTTGCGTCTGAAGACGGCACACCTCTGGCGGATGAAACCGCGCGTGCCTTTGAGGAGACCCGACACCAGGGGCTGCTGCTGGGCCGGGGGGGGCTCTACAAGAACTGCCTGCGCATCGCGCCTACGCTCAACGTGAGCGCGGAGGATATCGACGAGTCGATGCGCATCCTCGGGCAGTCGCTCACCGCGCTGGGAGGCTAAGCCCGAGAGAGGGGGGGGCCTCACCTTGCCGACAATCCGATCCGTTTGATAACATGGAAGTTATCGCCCCTGGAACAACTTCGATGAGAGGATCTCATGAACTACCTTGATCAAGAAAAGCAACGCTATGCAGAGAGAACTCCGCGCTCCCGGCAGCTGGCAGAGGCCGCCCGGGAGGTGCTTCCCTTGGGTGTGAGCAGCCACGTACGCGTCTTCGACCCCCATCCGCTGTTCATCGCGAGCGCAAAAGGCTCCCGCCTGAAGGACGTGGACGGAAACGAGTACATCGACTTCGGGATGTGTTTCGGAGCCGGCCTGGCGGGACATGCTCACCCGACCGTGACGCGAGCCGTCCGCGAACAGGCGGAGCGCGGCAGCCTGTACTGCCTGACCACCGAATCGGAGGTGGAGCTGGGGCGGGAGCTGAGGCGGCGATTCGGCCAGGACCAGTGGCGTCCCTGTAACTCGGGCGGTGAAGCCACCATGCACGCGCTGCGCATTGCCCGCGGCTACACTGGGAGGGACAAGATCGTCAAGTTCGAGGGCGCCTACCATGGAGCCCATGACGCCGTCCTGGTCAGCATCAAGCCACCGGTGGGTCAGATCGGCCGGGCCGATAAGCCGCGTGCTGTCGCCAACTCCGCCGGTATCCCCAAGGGCACGCTGCAGAACACACTGGTGGCCGCTTTCAACGACCTGCGATCGGTCGAGCATCTGTTCGAATCAAATCTGAATCAGATCGCTGCCGTCATCGTCGAGCCGGTGATGCTCAACCTGTGCATCTGCATGCCCGAGGATGGGTTCCTGCAAAAGCTTCACGAACTCTGTCGCACCAACGGCGCCCTGCTGATTTTCGACGAGGTCAAGACCGGAACGAAGATTGCTCCCGGCGGAGCCAGCGAGTACTTCAAGATGAAGCCCGATCTCACCTGTGTCGCCAAATCGATCGGCGGAGGACTACCGCTCGCCGCCGTGGGCGCCAGTCACGAGATCATGAGCGTAGTGGCCGACCTCTCGGTCGTACACGCCGGGACATTTGCTGGAAACCCTCTTTCCGTGGCCGCCGGCCTTGCGACACTCAAGGAAGTCCTCACCCCTGAGGCAACCCAGAATGCCTTCAACCTCTGCCGCACTCTCACTAAGGGCTGTGACGAGATCATCCGCAAGCACCGCCTGCAGGCCACCACAGTCCACATCGGCTCCATGGGGATGGTCATGTTCACCACCGAGCCAGTGCGCAACTTCAGGGAGTGGCTGAGGATTGATCAGACCCGCTGGCAGGAAATGCTCACCGGAATGCTGAACGTGGGCGTGCTGCCCTTTGCCATCGACAACGATGAGCAGTGGACGGTGTCCGTGCAGCACACCGAAGAGGACATCGACGCATTTCTGTCAGCTTTCGAGAAGATTGCGCCCAACCTGACGAGTTGAGATTAGTCGTCGCCGACAAGCAGGGACGTTACATCCCTGCGGATCTGCTCTGCATCGAGCGGTCCGGCAATGCAGCGGTTGGCACCGTGCCGTATGAATTCGTCAGCCAGCGCGGCGTTTGGCTCAGAGGTCACCGCGATGATCTTCGTGTGCCGCGTATCGGGCCTGGCACGTATCCGCCTGCAGGCATCCGCCCCTTCGCCCCCCGGCATGAGAACGTCCAGGATGATCAGATCCGGCGCAAACTCCGCCACCTTGACCCCGGCTTCGAAACTGCTGGAGGCCGTTTCCACGTCACAAGGGGGGTCCATCTGGCGCAGGCCCTGGGCGAGTGCATCAACCACGGCTGGCTCGTCGTCGACGATCAGGATGCGATTGCGTCTCGGAGCGGTACGCAAGCGCCTGCCGCTCTGCTGGGCCGAGATGAAGGCCTCCAGATCCTCCCGGCTGATCCGACGGTGCCCACCCACCGTTCGGTATGCCTTCAGGTAGCCCGCGTCAATCCAGTTGCTCACTGTCTTGGGAGCGACGTTCAGATAACGGCTGGCCTCAAAGGTGGTGAGGACGTCCTTTTTCACCCTTCCTCCACTAAATTCTCTAGTAGTTCGATTATGTAGGTTTTTTCGACTGTATACAGTTCGAATGATCGTGTCAAGCTTGGGGCTATCCGATTGCCCCCTCTTCCAGCGCTCTGGTATTATCGCGCACATGGCGATTGCGGCCGCGGACAATTGGAAGGCCTGGAAGAAGAATGCCGGCCTCGTGGGCCGGGAGAAGGAGAGCCGGTTAGCGCTGGCGGTCCTGCAAGCTCAGCGCCATCTCCTTCTTGAAGGCCCTGTTGGCGTGGGGAAGACGTTTCTGGCCCACTGCCTGGCCCGCTACCTTGGCCGCAGTCTGTACCGCGTGGACGGCGACGAGCGATATAGCGAGCAAAAGCTTACTGGCTGGTTCGACCCTCCGATGACCCTCAAAGTCGGCTACGTCCAGGATGCCTTCCGCCAGGGCCCTCTGGTTGCCGCCATGAAGGAAGGGGGCATCCTCTTCATCAACGAGCTTAATCGGATGCCGGAGTCGGTCCAGAATGTGCTCCTGCCAGCACTTGACGAGCGCCTGATCGATATTCCCCACCTCGGCCAGCTCCGGGCACAGGGGCCGTTCCAGGTGATCGCGACTCAGAATCCCCATGAGTTCGTAGCCACCAGTCACCTCAGTGAGGCCCTCAAGGACCGCTTCGAATGGGTGGCGCTCGATTATCAATCCCGCGAAGAGGAGATCCGCATCGTTCAGGGCCAGACCGGCGTGGCGGACGAGAGACTCATTTGCGGCGCCGTGGACCTGGCCCGCGCCACACGAACCGACGCGCGCGTGCGACGCGGGGCGAGCGTGCGCGCCGCCATCAGCATCGTGGACATCGCTTCCGCCCTGGGCGGGGTCGATCACCTGGAGGAGGCGGCCCGGGTGGCCCTACCGACACGCATCCAACTTCGCGAGGAACACCAGGACTCGACCGGTGATCTGATCCAGGAGCTGGCGGGCAGCGAAAAAAAAAACGGCTGAGCACTCTGCCCAGGACCACCGATCCCCGCCTTCCACGCAGACCCACCCTCCGCTGACGCTCAATGAGATCGAGGAGGTGACAGCCGGCACCGGTCTGGCTGCAGGAGGCGGCTCCTCCAGCTCCCAGACGGAATCGGTCGCCTGGCGGGTAGCCTGCCGTTACCACCAGATCCGCCGCCAGGTACCAAACCACAGACGCCGAAAGCTGTTACGGCAGCTGGCGGTACGGGGTGTGCTGGAGAAAGCTCGCGCCATCCTGGGTGCAGCCAAACGCCGTGCCCGCCTCGTGTCGCAGACTTATCGCGAGGGGGATGCCGGGGAACTCGACCTCGAGGCCACCCTGGAACGCTGGGGCGGCCGGGGCTGGCCACGGCCGGAGGATCTTGTGGTACGCCGCCGGGAGGAGAAGCGTCTCGACTGCGCCCTCATGGTCGACACCAGCCTGTCGATGGAGGGCAAGAACATTGCTCTGGCCAGCACCGCCGCCGCGGTGCTGGCCATGCGCCTCAATCCACTGGACGTTTCCGTGATCCTGTTCGAGAACCGTGCCTCGGTTGCGAAGCCTCTCGGTATGCGCCTGTCTCTGGAGCAGATCGTCGCCCGGATTCTGGACGTGCCGGCCACCGGCTACACGAACATCCACGATGCGCTGCGCTGTGGAGCCCAGCAGCTCTCCCGCTCCCAGCGCCGCCAGCAGTGCGGCATCCTGATCACGGACGGCAAGTACACGGTCGGGGGGCCTCCCTTGCCTCTCGCGAGCCGCTTCAGCCACCTGCACGTCCTCATGACCGAGGATTACAGCAACGACCCCCAGCTCTGCCGCAGCATGGCCCTGGCCGGCCATGGTCAGATGCTACCCGTCCGGCGGTATGAGGATCTCCCGCGTCGCATTGAGCGCCTGCTGGTCGAGATAATGCGCTGAAGGAGAGGAGGCGTTGGGCCTGATGGCCCAACGCCTTTTGCTTAGGAGGAGGTATGAGAAGACGTACCTGTCTTCTCTCTAGAGCAAGGTGTGTGCCAATCCGCTACTATGGTTAACCCAATTATTTTCAATAAGTTATCCAATTCACGTGGTGTGTGTCTGTGACACTCTGTGTCACAACCATGCAAAACATGTCATTATTTTGTCAGGAGACCGGCTCGGGCTCCAGCACAGGCTTGACGTCCGGCTGCAGTACCGCTGAGAGCGTGTCGAGGAGTTTTTCGATCTCGAACGGCTTCGAGAGGACGGGTTGTTTGGTGGTCTCGAGGAACTGGCGCGTCTCCTCGTCGACGGTGTCGCCCGTGGAGAACACCACGCGCTCGGCGAGATAGGGAAAGTCACGGCACACTGTGTCGTAAAGGGCCCGCCCGTTCATGTGGGGCATCTTGAGGTCGAGCAGCAGCGCGTCGTACTTGCCGTTGCGGAGCTTGCCCAGCGCCTCCAAGCCGTTTCCGGCCGTATCAGCACGAAAGCTGCTCTCGGTAAGAAGATCGACCATGAGGTCCAGAATGACCGGCTCATCATCTACCACCAGGATGCGCGGCATCTTGCGGCGGCTCCCGGATTCGGTCTCGCCCGATGCGGAGGACTCCGCGGCGACCATGGGCAAATCAATGGTGACGACCACTCCGCCATCGCGTCCGTTCTCAATGCGCAGCTCGCCCGCATGGTCACTCACCACGCTGTAGGAGATGCTCAAGCCGAGCCCCATGCCTTTGCCGACCTCACGCCTCGTGAAGAACGGTTCCATCACCTTGTCGATGATGTCGGCTGGGATCCCCCCCCCTGTATCCTCAAAAGTAACGAGAATGCGCCCATCCCGGCCCGAGGTCCGGACCGTGAGGGTCTTGTCCGAGCTCTCCAGCATGGCGTGGTGTGCGTTGTTGATGATGTTCATGAAAACCTGCCGCATCTGATCGTAATCCACCATGGTGAGCGGCAACTTCGGGTCCAGCTCGGTGACGACCTTGATGTCGTCTAGATTGAGCTGAAACGACATGACATTGAGGACTTTGGTGAGGATGCCGTTCAGACCCAGGTAGCGCTTGACCGGTTTGTGCTGGCGACCGAAGATAATCAGGTTCTGGATGATCTTCTGGCAGCGGCAGGCCTGGGAGTAGATGCGCTCCAGCTGACGCTTGAGCTTTGTTTCCGGGCTGCGCCCCAGCAAGAGCTGTGAATAACCGATCACTCCAGTAAGGGGGTTGTTGAGCTCGTGAGCCACTCCGGCCACCAGCCGCCCCAGCGAAGAGAGCTTTTCGTTCTGCACGAGCTGCATCTGGAGACGCTGGTGCTCCTTCTCAGCCTCACACCGGTCTGTACGGTCCTCGACCAGGAACACTAGCCCGCCCCCCTGGTCCGGGCGCCGCAGGCTGCTGGCCCGGATCTCGAGAATACGGCCCCCTTCCCGCACCTCCAGTGAATGCTTGGCGTTGGCGTCTGCCCGTAGCTCCAGGACCAGTCTGGAAATCTGTTCCTCTGATTCGGGGAAGCATTCGGTGATCGAACGGTTCAGAAGTTCCCAGGTGTGGCGGCCCAGAGCCTTGGCAAAAGCCTCGTTGCAGTAGACCACAAAGTCATTGGCGTTGATCTCAACCGCTCCTTCGGAGAGCGACTCCAGGATCGAGTTCCGATCGCTCAGCTCCTCAAGCAGTTCCTTGACGACCTCACGGCGGTGCATGTCTCGAAATCCCGACAGGTAAAGCTCAGGCTCGTCGCGCTGGATCCACTCGATGCTCTCGTCTACCCCCTTGAGTATCTTCTCGGCCTGCATCTTGGCCACAAAGGCGCGCGCCCCCAACCTGCGCAGGTTTCCGATCTCCTCGAGCAGGATTCCGGAGACAATGACGATGGCGATGGAGCGCAGTTTTTCGTGGCTTTGCAGGTAACTACAGACCTGCATGCCATCGATGGCCGGCATAATCAGATCCAGGATGATCAGATCGGGACGATCTTCCTCCACCTCGCGGAGTGCCTGCTCACCGCTGCAGGCCTCCTTGACATCGAACCCCTTGTCGCGCAGGTGATCGCCCATGAGGCGAGTGTAGAAATGGTTGTTGTCGACGACAAGTATTTTTGATACATCCATGGGACAGTTACCCCCACGGACCAACATAGCCTGTGCTCTACCCAAGTCAAATTAGGAATTGGGCATTGACGCCGACCCTCCGGCACCGTAACATTTTTGACACCCACGCCATGATCAGGATTCATTCAACGCATGCCCGGATTTCAAGCCTGCCCGGCAACCTGTTGCTCCGCTCCCTGGCAGGCATGGCGCTCTGTGCACTCTCAGTGCATTCAGCTCCGGCCGCTGAGTCTCAGACCGCACCGGCTGCCGGCACCCGGAGCGAGATGCTCGAGGAGCTCACACCGGAAGCTCGCAAGCGGGCCGCGGCAGTCCTCGAGGCCAGCCCCTGCCTGTGCGGGTGCCGTCTCGACTTGGCGGTCTGTGCTCTGGAGCACCCCGACTGTAGCCGCAGTTCGAGCATTGGCAAGAACATGGCGCGGCTGGCTGCGGAGGGCGCATCGGAAGAGGATCTCAAGGCATATGTCCGCACACAGCCGATCCTGCCGCGCCCCCGCCTACCTTCCACGAACCGGCAGGTCGGTCAGTCTGCTTCCTCTGTTCTCGAGGCGACCGAGCACACGTTTACAATCGACAGCTCCGCCTTCACCGGCCCGGTGAACGCGCCCGTGACGATCATCGAGTTCTCAGACTTCCAGTGCGGGTTCTGCGCCAAGAGCCAGCAACTGCTGAAGACAGTACTGGCCCGCTACCCTGAGCAGGTCCGCCTGGTCTACAAGCACTTCCCTCTTCCTTCACATGAGCAGGCCCGCGGCGCCGCCATGGCGGCCATGGCAGCTCAGGCGCAGGACCAGTTCTGGGCCATGCACGACCTGTTGTTCGCCAATCGAACGCAGCTGGATCAGGCGGCGTTCCTTCGCTTCGCCTCCCAGCTGCAGCTCGATATGGATCGATTCGAGCAGGACTTACAGAACCCGGCTTTCATGGCGCGGGTCAACGAGGATATTGTGGAGGGGCGCTCGGCCCGGCTGCCGGGCACGCCCAGCTTCTACGTCAACGGCCGCAAGCTGCAAAGTAATTCAATGGTGGGATTCCAGCAAGCGATTGCGGAAGCACTGCGCGATGTCGAGGTCGGTAAAGCCCTGCACGGCTGGTGCCCCGTGCCTTCACGGTGAAGCCAATCCCGGCCGCCCACTTCGAGGTTTCAATCGGCCATTTCGAGGAGCGCCTCGAGGACTTTCTCTACGTTTTCTGAGGTAACGTCGGCGGAGTGCAGACCCAGATCCAGAAGCTCCTGACGGAGCCCCTCGGCGGTGACGGTGATGCTGCTCTCCTCCACGAAGGCCTTGTCGCGTGCATGGTTCAGGAGCAGCGCTGCAACCGTTTCCATCACATCATGCAGAACTTCGGTTCTCAGACCGGTCTCGAGACGCAGGCGCTCGATGGCTCTCTGTAGATTCTGCGCGTCCTGGTTCATGCGGGAAACGGCTCCACCGGCTGTTCCGGAAGTGACCGCCTCCAATATCTTGTTCCCTGCGACAGGGGTCAAGCGCAGTTCCCAGAAAAATCCGCCGTCATTTGAGGGGCTTGACACACCGACCGGAGGATTTATATTTGCGGCGCGGACGGGATAGGCCCGAGTGCCCGGCCGCTTTTTTCATGCCACCCACCGACGAAATCTACTACATCGATGCGGATCTCACGACCGCACCGCCGACGGGGACGGAGAAGTATCAGACCCCGAGGCCTGGATCCAGGCAGGGCCGCTCCCGCCTGGGCGACGCCACCGTCGTGCCGACGGGGGGAAAGCGACCGGCCCTTGCCGCGAGCCTCTCGTTGTTTCTGTGCGGTGCCGGCCAGCTGCTCAACGGGCGGCGTGATCTTGCCCTGCTTTACTTTCTGACCGAAGTGCTGTTCATCGCGGCAAACTGGTTCCTGTGGAACATGTGGAGCTCCGTGGTGAAGACGGTCGGCCTTTTCAGCATTCGACCCACCGATGTCATGCTGGTGGCCACTGCCGGAAATTTCCTGTTTCTGATGTTCATGGTCTTCAACGTGTTCCAGGCCCACAAGGACGCCTCGGGTGGAGGACAGGCGGAATCCTGCCAGCCCTGGATCTCGACGCCGGCATCCATTCTGGTGCCCGGATGGGGCCAGATCCTCAACGGTGAACGCGGCAAGGGAGCGCTGCTCCTGGGGACGTTTCTGGCGGCGCTCTATGCTTTCGGATTGTCGTGGTTGCACAAGCCCTTGTGGAAGCTCTGGGACTCCAGCTATCAGATGATCTTCGGGTTCGAGCTCACGATTGGAGGGTTGATCGCTCTTTCGGTCGCCCTGGTGGCGTACATCTACGCCTTCTACGACGCCCTGCTCGTTTCCCGGCGGCAGCGGACGGGCGGACTGTAATTCTACTCAGTACCCTGAAGGGGACTCTGGAGGCAGTGAATCCCGATGGCTCCGCGCCTCCAGTGATGGCAGGTCGTCTTCCGCCGACTCTCCGGCCGGGTCCTTCTGTATGGGGGTATTCTCACTTTCGGGGTTCGTGAGGATCAGCTCCAGGTTCCGCATTTTCTCCTTCAGAACGGCAATCTGGAAGTTCTTCTCCTCCATCTCGATCTCCGCCTCCCGGAGGTGGCGCGTCAGAAAATCAACTTCCTTGATGATGCGGCGCTTGAGATCGTGGATCTCGTGGTTCTTGTGCTTGATTTCCGAGTTCTTGAGGTCGATCTCTGCCTTGAAGTCGAGCAGCTTCTGGCCGCTGGCGCGGATCATTCCGAACTGTACGAGCAGCTGCTCATGCTTCATCATCAATTCGTTGTAAACGCTTACATGAACGAAATTGCGCAGGTGTTGATCCAGAGCCTCCGCTGACTCCATGCGGGCGATTACACGCCGGCTTTCGCGCACCGGTACCATCTCGGTGCGTACCGCTGCTGGCGGCTCCGCGGCGCTGCGCAACAGGTCCAGATCCTTTTCCTCGATCCGGTACTCCTCGCCAAATTTTCCTTCCACCTTGGCCGCTTTGATGCGTCCCTGCTTGATATAGCGGCGAACCGTCGCAGGGTGGAGTTTCACCCGGCGCGCAACTTCTCTGATTGTCAGGGGTTCCATTTCGATCTCAGATCTCCGCTTACTGGAGAGGCGTTTCTTATACCAGATGCGCTCCGACCTGTAAAGGCGCGCGGCGCTCTTTATCTATCAGATTTTCCCGAATCAGTAGGAGAACAAAACCGGTCCGTACGGGGTGCTCAGATGGGAACTCACCACCACGGGTGCACCCACCAGGAGGGTCACGGGTGGGAACCAGGTGCGGAAACCGTCGTGCGGAGCCCTGCTGTAATAGAGCTTGTAGCGCGTGTAGCCACCGGGATTGTGGAGCGTGCGCGGAGGTGTCAAAAACGATGCCGGATACGGCCGGACGAGGCTAATGCCGGCAGGTGGGCTGACCACCAGCGGTGTGTCTGCCGCACGGGCCACGGAAGCCGCGGAAAGCTCGTCCACGCGCCCGTACCGCGTGACGGTCGGGTTCACCCGGTTGAACGGCACCGAGTTGGGAACCTCACCACCGATCCTGCGCCCCTCTTCATCCAGATTGGTCAGCAGCAGGCCTGCTTCGCCCGGCAGCATTTCGGCACGGGTGACCTGACCCGTGGTGGAGTAGACACCGTCGAGCAGCTCTTCGAGAAGGTTCTCCGAGGCGCCCGCCTCCACGAGCCTCAGAAGATCCATCACGCCGAGATCGTGCTCGAGCCCCCAGCGCTCGACATGCCGGAGAATGACCGACTCACCAACCCCGCCGTTCAGCAGCCTCTCAATGTCCGCCACCCTCACGCTGTCGGCAAGGACGGGTGGGGTCAGGGCCAGGCTCACCAGAAAGCCGACGGCCAGGCTCAGGGGACGGCTGAAGGAGACACCACACATGGCACTAGGATTATACCTTCCCTCTAACCCGCTGCCCAATGGCATCACTGGCGCTGGGTCAGAAAATGAATGATATCGTAGCGGGTAACAATCCCGACGATTCGGCCGGCGCGGCGCGCCAGGACGGCGCCGTTTCCGCGGGTGAGCAGGCGGGTCACGTGCTCGAGCGTGTCCTGGTATGACACGACCGGAAAGGGATTCGCCATGGAAGGTTTTACTGGAGCATCCAGCACCGAGGAATCCTTGAGGACGGCGTTCATGAGTCGCCCTTCTTTGAGGCTGCCCACGGATTCCCCCTTTTCGATGAGGGGAAGCTGCGAGATGTTGTGCTTGTTCATGAGATCCAGAGCCTCGCGGCCGGTGATGGTGCCCTCGGCCGAGATCACTCCGGCGAAAGACGGAGGTTTGTTGTCCAGCAGCACCTGCACCAAGACCTTGTCAGTCTCCAGCATCCGCTTCTCGCGCATCCACTCGTCGGAGTGGAATTTGCTCAGGTAACGCTCCCCGGAGTCAGGAAGTATGCAGACCACCACGCGCTTCTCATCGTTGAGCTCCTGCGCCAGCTGCAGGGCCACGTGAACGATCGTTCCCGAGGAACCTCCCACGAGTAGGCCTTCCTCGCGCGTCAGCCGGCGAGCGGTCAGGAATGAGTCCCGGTCGGAGACGTTACGAAACTCGTCCACGTATTCCAGGTGCAGGGTTGTGTGCATCTTGTCACTGCCGATCCCCTCAACGAGGTAGACGCTCGAGTGTCCCATGCGCTCGCTCTCGAAATACTCCTTGAAACCCGAGCCGTAAGGATCGGCAGCTACCACACGCACGTCCGGGTTGCGCTCCTTCAAGTAACGACCGACACCGCTGATGGTGCCGCCCGTACCGGCACCGCATACGAAGACATCAATCCGACCTCCCACCTGCTCCCATATTTCGGGCCCCGTTGTGCGGTAGTGGGTCTCGGGGTTCTCAGGATTGCCGAACTGGTCCGCAAGGATGGCGTTGGGCGTTTCCTCCACGATTCGCCTGGCCACATTGACGTAGTTTTCCGGCGAATCGGGGCTAACAGCGCTCGGCGTGATGATGACATCCGCTCCAAATGCCTTCAGAAGTTTCACCTTCTCATTGCTCATCTTATCGGGCAGAGTGAAAATGCAGTTGTATCCCTTCAGACTTGCCGCTATGGCCAGCCCGATGCCCGTGTTGCCCGCGGTGGACTCGACCACGGTGCCTCCCGGCTTGAGGGCGCCGGAGCGCTCGGCCGCTTCGATGATGGCGACACCGATGCGGTCCTTGATGCTACCGCCCGGATTGAAGAACTCCACCTGGGCCCACAACTGCGTCGGGCACCGCCCGAGGACGCGGTTCAGGCGGATGAGGGGGGTATTACCGATGGCCTCGAGAACGTTCTGGTGGACGCGCTTGGATAGGTCTTTCATGCGAGAGGGCGGAATTGGCTCCAGCAGCCTCGCTACCCGGCCGCTCGATGGCTAGTGAATCGAGTCTATCCCGCCCCTCTCGCACGGGTCAACCGCACGGACAGGGAACCGCATGACTGCCGCCTGGTCGAGCTGCTAACAGGCAAGACCACAAGGCACATGGCCACGGTCTTCGCCCCCGAGGGAACGGATGGAGGTAACGTCCACGGCGGTGAGCGCCAGGGGCGCAGCCCGCTTCAGGACCCTGCAGGCAGGCGGTTCGCACGCTGAAGCTTGTTCGAGAGACACGATGCGCAATCTTCGCTCAGGCAGTGCCATGCTGACGCCCGCTCCTGTCAACGATCCGGGTGAGCGCCCCAGGTAGAACCAAAATGCACGGTCGAACCACGGATCTCTCAGGGCCGGATCCACCCCCAGGACGATGTCCGCTCCCATGGGTTCCACAGCCTGCGCCAAAGATCGGAAGGGGCGACCGCGCGGGGTCCCGATCGTCCCGGGCCAGACTGCAATCACCACGGTGGCGAGGACGAGCCCCGCTGCAGACCAGCGACGCAGCCTTTCAGACGCGCACTCATTAATGCCGTGAACCAAGCCACGCGCCGCCAGCAAGGCGAGGGGCGGATAGAGAGGAAGAAGGTAGCGCGGCGAGCGTGAAGCGACGACGGCGAGCATGACCACCTGACAAGCCAGATAGGCCAGCAGCGTTCGATCGAGAAGCCCCGCTGGATCGAAGCAAGGTCGCCAGGCCCGCTTCAACCGAACCAGTCCCCACAGGATAAAAGCCAGACCCGGCCAGCCGGTCCGGGCCAGATGTTTCAGGTAATAGATCGGATCGTCTGCTCGTGCTGAATCGATCAGATTTGACTGCAGGCGCTGGACGGTGTGCACACCCACATAGGTGTCCAGGAACAGATCGCCCGTTCGCTCGTACGCCAGCCAGTGCCATGGCACGACGATCGCCAAAAAGAGCAGCAGGGCAACTCCACCCCAAACCCACCGTCTTCGAGGTTCCCTCACCCCCTGTCCCTGAAGGCAGATCAGAACTGCAAGCGCCATCAGCAGAGGCAGTGTCGCCGCGCCCCGAGACAGGACGGCGAACGCCGCCAGTGCACCCGCCGCGGGCCAGGTGTGCGGCTTCTGGGTTGCGTACCATGCGCACGCCAGCGCGGCCATGCACAGCAGAGTAAACAGGGGATCGGTCGTGTAGGTCCTTCCCCACTTGATGAACATCGGCAGCAGGCAGAGCAAGACTGCACCCATGAGGCCTGCGGGGCGCCCCGCGGCACGCGCACCGAGCAGGTAGACGATCAGCACACACCCGAGCACTGACGCTCCCGCCAGGACACTGGCGCCGAATTCCGAGACACCGGTAATCCGGTAGATCAGCGCCGTCAACCAGAACAGCAGAGGCGGTTTCTCGAGGAAAACCTCCCCCTGCCAGGAGGGCACCACCCAGTCACCGCTGAGCAGCATCTCCACCGAAACTCGCGCATAGCACCAGGAATCGAGAAACCGTAATCCCGATTCGGGCAGTCGTGCGAAACCGGCTACGAGCCCCAGGCCAGCTGCAGTGCACATCCAGGGGCACACGCGCCTCACGACAGGAATTCCTCCAGCAAAGCCGTCAGCTCCCGGCGGCACTCCCAGTACGGCAGATGGCCGCAGGAGCTGAGCTCCCGTCCTCGGGCTCCAGGGATCCGGGCCGCCAGGGTGCGGCTGACATGCGGGGGGATCAGGCGATCCTGCGCCCCCCAGATGACGAGCGTCGGCGTATCGACACCGGCAAGCGCACCGTCCAGGATTCCCTCTCCTCTCAGCAGCGATTCGACGAGCCAGCGCCGTTCGGGCCGTATGCGGCGAAAAAGGTCCCGGAGTACAAAGTGTGGAAGGCGCAGGGGGTGATGGGTTAGGGTGTTGACCAGATCTCGAACGTCCTGGAGACAATCCGGCATCAACCAGGCCCTCGGTGGAGGGGGATCGAAGCTGAGTCCGGCGCTCGACACCAGCACCAGCCGCCTCAAACGTTGCGGTTTACTCAACGCCATCCGCAGCGCCACCCACCCGCCAAGTGAGAAGCCAACGACGTCGACGCTCGATGAGGAACCGACCTGCCTCGTCAGCCACTCTTCCAGCCAGCGCGCAACATCCACCACCCCGAAGGGTGCTCCCGGACTTCCCGAGCGCCCGTGAGCCGGCAGGCTCGGAACAAGCAGGCGGCGGCCGCTCAGCAATCCGGGGAGGATCGGAAACCAGTGCCCGGCCTCAGCGCCCAGACCGTGTAACAGCAGTACGGGAGGATCGCTGCCGGGTCTTTCCAGCCAATGCAGACGCAGGTCTGAAACGCTCTCCCGCTTGGAGCGCAGCCCGGCGAGGCACAGTCGGACACGCACAAACCAGTCCGCGATCGTCAGCGGCCGCCACAGGCACGCCACCGCTATGGCTGCGGCGGAGGCAAGCGCCATCCCCAGGAGATTCACGTTCAGGGCTGCAGAGGAACAGTTTGTATGACGTACCCGCCCGCCGCGGGCATGACCTCGATAGTGTTGTTCAGGCCGCGCACACCGCTCACGATGCCGACCACTTTCTCGGCCACCAGCCGATCGAAAACTCGCGGCACCTGCCCGGACAGCGTCACCACCCCGTTCTCGACCCTGACCAGTATGTCCCCCTCAATCGGGTACTGGCGTCGATTCTCAATCAGTTCGATCAGGCGCACGCGCATGCGCGTGTCATCGAGGTTGGCGTCACTCATCGCCATGAGCTGATTGTCCAGTCCCTGCAAGCCTTCAACCTGAAGCGCCGCGTTGCGGGCCCGGGCGCGCTCGCTCGAGGTTCTCACGCGCCCGGCAAGAGTGGCCACTCCGTCCACAACCGTTACTTTCACACGCACCGAGCGCAAAGCTTTGTTCACTTCCCCGGCAACTTTCTCGGCAAGACGGTCATCTCCTCCCTTGAAGGGTTGGATGTCAATTTCATGCTCGAGGCCGAGGAGACCTCGCACTCTGGCGGCCTCGAGCAGCGCTTCATCGCGCCACTTCAGGTTCGGAGCCTGCCCCCGCAGGACCGCAATACCGTCCTGCACCTCAACCGAGAGCGACAGCATGCGCACGTCCGGATCGGCGGAGAGCAAGCGGATCACCCGCCCGCGTAGGGCTGCATCCGCGGCACTGCGGGTGGGAGCCGGCTGCGCCGCCTGCTGGGTCTGGCTGTCGGCCGCACGGCCAGCGGGCGCGACCACCACGAGCGCGAGCGCACAGGCGATGCAGGCCAGCTTCGTTCCAGTAGTTTCGAACTTCTTCATCCGTCCCCTCCTACTCTTCCACCTCATCTTCGGGCGTCTCCGGATCGCTCTGAAGAGGCCTCACCGTTCCCGCCGTTTCGTCACCCCGGGGAGCGTGGGCCGATCGGATGCGCGACCTCGGCACCACCTTGATCAGGTTCTGCACGCTCAGAACACCACCCACGTACCACGCCAGCTGCTCAGCATCCAGCCGATCGATGACCCGCTGCACCTCTCCTTCCAGGATGGCGATCCGGTCCCGCACTCGGGCTGAGACCTGGCCCTGGATCGGGAACCTCAAACGATCTCCCAGCAGGTCTCGAATCTGATCCTGCACCAGACCGTCACTCGCGTCTTGCCCCCCTCGCACCCGCAGCCTCAGATCCACACCCCGCACGCCCTCGACCCGCCGCGCCGCCTCCAGGGCCAGCAGACGCTGCCCCGCCGAACGGACCTCGCCCTCGATGACCGCCCTGCCCTCCTTCACGTCAATTCGCAGCTCGAGCCGCTCCAGCACCGGGAAGCGCTCTATTTCTTCCTCCACATACCCCCGCAGCTCTGAATCGGTAGCCATCCCTGCGGGGACCTCGAGCGCACTCTGTAGATCGACCAGGCCCCGAACTCCAGCAACGGCGCGGCGCGCCATCTCGGCTTGCTCCAACGAGTTAACGCTTCCCTTCAGAAGCCCAATCCCTGACCGTATGCTGACCTCAATCGGCAAACCTCGCAGTTGAACGCGCCGCTCCAGACGGGAGCGTGCCCTGAGCTCGAGCTCGGCGTCATCGTAGCCATCCTCGGCGGCGGCACACACCACCGGGAACACGCCAGCCGCGATCATTACCCAGGCCAGAGCGATCCAAACCTGGCCGAGGCTTTGGCCCCTGATCATGCCTTCCATTCTAGCCGAGTCTCGAGGGGGGAGGGGGAAGGCCGATGGGGCCCGCGCCCGGAAGGAATCACTTCGCACAGTGGCGGACCGGGCAGCCAGGTATCAGGCGGGAATGCAGACGGGGAGGGGTCTCAGCTTCACGACGTTCTGATCGATGAGCTGTAGTGCGTCCTCCAGCGATCCGTACTCGAGCTCGGCGCACAGCGCCCCGCGCGTGAGGCGTTCGGCCATTGAAAGAAAATTGGCCGGATCGAACCGGTAGTGGTTGTATGAGGCACCTGCCAGCCGACGCACGGCCTCCACGCGCTCGAGCGATTGCAGCCGGGGCTTTGCCCCCTCGCGGTAGGTGGGAAACAACAGAGCCGTGCGGCAGGGTCCCACGGGACCGGAGTGGCAAAAAGCCGGCTGCACAATCATGTGATGAATGCGCCGCTGGGGTGACGTCAGAGGGCCCGGCCGGGCAGGCTCGAGCTCCGGGCCCGGTTCTGGAAAGAACGGAATGGATCCGAACTTCAGGTTGAGTGGTTTTGGAAACTCCTGCACCTGAAGTGAGTCGGGGCTTACGATGAGCATCTCGTCGGTGACATAGAGAGCACCCCGTTTGATGAGCCCCGCCACGAGCGTTGTCTTGCCGCTGCGCGGGGGGGCCGGCAGCAGGATGAGCGTATCAGAGACAACCGCGGCTGCGGCGTGGAACAGTGCCGGCCCGTCGAGGAGCCGGACGAGCTGACCATAGATGTTTGCCTCCAGGTACTCCAGGGCGTCGTCCAGGTCACGGCAGCGAAAGAGCCTGCCGCGGCCCTTTCGCACCACGAATCCTTTGTCGCGCTCGACTTCGTAGTGCTGGTAACCCGGTGCCGCGCCTTTTCGGATGGGGAAGGGCTTCAGGATGCGGCGAAATTCGTCCTCGAATTCGGCGCACGTGCATCGCAGGCCGAACGGCTGCCCTGCCAGGCGCACGGTGTGCTCGACCGCTCTCACGCGGAACGAAGCTCCATCAATCCCAGACCGGCCAGCTCTGCCAGCAACTGCCGCACATCACGGCGCACATCCGGCTCGGGGGCCCGGTACCGACGGGCGAGATTGCGGGCGATCCTGTCCAGGCTGCGCCGGCCGTTGCATTGCCCCACGATCTCGGTGGCAACACGGTTCACGGCCAGGAGCGCTGAGTGCGCGCGGGAGTAGAGCAGGCCGAGCTCGCCGCAGCGCACCCAGCTCAGGCTTTCGCCGCGCACTGGAATGCATCCGTCGACAGCGGCTGGAGAGGTGTCCGGCTCCGGTGCCCCTTCCCAGGTCCCTGTGTACGGATCATAAGCACAGGAAGGCGGCTTGGATCGAAGCTGGCCCGTCTGCTTGTAGGCCAGCGCCCGGCAATCAAAACAACCGTAGCGAAATTCACAGTCGCGGCAGACGGGAATCTGCTCCTTGTCGATCGACCAGAGATCCTGGAGCGAGGCGGTCTCGAGGACCTCCTGCAGCGGACGGCGCAGGACGTTGCCAACTCCGAGCTCTCTGGAAAATATGCAGGGGAAGACGTCCCCAGTGGGAGCGACCGCTATCTTGCCGCTCCAGCAGGTCTGGCACCCCATGCTGCCGTTCGCCCCGGCCTGCATCGACTGTCCGCTAGGGGGCGAGGTCATGCGTGTCTGTCCTCCCGCCGGCACCAGCGAATCACCGCAGCCGCGCCCCGTGGGCCTCACCTCATCCACACCGATCGTGGCGCGATCCACACCGAGCGACGCCAGCAAGTCTTTGGCCGGCTCGACATCTTCCTGGTTCATCCGCATACGGATGATCCCTGCGCGGACCGCCACGCCGGCGGTGATTAGAGAGCGGATCGCCTCCACGGTCCGGCGAAATGATCCCGGCACCTGGGTGATCGCCTCATGGGTCTCCTCACAGTGGGAGTAGAACGAGACGGCGACATGCACGGCTCGCTCCCGCAGAAAGCGCACCCGGCTCTCGTTGAGGAGCGTCGCATTCGAGTAAACCTCGATCCATCGGTAACCCAGCGCGCGGGCTTCGTCGATCAGCCCCGGCAGATCGGGATCGAGCAGAGCCTCTCCACCGGTGAACTGCACCTTGCGGCAACCTGCCCTGGCGGCCTCCCGGAGGATCCGCAGGTGCTCGCCGGTGCGCATGGGTCCATCTTCCAGACCCGGTCCCGACCCCGCGTAGCAATGCACGCACCGCAGATTGCACCGTTCCGTCAACTCGAGCCACAGGAAATCGAGTTCCTTCCGGGATGGAGGTTGGACGGCTAGCGGAGCATCCTGGAGGATGGGAAGCCTCACGATGGAAGCCGGCCGCGGCTTCTCGTTCTCCTGCGGCTGTGGGGAAAGGACCAGCAGCGGGTGGTCGGAGAGAGCCCGAATGACGAACTGGCGCGAGCGGCTGGAGCGTACGCCAAGATCCCGCACGACGTGCGCGAGCGGCCGGCCTTTTAAGGCGTCACCGATGAGGCGCGTCATCCAGGCGTCGAGCGGCCAGATGCGCTTTGATTTCAGATCGTACAGTGCAGATCGTGCCGGACCGCGCACATACCGCACATCCGGCCTGAGGGAAAGGTACGCCCCATTGCATTTCTTCACGTGTTGGGACCGCACGGTCCGCCTGTTGGATTGCAGCTCTTGTTTTCCGGGTTACAACCCGAAAAGGCTGCCGCGGCGCCCGGCGAAAGGAAAAAGGACGAGATGATCACGAGCGCCACGTAAGCCAGGCGCTTCAGAACCCGCTTGCGGTGGGCACCGCGTTTTTCCCTGTCGGCTGAACTGGCCTTGTCCAGTTTTGAATGTGGGTGTTGCTTCTTTCTGCTCATTAGCGACGTACCGGAAGAGCCTGGCGGACTTCAACGGCCCTCGAGGGCAACTCCTGTGAGGACGTACCCAGGGGCCCGCCCGGCACGAAGACCACTCTTCAGTCAATGTGGTTCCGTGCAGGATCAAAGTCAAGAAATCATCCGTGACGTATCTTATTGAAAACAAATTCGTTACAAGATAGTCCCCCAGACAACCCCCGATCTCAACTGTTGACTTACCTATATAAATGTATAGATTATCATCAGTTTAAATATATAGTTTATGAAATTACAATATCTATCAATTATTTTATTGATATCCGTTTTGACGGCTCCGCCGTGTGCCGCTGCGCTCTCACGCCCTCAAGCTTTCGAACCCCTGGGCCCTCCCATCCACGAGGAATCGGCACAGCCTCATTTACAGAGAGCTCTGGCTCACTTCTTTAACGCCGAGTTCGAACCGGCTATTCGCGGTTTCCGGCGCGCTCTGTCCATCTCGCCCGATCTTGCAGAAGCCTACAAGTACCTGGGAGTCTGCTTTGTGGAGACCGGGAAAGTGGAAGACGCGATCAAGACCTATCAGCAGGGTCTGACCCATGGCGCCAGCGATCCGGAACTACATTACTTCCTCGGCCTGGCCCACCTGCGACTCGGCAACCTCGAGAAGACGGTCATGTCCTATCGGGAAGCACTGCGCCACGCTCCGAATTACCCCGATTTGTATTTCAACCTCGGAGTCGTGTACGACCTAATGGGGCAGTACGAAGACGAGATCGAGGCGTATCAACGCTACTCGGAACTCCGCCCGGATAGCCCCGAAGCGCACTATAACCTGGGCGTGGTCTACGGTCGGCTGGGGAAGACCGAGAAGGAGATTTTCCATTACCAGCGGGCCGTAGCGCTATCCCCGGAGTACGCGGACGCGTCCTATAACCTGGCGGTGGCTTACGGGCGCGCGGGACGATCGGATGAGGAGCTCGGCGCCTACCGTGCCGCCATCAAGGCGCAGCCCGACTTCGCGGAAGCCCACTATAACCTGGCGATCGCTCGCAAGGAGCGGGGGGATCTCGAGGGGGCAGTCGACTCATACCTGGCGGCCATCGAAGCCAACCCGGGAGACGCACGGTCCCTGCACAACCTGGGTGTGGTTTACGGCCGGCTGGGCCGGCTCGAAGATGAGATCGAGGCGTACCTTGCCGCCCTGAAGCTAAACCCAGACGATGCGGACACCCACTACAACCTGGGAATCGCTTACAGCGACCTGGGGGACAACGCGGGTGCCGTGGACGAATACCGGGCGGCGCTACGCCTCTCACCGGACCACGCCAATGCCCGTCACAACATGGCGGTGGCGTACCAGCGCCTGGTCTACCGGGCCATGGCGGATGAGAACATGGAGCAGGTCCTCTCGCTCGTCCGTGAGATCGCAAGTCTGTCTGAACCGAGGACTCTTCCAACCCTGAGAGAGGCGTACCTCTGGGCTGGCAGACACGCCTCGCCCCACTCCAGCCCTGAGGAGCGCGCGGCCTACGATCAGCTCATGAATGAAGTAGTACAGGCACTTAAGGGGATGGGAGTTGCTGCACACCTCGATCAATAGATCTCAGCCCCATAAACCGTTCTAATTTGAAACGATAATGCTCTAAGTCAAACCCTCAGGCTCCGGCTTGACAGCAGGGTAGTTTCATTTCTATACTTCGGCCGTCAATGACGCTCTCCAGGCACCTGCATGGGGTCGATGCCAGTCGGTCAGACAGGCTCTCCCGCTGGGCTCCACTCCTGCTTTCCAGCCACCCGTTCCCGAAGCACGAGGCCCTCGCCGCGGCCCCGTTCGACCGTGCCCGTCTGCCGTCCAGGCCATGGTTCTCGCCTGCATCGGTGCCGGGACAGAGCGAGACGGTAACCCTGGAAGACCTGCTGGCGGGCATGGCCGGATCTCGGGAAGCCGCGGCCCCAATCCTCGAGAAGATCGCCTCCTCTCCCGGGGGAGAATGGATCGATTTCCTTGCCGCTTCCCAACTACGTCCGGCTTCGAGCCCCGTGTCGATCGGCGCCTTTCATGTCCTGGTGCCGTTGCCGGGAGAGCAACAAGCTCTGTTCGTATGGTACGGCCAGCGCCTGCCGCAGCTCGAGAACCGCTGCGCCCTCATGCAGGAAGAGCTGGAGCGTGCACGCCGCGCCCTGGCGCAGCTCGAGTCGGGACTGCGCCGGGAACGTGCCCGGGTAGAGACACTGCTGGAGGCCTGCACAGAGCCCGCCTCGATCCAGGACCCCGCCTACCGCATCGTCGCCCAGAATGGCCCCCACCGTCGGATCTTCGGCGACCGGAGGGGCGATCTCTGTCATGAAGTGTACCGGAGGCGGGAGCTGCCCTGTGAGGGGTGCCCCATGGCGGAGGCGCTAGAAACCCGGCAGCCCGCGTGTCTGGAGGATCAGCCCGGGGAGGGCCCGCTCTCAGGTCTGGAAGTGAGGATCCGGGCCCTGCCACTGTTCGCGCCCGATCACTCCCCTGGCGGCATCGTCGAAGTTTTCGCGTCCTCTGAAACCCGGATCGCGCTTCCGGATACGGACGCCCACGCCCCAGCACAGAGCCTCCGCGACTACCAGATGCAGCACATCCAGGAAGTCCTCGCGCGCTGCGGGGGAAACCGTGCCGAGGCGGCTCGGCAGCTTGGAATCAGCCGCGCCACTCTCTGGCGCAGGCTCGGCACCCACCCCACGCGTCCCCCCGAGGCCTCCCGTAGCGCCTAGACACCCCCGTTTTCGCGCAGGCACCGGTTCATTTCAGCCAGAGACCGACGCGGTTCACCTGCTTCGTATAACCAGTGACGAAGGTTCCTTTTCAGGCTCTGCCAGTCTCGATCGAGCACGGCGTACCACGAGGTGTCACGGTTTCTGCCTTTGACGACCATGTGCTGCTTGAAGGTTCCTTCGTACTCAAAGCCAAGCCTCAACGCCGCCTGGCGCGAGCGCCGGTTGAGGGAGTCGCACTTCCACTCCACCCTCCGATACCCCAGGTCGTCGAAGGCATACGTCATCATGAGATAGATCGCTTCTGTATTGACACGGGTCCTCTGCGCGAACGGCGCATACCAGATGTTGCCCAGTTCCAGGCGGCGCATGGCGGGCACCATGTTCAAGAAGCTGACCATGCCGACGCATCGCCCCCGGGCGGCCTCGATGACCGTGAAGAACAGGGGATCGCTCGAGTCCTGAACTTTCCCCAGCCACCTCTTCATGGCTTCCTCATCGGAGAACGGCCCCTGGAACAGGTAGGTCCAGACGCGGCGTGCCTCCTTCGATCCGTGGGAAACCTCGAATAGCTCGGCAGCATCGGCCTCCGCATCGAGAGGGTTCAGGGTGACCATGCGGCCACTCAGCGCCCGACGGACCGGAGGTTCAGCCGGAATTCCTGGCACATTCCCCCCTACGGGCAGCGCTTCATTGCCCGGCCCGGCCTGCAGATTCTTCGACATCTCATTTCTCGATGGCCCCGCCGATCTCATCGAGGTGACGGCGGAACGAGTAGGAAGGGTCCCGGGCGCGGCGCTCGAGATATTCATGGAAGTGCAGCTGGTCTCGCAAACGATTCCCTGATCCCAGGGAACGCGCCTGACAGAGCTCGGTGGCGGCGATCGATTTCGCTGCAGTCAGGACCCCGTCCAGTGCCCTGGCCGGTATGAAGATTGCGCCGTCGCTATCCCAGAAGACGATATCCTCCCGTCCAACTGCTAGCGTTCCAACAACCGCCCGCTCGAGAGCATCCGGCTCCCGGGAATCCAGCCGCCGGGGGCCCATCAGACAGGCGCCGTAGCTGAAGATCGGCAGGTCGATCGACACGAGCTCGCGTGTGTCACGGTGTGCACCCCACACGAGGATGCCGGCAAGTCCGGCCGCCTGCGCCTCGAGGGTCACCAGGTCGCCGATGCACCCCTCGTCTTTCCAGCCCTGATTGTCGATCACCAGCACGTCGCCCCCTTCAGCCGTTCCAAGAGCCTCGAGAAAAACATCGACGCTTCCCGCGTGCCGGGCAGGCAGAACCCTGCCGGCGGCTTTCATGTGCGGCACAAGAGGCTTTCCTCCCGGCGGTGCACAGCGAATCTCCACACCGGTGCTCAGACACGCATCGAACAGCAGCGGGGTGGTCAGGGATGTGAAGGCTTTCCCGGCTGTCATGGTCAGGCGCTGCCTCCTCTCCCTTCATACATTAGGGTACACAAATACACTGGCTTGACGAACTCTCCGGGCAGACCTGGCCACCCCGAGCCCCCACACCCTGCTCACATCAAACGACCTCAGATGTTGGGGCTGTTCAGGCGTCGGTGCTGCGTCCGCAACCGAGGGGGGGAATCGGAAACAGCATTCAGGATCCGCATGAGCCCCCAGTAGACCAGGCCGGGAACCACGCAGGCCGCCATCGAGGCCGGCATGAACCGGAAGAGGTAATGAGTTTCCGAAGTCAGGGGGTTGTACATCGATAGATAGACGAACTGTCCCAGGACCAAGCATCCCACTGCCACCCAGTTGAAACCATAAGAGTAATGGTATTCACCCTTAGGATCGTCGTCAAAGAGCGACCACAGGTTCAGGCGCTGCTTCCTGAGAAAGAAATAGTCGGCGAAGAGAATCCCTGACAGCGGCGCGTACATGGTGCCGTTGTAGGCCAGAAACGTGTCGCCCAGGTCATACAGGTCGTGCGGCCAAAACACGAATGGCAGGCACGGCACGATGGTCCAGGCGATCACCACCCACCAGGGTGCAAAGCGCAGGGAGCGCAGGTGCCGCAGCGACAGACCCGTGGCGTAGAGGGAGACCGCCGATGAGGTCACGTTCGCCAGCGCCACGAAGATGAGCGCCAGAACCCCCATGACGACGCCTCCCAGAGGCACCATCCACTCGGTCGGGTCAGCGGTCTTGACCACCAGCGCCGAGAACAGAGAGACACAGCAGACGACCGACATGAACAGACCCAGCTGCAGGATCTCCGGGTAAACCGCGTCACGGCGCTTACGTGTGTTCCGGGCCAGGAAGCCGATCCCGCCCCACCAGGAAAATCCGGACGCTACGCCCATCTCAAACACAATGAAGTAATTGATCAGCGGATCGGGGCCGGGATCCAGAGGAGGTGCCTGGAGTATCGCCTGCCAGCCGTACTTCTGGATCAGCATGTAGAACATGAAGACGCTGAGCAGTCCCAGCCCCGGGGCGATGATGGCGTTTGTGATGTTGAGCAGGTGCACGCCTCTCGTCACCAGAAGATAAGAGAGCCACAGGCCGAGCCCCACGCCGGCGCCGACCACCCAACCGGCCGGCTCATATCCCAGCGCCCGCACGATGTTACGGATGCCGTTGCCGAACATCACCAGAATCAAGCCCGTCCAACCGAGCATGTTGATGATGTAGAACACCAGAACAAGCTTTGATCCCCTCTGTCCGAAGGAAGATTTGCAGTACTCGATCTGCTCCAGCCCGTAGCGCTGGCAACCGAGCGACAGGGGCATCGTGGTCAGGAAGACACCCACCAGGTTGCCGCCGATGAGGCACACGATCCCCTGCACGGCTCCGACCCAGCTAGCGGCATAGCCGCCGATAAGGAAGCACCAGGTCGCCACCGCATACGCAAAACAGGTGGCGTGGGCGCCCCAGGGGCCGTACTCGCGCTCCTGAGGCAGCAGAGGCAGGCGCCCGAATACGCTCTCTTGCCGTATCAGCTGCCCGGCGTCAGGCTGGGAGGCCGCGGGGTTCACAGGGAGTGATCCGGGGGCTCCCGATCAGACAAACATCCACAGAAAGATGTGGGGGAGGATGAGGAAGGCGATGATGCAGAACACCCAATCGAGCATGGTGAAATTCCCGAACGAGGAATCTTCGAGGTTTTCCAGGATCTCGATGCGCCTTTCGAGCTCACGGACCAGAAGCTCATGCTCGGCGGCATGCCGACCGGTGGATGGAGCGGTGGACGTCTGCGGTTTCATGAGATGCCAGCGACGTGCGCGGTGAGATTACCTATCCTAGCAGGGGGTTCGGGGATCCTCAAGCCCGTGGAACGCGGGTTCTGATCTCCCGCCTCTTCAGGAGGTGATCTCGTCCAGAAATTCTTCGAGTACCGCCACGTAACGACCCATGTCGCCGGCAGTGGCCGGAAACGACGCTGCAGGACCCGCGCTCGAAATCGCCTCCCAGATTCCCCGGTTTGCGAAGTAGACGCGCATGAGCCCGCGCAGTTCTGGATTCTCTACCGCACGGGCTTCAAGCGCATTGCGCGGCAGCTGCGGCGCAAAGGTGTAACCCGAGCGACAGAACAACCTCTGGACCGACCACGCCAGATTCGCCTTCTGGAAGGCCGCCTCAATGCCATCCGCCAGCCTGCCGCCCAGGGCGGCTCCCCGTGCGTATGTTTCCTCGGTGAGCACCTGCTCGAGCGTGGCACGTGCCGCTGCCAGCGAGAGGGCGTTGCCGAACAGGGTGCCTCCCGTCGCCACCCCCTTGCCCGAGTCTTGGCCCGCAGGATCAGCCTGCCAGCCCCCGCGGAGGTGACACCCTATTTCCTCAGCCATACCGTAGGTGCCGATCGACACGCCACCCGCCAGACACTTTCCGAGCACGATCATGTCCGACTCGATCCCCCAGGCCCGGGTCAGTCCTCCGTAAGCGCACACCTGCGTATGCGTCTCGTCCAGCACGACCAGGGTTCCGTGGCGGTGGGCGATCTCTTTCATGGCATGCAGGAACCCGTCATCCGGCAGGATGACTCCAATGTTAGTGAGCGCCGGTTCGGTGACCACACAGGCCACATCACCGTCACCGAGAACCGACTCCACGGCGTCCAGATCGTTGAACTGCACGATACGCGTGCACTCGGCTGCTCCTCGCAGCAAACCAGCGGTCCCGGGCCGCACTTCACCGTCCTCGAGCTCGACCAGAGATTCGTTGATCTCGCCGTGGTACTGCCCGTCAAATAGCAGCACGGTGTCGCGGCCGGTCACGGCTCTCGCCAGGCGGATGGCCTCGATGTTTGCCGTCGAGGCCGAGAGCGTGAATTGCCAGTGCGAATGGCCGTAGCGTCGCGCCAGCTCCTCGGCCACGACGAGCGCATCCTCCGTGGGCAGCAGGAACTGGCTGCCCTGCTTCATGCGCTCGGCTACCGCCCTCACCACCGGTTCCGGCCCGTAGCCGCAGTTCATGCTGAGATCAGCCTGGTTCATGTCGAGATACCGATGCCCGTCGACATCGGTGAAATAGGCGCCGCTCCCCCCGGCGATAAACATCGGCATGTGCTCGTAGAGGGACAGCATCCAAGACATCGGCACGCCCCCTGGCATCGAGCGGCGCCCCCGTTCCAGCAAGGATCGAGAGCGCGGGCGCTCCGTCACGAAGCGTTCTTGCTCGCGGATCAGGATTTTGCGAACTCTCTCGCCTGGAATCATCATCGATTCATCAATTCTAGCAGCAATGAACTGCATTGCTGCGGCAGGACTCGACGAACCACTGTGCGAACCCTACATTGCTCAGCATGGGACCGGCGCGCACGAGCCCTCTGCACTGCGCCGGCTCGAGTTCATGCTGGCCTCGAGCCATCCTGATGCTTCCGGTGGCGTGGTGGACGCTGACGCTGACCACAGGAGTTTCGTCCTACTGCTTTCTCGATCTCGTGAACCTTGCCTTCCACGAGGCGGGTCATCTGATCTTCAGTTTCGCCGGAAGCACGCTGCAATACCTGGGCGGCACACTGACCCAAATTCTGGTGCCCGTGCTGCTCGCGGGAAACTTTCTCCTCCGTGAGAAACAGCCATTCGCAGCCGCTGTGTGCTCCTGGTGGGCGGGTGAAAATCTCATCAACATTTCCGTCTACATGGCTGATGCGCGCGCTCTTGCCCTACCCCTCGTCGGAGGGGGCGATCATGACTGGAACGAGCTGTTCCACCGCTTCGGTCTTCTCGGAGAGCCTTTGGTACGCACAGTCTCTGCCGCCACGCACGCGCTCGGTGTCACCGTGATGCTCGTATCCCTTGCCTGGTGCATCTACTTCGTGCTGCCCGCTCCGGCCCGCGGTCGTGTCCATGAAAGCTTGGCTTCCCGCTGGCCCTGGATGGAAACGCTCCTGGCGGAGTGACGGGCGGACCGACGAAGGCTCTCAACTCCGGCCTGCGACCCGCACGTTTTCGACCCGCACCCGGACCCGCTTCTCCCAGATCTTGATCTGATCAGCAGCCCAGGCCGCCTGCGATTTGTCCCCGGAACGAGCCTGCTCCAGCATCCGTGCCCAACGATCGAGGCAGACGAGCAAGGTCTCGAACTCCCAGAGACCCGGTTCCGGGCTCTTGCCTCCCTGCTGTTCGTACATCTCCAGGAACCGCGATACGCGGCACGGGTCCAGATCGAGAAGCCGGACCGCCACCGCGGAGAGCTCGCATTCCCGCCGGTCATAGCGCATACGATAGAGATCGAGGAGGCTCACATGGCCGTCCTCGTGGACGAGAACGTTGTTGAAATGCAGATCGTTGTGCAAGAGCTGAAAGTCCCGCAGCGCCTCGAGCCGCGGCTTCCAGGCAGCAAGAGCCACCAGGAGATCTCGGGCTTCTTCCCGGGTGAGACCTTCCACGAGCGACAGGCGGCGAACGATCTGGCGCGCCATTCGTAGACGAGACCCGGCGTAACCGGTGCGCTTCCGCCGTCCGAACGTCCCCCACGAATCTCGATGCTCGGAATGCAGTCTCGCGAGGCTGCCGGCCAGCTGGTCTAAGGCCGGTGTCCGATCATGCGCCTTCCCTAGCGGAACACCCTCGAGGAATTCCTCCACCGCCACGTACGCCCCGCGCCAGAGCCTGCCCATGTGCGAGGTGTTGCACAGCAGTAAACGTGGCACCGGCACTCCGAGGAACTGCAGCTTGCGCGTGGACTCGCGCAATCTCACCAACCGGTTGCGGAGGGCGAAGACGCGCAGGACGGCGAGAGTGCGGCCTTCAGCCTGCACCATGAACGTTCGCCCGCCGCGGCCAGAGGGTGGCCGCACGAGCCGGAGCTCATGTTCTGTGTCGACCGCCAGGGCGCGCCGCAGCAACCGGCGGCTGCGACGCTCCAGCCGGGCCATCCGCGAATCAGCGGCCGGGGGATGGTTCACCGTTGGGTTCCGGGGATCGGGGTCACGATGCGTGGAAGAGCCGTTCCGCCTTAGCGGGTCCCACCCGACCGCCCCGGAAGTCGGGGGTCGTCACATGGGACAGACAACGAGAAGCTTGCGCTCCGTCATCTCCTCGAGTGCGTACCGGGCGCCCTCGCGACCCAGGCCGGAATCCTTGACCCCGCCGTACGGCATAGGATCGATCCGGAATGTGGGCGCATCGCCGGCCACCACGCCTCCAACTTCAAGCGCCTCGTAGGCGCGGAACATCAGGCCGACGTCCCTCGTGAACACACCTGCCTGGAGACCATAATCCGAGTCATTGACCTGCTTCAGCGCCTCATCAAACTCCTCGTAGCGGCTGACGGTGACGAGCGGCGCGAACACTTCCTGGCAGCTCACCTTCATGTCGCGCGTCACATCGGAAAGCACGGTTGGGGGGTAGACGGCTCCCTGGCGCTCACCACCGAGAAGCATGCGGGCCCCTGCCTTCCTCGCCTCGGCCACCCACTCCTCCGCGCGCCGGGCCTCCCTCTCGTTGATCATGGGACCCACGTCAGTCTCTTCATCGAGGGGATCTCCGATCTTCAGGGACTCCACCTTCGGCAGGAACGCTTCCAGGAATCTGTCGTAACAGCTTTCTTGCACCAGGATGCGCTGCACCGAGATGCAGCTCTGCCCTGCATAGGAGAAGCCACCGAGGGCGCAGCGGGCAGCTGCGTGCTCGAGATCGGCGTCCTTGTGAACGATGACGCCGGCATTTCCACCCAGCTCCAGCACCACCCGCTTCTTGCGCGCCCTTTGCTTCAACTCCCAGCCAACCGCCGGGCTGCCGGTGAAGGTGAGCAACTTCAGCCGATCGTCCGTGCACAGCGGCTCGGCCACGGCGGGTGACGAGGGTAGAACGTTGAGTGCGCCGGCCGGAACGCCGGCTTCCTCAAACAGACGGGCCAGCCGCAGGGCGGTGAGGGGGGTCTGGCTGGCCGGCTTGAGCACCACCGTATTGCCGGCCCCGATCGCGGGCGCAAGCTTGTGCGCCACGAGGTTGAGGGGAAAATTGAACGGTGAAATGGCCGCGATTGGGCCCAGAGGGAAGCGCCGGACGAGTCCCCAGCGGCCCCGGGTGGCGGCAATGCGGTCCAGGGGCAGCCATTCCCCATCCAGCCGCTTGACCTCCTCCGCTGCATCGGTGAATGTCAGGACTGCACGATCGACCTCGACCCGCGCTGTCTTCAGCGGCTTTCCGGCCTCCTGGGCGATTAACCGCGCCAGATTCTCGCGCTCACGCTGAATGCCCCGGGCAACTCCCTCCAGAATGTCGGTGCGCTCGTAGGTTGCCATCTTGCGGGTTTGTTCAAAGGCCCGTTCAGATGCCTGGATGGCCTGCTCCACGTCCTCGCTGCTGGCCCGGTAGGTTTCGCCGACTGGCTCTCCATTGAACGGGGAGAGTATGGTGAGCCTCTCCCCTCTCGTCTTCCATTCTCCGTTCACCAGAAAACCCAGACTCTCCATTATGATCCTCCGTAACCCTCCAGGATCCACAGGGCAATCCCGGTCAGGGCAATCAAAGCTCCGCTCACCGCCTCCCCGAAGCGATCCAGGAAGGCGAACTCTGGCCGGCGCGCGGAACGCAGGCCAATCCAGGCCATGGCAGCCGTGGTTGCAACCGTAGTGACTGTGAAAGCACCTGCCACCGCGACCTGCCAGATTGCCTTCCACGAGCTGGTAGCGAACAGGAGCGGGATGATGAGCACGCATGGGTTGAAACCCACGACGAAGCTCAGCCCCACCCCGGTCAAACGATGATCAGGCTCGGCGTGCGGGTCCTCCAGGCGAGGGTGCATGTGCAGGGAGTGCCCGCCGCGCCAGAGAGCCCAGGCAGCATACCCCAGACCGAAAAGGACCAGGAGAACAGCTGAGATGTTCTGAAGCATTTCACCCATCTCTTGGGCCGTTTCGCGTCCCACCCATAGCGCAAGGGCACCCAAACTGACGGAGACCACGGAATGCAGCGCGCCGGCCAGGACCGCCAGAGCCAGAGCATGACGCAGATTCCATCGCTTCGCGCGTGACAGCAGCACCAGCGGAAGCCAGTGATCGGGGATGAGGGCGTGCACAAGGGCCGTCACCACGGTGGTTCCCAGCAGCGCTAGAGCGGCGGGCTCCAATTTCATTTTCCTCCTCTACACAAGACGCAGCGTGAGCTCCGTGCCAAGTTTGACACCCCCCCAGGCCCCCTCTAAAATGATTTGAATGCACAAGGGAATGCAGCCCATAATCTTAGCACTGGCGGGACTCCTGGCGCTGTCCCCCACCCAGGCTGAGGATAGCGAAGTTTCCGATCCCCCTCAGACGGCCCCCGCAACGCAGCCTCCCTCGAACGAGATCGAGCTGCCCCCCTCCAGTCAGAACCGGAAGCAGGAGCAACGTGTGCGGTCGAAACGGCCGCGCGGCAGGCCTCAGCGTGATGATCGAGCCCTGGAGATCCTGGACGAGATGATCAACGCCTATGGAGGCAACGAGCACCTGCTAGGGGTGAGCTCACGCTTCATCCGCAGCCGGCGGATCACAGGCCAGGGTATGGAAGCGCGTGAGACCATCATCACCGAGTACTGGAAGAAACCCAACCTTTACCGCCGTGAGATGGATGGACAGCA